>NZ_JAFEUF010000148.1 GCF_016901035.1 Streptomyces durocortorensis
GCGCGCAGCGGGAGGGGCGGGGCCTCGCCCGTGGGCGGTTGCGGGCGGGCGCTCGGCCCGTGGCCGGGCGCCTGGTGCGGAACGCCCGCGGCCCCCTGGGGCGCGGATGCCCGGGCCGTCGGCGTCCGGGGCTCGGCTGCCTGGGCCCCGGGCATCGGGGCCGGGGACCTGGGCGTGCCGGTCTGGGGCGGGGCGCCGGTGGCCGCGGCCTCGACGGGCGGCCGGTGCACGGCGCCGGGAGGCGGTACGGGCACGGCGTCGGGCGACGGCGGGGCGTCGGGATCGGCCCCGAGCAGCGCCTGCGGAAGGACCAGCACCGCCTGCGTACCGCCGTAGATGTTGCTCTGGAGACGGACGGCGATGCCGTGGCGGCGGGCCAGGGCCGAGACGACGAACAGGCCGATCCGGCCGTCCTGGAGGAGATGGGCGACGTTGACCTGGTCGGGGTCGGAGAGCAGGGCGTTCATCCGCTTCTGCTCGTGGTCCGGCATCCCCAGACCGCGGTCCTCCACCTCCAGGGCGAGCCCGGCGGTGACGTGCTGGACGCGCAGCAGCACCTGGGTGTGCGGGGCGGAGAACACCGTGGCGTTCTCGACCAGCTCGGCCAGCAGGTGGATCACGTCGGCGACGGCGTGGCCGCGCAGGGTGCCGTCCATCGGCGGGACGAGCTTGACCCGGGGGTACTGCTCGACCTCGGCGATGGCCGAGCGGAGCACCTCGGTCATGGTGACCGGGTTGCTCCACTGCCGCCGGGAGACGGCCCCGCCGAGAACGGCGAGGTTCTCCGCGTGGCGGCGGATCCGGGTGGCGAGGTGGTCGACGTGGAAGAGGCCCTTGAGGAGGTCGGGGTCCTCGACCTCGTGCTCCAGCTCGTCGAGGATCTGGATCTCGCGGTGGACGAGGGACTGCAGCCGTCGCGCGAGGTTGACGAAGACCTCGACCTTCTGTTCGTTGCCGGCGCTGCTGAAGAGCTGGGAGGCCTGGACGACGGCGGCGACGGAGGCTTCCTGGGCCCGGGCCATCTCCTGTCCGAGCAGGTCGAAGGCGTCGGCCCCGGGGGCCGGGGGTTGTGCCGGCCGCCGGGCGGCGACGGCCTCGCCGTTGCGGAGCTGTTCCATCACCCGTTGCAGCTCGGCCTGGCCCTGGGCGCTGGCGCGCCGGAGCGCGAGGGCCCGGTCGAGCACCTGGCCCGCCACCCGGTTGGCGCCGAGGTAGGCGGCCGCGACGGCGGCGACGGCCAGGGCGCCCGATCCGCCGAGCGCCGCCCAGAGGCTGGGCGAGGAGCCGACGCCTCCGGCGCGGACGGTGAAGATGACCGCTGCGGCTCCGCTGAGCACCGCGGCGACGGCCGGGAGCAGCGCGGTCCGCAGCAGCTGGGGCCGGATGCGGGCGTCGGGGGAAGGCCCTGCGGCGCGCGGCCTGCTCGGGGCCGAGTGGCCGCGCGTGCCGGGGCGGCCGTGCCGCCCGCCTTCACGGCGGTCCGGTCGCGCGTCGGGTGCGCGAAGTTGAGACATCAGCGTCCTCGATACAGGGGGCACCGGGGATCGGCGGTCGTGCCGGCGTCCATGCGGTGGCCCCTACGGTGGTCGGTCAGGCGCGGGTCATCGGTCGGGCAGGCCCGAACGTCATGAGCCCACCGTTGATCACCGGGCACACACGGTAGTCGTCAATGACGTATGCGCGACGGCCAGTTGTCGAACTTGCCCGCCATCCGTCCCACTCTGGTATGAGCCATCGCACGCGCGCCCGATTGCGCAGCCCAGGCCCGAGGTTTACCCGCAGGTAGGACACCGCCCGAAGGAGCGCCGATGCGGCCGGTTACCATATGAGCGCCGCCTAGCTCGAAAGATAAACTTGTGACTGTCAATGACGACTCGTTCACCAACTGGATGCACCGCGAGGAGATCGCGGAGTCGATGATCCCGATCATCGGGAAGCTGCACCGCGAGCAGGACGTGAACGTCCTGCTGCACAGCCGCTCCCTGGTGAACAAGTCGGTGGTCAGCATCCTCAAGACCCACCGCTTCGCCCGGCAGATCGCGGGCGAGGAGCTCTCGGTCACCGACACGATGCCCTTCCTGAAGGCTCTGACGACACTCGATCTCGGCCCCTCCCAGATCGACATGGGCATGCTGGCCGCGACGTACCGGGCCGACGGCCACGGGCTCTCCATCGAGGAGTTCACCGCGGAGGCCGTCGCCGGGGCGACCGGCGACAACAAGATCGAGCGGCGCGAGTCGCGCGATGTCGTGCTCTACGGCTTCGGCCGCATCGGACGGCTCATCGCCCGCCTGCTCATCGAGAAGGCCGGTTCGGGCAACGGCCTGCGCCTGCGCGCCATCGTCGTCCGCAAGGGCTCCGGCCAGGACATCGTCAAGCGCGCCTCGCTGCTGCGGCGCGACTCGATCCACGGCCAGTTCCAGGGCACGATCACCGTCGACGAGGCCAACAGCAAGATCATCGCCAACGGCAACGAGATCCGGATGATCTACTCGGACGACCCGACGACGGTCGACTACACGGCGTACGGCATCAAGGACGCCATCCTGATCGACAACACCGGCCGGTGGCGCGACCGCGAGGGCCTCTCCAAGCACCTCCAGCCGGGCATCGCCAAGGTCGTGCTCACCGCGCCGGGCAAGGGCGACGTCCCCAACATCGTGCACGGCGTCAACCACGACACGGTCAAGCCGGACGAGCGGATCCTGTCCTGCGCGTCCTGCACGACCAACGCGATCGTCCCGCCGCTGAAGGCGATGGCGGACGAGTACGGCGTGCTGCGCGGCCACGTGGAGACCGTCCACTCGTACACCAACGACCAGAACCTGCTGGACAATTACCACGGCTCCGACCGCCGTGGCCGGTCGGCGGCGCTCAACATGGTCATCACCGAGACCGGGGCCGCCTCGGCCGTGGCCAAGGCGCTCCCCGAGCTGAAGGCGCCGATCACCGGCAGCTCGATCCGCGTCCCGGTGCCGGACGTCTCGATCGCCATCCTCAGCCTGCGGCTGGAGCGCGAGACCACCCGCGAGGAGGTCCTCGACTACCTCCGCAACGTGTCGCTGGCCTCGCCGCTCAAGCGCCAGATCGACTTCATCAGCGCGCCCGACGCGGTCTCCAGCGACTTCATCGGCTCGCGCCACGCCTCGATCGTCGACGCGGGCGCGACCAAGGTCGACGGCGACAACGCGATCCTCTACCTCTGGTACGACAACGAGTTCGGCTACTCGTGCCAGGTCATCCGGGTCGTCCAGCACGTCTCCGGGGTGGAGTACCCGACCTACCCGGCCCCGGCGGTCTGACCCCGGCGCGCTCGTACGGTACGAAGCCCGGTGCCCGGCAGGTACGTACGCCTGCCGGGCACCGGGCTTTTCGCCTCCTGCCCCTTCCGGACAACGCGCCCCGGGGCCGCACGACGTGTTCTCGCGCGGCCCCGGGGGCCCGTCATACGGCGTCGGCGTCCAGCCCGGTCAGCCGGGCCGACTCGTCCCACAACGCCCTTGCCATGGCGGTGTCCTGGGCGCGGTGCGACTTCCGGGCGGGGGCGGGTGCTCCCCGGGTCTCGCCGAGGCGGGAGGGGCCGTAGTAGGAGCCGCCCGGGGCGTCGGGCAGCGTCGCCGCGTACAGGACGGGCAGGGCGCCCGCCGAGGCCGGCTGGGTGTACAGCCGCGAGGTCCGCTCCAGCTTCGCGGCCCAGTTCCGCCCGGCGAGACGCGGCCCGGCCTGCCCCAACTCCGTCGCGGAGAGTCCGGGATGGGCCGCCAGGGCGAGCAGGTCCCGGCCGGCGGCGCGGGCCCGCCGGTCCAGCTCGTTGGTGAACAGGAGATTGGCGAGCTTGGACTGGCCGTAGGCCCCCCATTTGCTGTACGAGCGCTCGGCGTTGAGGTCGTCGAGATCGATGCGGCCGATGCGGTGGCCGAGCGAGGAGAGGGTCACCACGCGCGCCGGGCCCTGGACCCCGAGGACCGGGAGCAGCCGGAGCGTCAGGGCGTAGTGGCCCAGGTGGTTGGTGCCGAACTGCATCTCGAAACCGTCCGCGGTACGCAGGGGCGGCAGGGCCATCACCCCGGCGTTGTTCACCAGCAGGTCGAGCCGCTCGTCGGCCTCCTTCGCGATGACCTCGGCGGCCTCGGCCACGCTGCTCAGATCGGCCAGGTCGAGGCGGACGAGCCGTACGTCCGAGCCGGGGGCGGCCCGGCGCACTGCGTCCACGGCACGCCGGCCGCGCTCCGGGTCGCGGCACGCGAGAAGGGTACGGGCGCCGGAGCGGGCCAGCACGAGGGCGGTCACCGCGCCGATGCCGCTGTTGGCGCCGGTGACCACGGCGGTGGTGCCGCCGAGGTCGGGCATGTCGTCAAAGGTCCAGGAGCGCATGGGGCACGCCTCCCCCGTGTCGGCGTCGCCACACGTGGAAGGCCCCGGCCGGGCCAGGGCCTCACCCGTGTGTGGGCGCACGGCGGGGGCTTTCCGGGTGGCGGTCGCACGGCCGGGCCTGAGGCGGCCCCGCCGCGTGGCCGGGGCTCAGACCTGGCCGAGGTCCGAGCTGACCCAGCGCTCGGGGCGCAGGGTGATCACCACCTGCTCGCCGTGGTTCTCCCAGGCGAACTCCACGTAACCGGCGACCTTCTCGGCCGGGAGGTAGCGCGCCGACACGTGCTCCAGGTCGGCGCGCGTGGCGGGGCGGGTGTCGACGACGGGCCCCTCTACGGAGACGTAACGGATGGTCGGCTCCAGCCGGTCGACCAGCAGCGTGAACCGGCCCGCCGCGGCGATCAGTTCGGCCTTGCGCGAGGTGCGGCCGGTGAGGATCCGAACATCGCCGCCCGCCTCGTACTCGTACCAGATGGGCACGCTGAGCGGAGCCCGGTCGCCCTCCCCCGACGCGACGGCGAGTGCGGCGACATGGGGTTCGGCGAGGAACTGTTCGCGCTCTTCACGGGTGAGGGCCACTGGACGCTCCTTCGTACGGGGATGCGGGGGCTGTCCCAGTGTGCCCGCGAGCCTGACGTATCCCCGGCCCCCCGGTCGGCGTGTCCCGGGGCCCGGCGAGCCGCCGCCGACTTGCCCTAGACCGGGCGGGAGGCCTCCTCGGACCGTCGCACGACGGCCGCCCCGCGCAGGGCGACGGCGCACCAGAGGACCACCAGCAGCAGCGCGGCCCCGGCCAGACCGGCGACTTCCAGGGGCTCCGGCCGCCAGCCGAGCGTGAGACGCGTACCGATCAGGACGGCCCCGATGAGGGCCGTCTCCGGTTCGTATACCGGAACCCTGGCCGCCACGAACCGCAGCACGGCGGCGAGGGCCAGGCCGATCGCGGTCCAGGCGAGCAAGTAGGGCCAGAGGTCTCCCGGAGCAGCGGGCGGCAGGCCGAACTCCTCCGGTCCGATCCGGAACAGGGCGCCCACCCAGCCGAGCGCCACTCCGGCGGCGGTGACGGCCGCCACCCACAGCGCATGGCGCCACCACGGGCCGGGGCGGACGCTCGCGTCATCGTCGTCGTGGCTGTCATCGGAGTCCGGGGACTCAGGAAAATCCATCACGCTTGATCAGACGCGCACCGGGCGGTGATCGTTGCCCTACTTGCGGCGAAGAGATCGCGCAGGGGCGTCGCACACCGCCCCGAAGGCCGGGAACGACCGACAACTAGGCTCCCGGGCATGGGCAAGGACCAGAACGACGAGCCGATGGACGAGCCGATACTCGTCCGCTCGAACTGGGGAACAAGTCGCTATGTCTACAACCCGAGAAATCCGGTCGGGGCGGGCCTCATCATCGGATCCCTGCTGTTCGCCGCCGGGGGCATGTACTACCTCCACGCGAGCTCATCGTGGAGCGCGGGCGAGCTGCGCGACGCCGTGAACGTGGCCGTCCGGAACCTGGAGGCGACGCCGCAGACCGTGGGTTCGTGGGCCGGCGGTTACGAGAGCATGATCCGCGACGCGCTGGAGGAGAGCGGCGAAGGCCCCTCGATCGGCGGCGTGGTGTCCGTCGAGGAAGCGAACGATCCCTACCACGAGGACGCGCCCGCCTCCGTCGACCGGTTCGAGGTGACGGCGACGGACGTCGACGCCACGTTCTGCCTGAGCGTGACGCCGCCGGAACCGGAATCGGCGCTGACGAGCGTCGAGGTCAGTCTCTCCATCGCCGTCGAGGAGGGCGACTGCTGAGCCCGACCGGCCTGGATCCGGCGCGGCTCCGGGCTTGAAGTTGCCGCTGCGGCAGCTTCTACGGTCCTGACCAGGGCCGGAGAAACCGGCCCCGGTGAGGCTCGTGAGGGCGTGCTCGTGAGGGCGTGCTCGTGAAGGGAGCGAGGGAGTGGCGATGGACTGGCCGATCTCCGAGGTCGCCCGTATGTCGGGGGTGACCGCCCGGACCCTGCGGCACTACGACGAGATCGGTCTGCTGCCGCCGGCCCGGATCGGCTCCAACGGCCACCGCTACTACGAGGAGCACCAGCTTCTGCTGCTGCAGCAGATCCTCGTCCTGCGGGAACTGGGCGTCGGGCTGCCGGAGATCGGCAGGGTCCTGGCCGCGCAGGTCGACACGGTGGAGGCCCTGCGGGGCCACCATCTGCGGCTGCTCTCGGAGCGGGACCGGCTGGACGCCCTGGCCGGGACCGTCTCCCGCACGATCGCCGAGCTGGAACAGTCCAGAAAGGACGGTAGGCCCATGACCGCGATCAACCGACCGGAGAACCTGTTCGAGGGCGTTCAGCCCGGTCAGTACGAGGGAAATCTGCGCGACTTCCCCGGACTCGCCGAGGAGGCCGACCGACGGGCGGCCGCCATGACCCCGGCCGAGGTCGAGGCGGGACAGCGCGAGCGCACGGCGCTGATGATCCGGCTGGCCGAGCACATGGCCGGCGGCGCCCCTGCGGACGCGCAGCCTGTGCAGGCCGAGATCGACGCGCAGTACCGGGCGCTCACGTCCCTGCACGCCGTGTCGGCCGACGAGTACCGGGCGATCGGGCGATCCTGCGTGGAGAACGAGGACTGGCGCTCGGCGTACGAGGCCATCGCCCCGGGGCTGGCGGAGTACCAGCGGGACGCGATCGAGGCCTACGCCGTGTCCCGGCTCGGCTGAGTCGCCGAGGGGGGGGGGGGGGGGGGCCCGCCCCGGGGGGGGGGGCCCCCCCCCCACGACCCGGCCGGCCTTCATCACGGTGATCCGGTCGCAGAACATCGCGGCGAGGTTGAGGTCGTGCAGCGCGACGACGCTGGTGACGGGCAGGTCCGCGACCAGGGCGAGCAGGTCCAGCTGGTGCTGGATGTCGAGGTGGTTCGTCGGTTCGTCCAGGAGGAGTTCGCGGGGCTGCTGGGCCAGGGCGCGGGCGATCTGGACGCGTTGGCGCTCGCCGCCGGACAGGGTGTGCCAGGACTGCCCGGCGTGGTCGGTGAGCCCGGTGCGGCGCAGCGCGTCGGCGACGGCGTCGTCGTCGGTGCGGTCCGGGGCCGACCAGGCCCGCCGGTGCGGGATGCGGCCGAGGCGTACGACGTCCAGGACGCTGAGGTCGACCTGGGTCACCGCGTGCTGGTCGACGACGGCGATCCGGCGGGCGACGGTACGGCGGCCGAGGTCCGCGAGCGGGTCGCCGTCGAGGGTGACGACGCCGGTGTCCGGGGCGAGGAGGCCCGCGAGGATCCGCAGCAGGGTGGACTTGCCGGAGCCGTTGGGGCCGAGCAGCCCGACGGTGGAGCCGGGCGGCGGGTCGATGGCCACGCCGTCGAGGATGAGCCGGCCGCCCGCCTCCCGGCCGACGCGGTCGGCGCGCAGGCCGGCGTTCTTGACGAGGCTCATGGTGTGCTCCGCGTGCGGTACAGGACGGCGACGAAGGCGGGGACGCCGATCAGTGCGGTGACGACGCCGACCGGCACCTCCTGCGGGTCGAGGACGGTCCGGGCGAGGGTGTCGACCCAGACCAGGAAGACGGCCCCGGCGAGCGCGGTGACCGGGAGGAGCCGCCGGTGTCCGGAGCCGGTGAGGGCGCGGGCGGCGTGCGGCAGGACCAGGCCGACGAAGCCGATCGCCCCGGCCGCGCTGACCAGGGCGGCGGTCAGCAGGGCGGTGGTGCACAGCAGGACGATCCGGGTGCGGGCGACGTGCACGCCGAGCGCGGCGGCGGCGTCCTGCCCGAAGGCGAAGGCGTCGAGCGTACGGGCGTGGGCCAGGCAGATGACCAGGCAGAGGGCGAGGACGGCGGAGCAGAGGACGACCTCGCTCCAGCCGACGCCGCTGAGCGAGCCGAGAAGCCAGAAGAGCACGCCCCGGGTCTGCTCGGCGTCGGCGGAGGTCATCACGACGAAGGAGGTGAGGGCGGAGAAGAGCTGCATGGCGGCGACGCCGGAGAGGACGACCCGGTCGGTGGAGCCGCCCAGGGTGTGGCTGAGCAGCAGCACCAGGGCGAAGGAGGCGAGCGCCCCGACGAACGCCCCGGCCGACAGCGACACCGCTCCCCCGCCGACCCCGAGGACGACCACCACGACCGCGCCGGTGGAGGCCCCGGAGGAGACGCCGAGGAGGAACGGGTCGGCGAGCGGGTTGCGCAGCAGGGACTGCATCACCGTGCCGCACACCGCGAGCCCCGCGCCGCACACCGCGGCCAGGAGGGTCCGGGGCATGCGGAGGTTCCAGATGATGCCGTCCCGGATCGGGCTGAGGTCCGAGTCGCCGAGCCCGAGGTGGGCGGCGACGGCGGACCAGACGTCGGGCACGGAGATCCGGGCGGGCCCGATCGTCACCGCGAGGGCGACGGAGAGCAGCAGCAGGAGGGCCCCTCCGGCCCACAGCAGCGCGACGAGCGGGCGGCCGAACCGGGCGGGGGCGTCGAGGCGGGCGGCGGCGGGCGACGCTTCGGCCTGCTTGCCGACCGTACGGCTGTCCGTGCTCACCCCGCGAGCCCGAAGTCGCGCAGCCCGGCCGCGACGCGCTCCAGGCCCTCGACGGTCCGGATGGTGGGGTTCATCGCCTGGCCGCTGAGCAGCACGTACCGGCGGTTCTTGACGGCGTCCATCGTCTTCGTGACCGGGTTGGACTCCAGGAACTCGATCTTCTTCCCGGCGCTCTCGGCAGTCTGCGTCGTACGGGTCAGGTCGCCGATGACCAGGACGTCGGGGTTGCGGTCGGCGACGGTCTCCCAGCCGATCTGGGGCCATTCGTCGTGGGTGTCGTCGAAGACGTTCTTCGCGCCGAGTTCCCCGGTGATGACGCCGGGGGCGCCGCAACAGCCCGCGAGGTAGGGGGCCTTGGAGTCGGAGAACCAGTAGAGGAGCGACGCGTCGGAGGCGTCGACGCCGGCGGTGGCCTTGTCCACCCGCGCCCGGAGCTTGTCGACCAGCTTTTCGCCGCGCTCGGGGACGCCGAACACCTGGGCCAGTTCGCGTACTTCGGTGTAGACGCTGTCCATGGTCAGCGGCGCGGTACGGGCTCCGTCGCCGCCGCCGCTGTTGTCCTTGCCGGTGCAGTCGGCGGGCGAGATGTAGGTGGGGACGCCGAGCTTCTCGAACTGTTCGCGGGGCGCGACGCCGCCCTTGGCGAGGGTGGAGGCGAAGGAGGCGCTGAGGAAGTCGGGCTCCTTGTCGAGGACCTTCTCCGATGAGGGCCGGTTCTCCGATATCCGCTCGACGCCGGCGTTGGCCTTCTCCAGCCCCTTCATGACCGGGTCGGTCCAGGTGGCGGTGGCGGCCAGCCGGTCGGCGAGGCCGAGCGAGAGCAGGATCTCGGTCGAGCCCTGGTCGACGGAGACGGCCTGCTGGGGCGGGGCCTTCACCGTGACGGTGCGCCCGCAGTTCTTCAGGGTGAGCGGGAAGCCTTCGGTCTTCTTCCCGTCGGCGGCCCCGGTGCTCCCGCCCGTGCCGCAGGCGGTCAGCAGGAGGAGTCCCGCCGCGAGCAGGGCGGCGGTACGTATCGGAGCGGGCGTGGCCATGGGCAGCACGGAGGACCTCTGCGTCTCTGGGCCCTGTCGCGGAGCCCGTCGTACGGTTCCCGTGCCCCGGTGGGGGCGCGGGCGCCAGCAGGTCTTCGGACTCGGGTTCGTCCGGGCGGGACGCCTTCCCGGAGCATGCGTGCGCTCCAGTGGCCGTGGCCCCGCCCGTCCCCCTCACCGCTGCGCGTCAGTTCCGGATTCGCACCGGATTCCCTGACCCCGTCGCTGGGGTTCGACTGGCCCCGGCAAGTTATCACGCGTGTTCGCGCAGATCAGACGCGGTGCGGTGGGTCACAGTCCGCGGGGCCGGTACGGCACGGGATCGGCCCCGCCGCACCGGCCAAGCGGATGCCGTACGGATTACGGAGCCCGGAGGGCGATCACCGCGTTCTGGCCGCCGAAGCCGAAGGAGTGGCTGACGGCCCGTCGTACGGGCACCTCGCGCGGGACCTTGGTGACGCAGTCGATGGCGAACCCGGGCTCGGGGGCGTCCAGGTTCGCGATCGGCGGGATCACCCCGTGCTGGAGCGTGAGGATCGTCAGGCCCGCCTCGATGGCGCCGGCCGCTCCCATGCAGTGGCCCAGTACGCCCTTGGGGGCGGTGACGGGCGGCCGGTGCGGATAGGCCCGGCTGATCAACGCGGCCTCGGTGGCGTCGCCCCGGGGGGTCGACGTCCCGTGCGCGTTGACGTGGTCGACGTCCTCGGGCTGCCAGCCCGCGTCGCGCAGCGCGGCGTCGACGGCTGCCCGCGCGACCTCTCCGGAGGGGTGCGGGCTGGTGGGGTGGTGGGCGTCGGTGGTGGCCCCGGTCCCCGCGATCAGCGCTCGCGGGGAGGCTCCTCGGGCGCGGGCCTCCTCGGCCCGCTCCAGGACCATGATCGCCGCGCCCTCGCCCATGACGAGTCCGGCCCGGTCGGCGGCGAAGGGGCGGCAGAGGCGGGCGGGGTCGCCGTCCCGCGGTGCCGCCGCGCCGGAGCGGGCGAAGCCGGTCATGGCGACCGGGAACACGATCGACTCGGTGGCCCCGGCGACGGCGATGTCGCACTGGCCCAGCGTCAGCATGTCCCGGGCCACCGACAGGGCGGTCACCCCGGACGAACAGGCCGTGCACGGGGCGAGGCTGGGGCCGGTGGCCTTCATCGCGATGGCGATCTCGGCCGCGGGCATGTTCGGGATGGTCAGCAGGATGCCCGAGGGCGAGGTGGCCTCGGGGCCGCGGCGCTCCAGGGCGACGGCCTGTTCGGTGAGGCCGGCGGATCCTCCGCTGCTGGTGCCGACCACGACGGCGACCCGGGCGCCGTCCCAGCGCTCCGGGTCGAGCCCGGCGTCGGCGACCGCCTCCCGGGCGGCCAGGAGGGCGAACTTGACGTACCGGCCCATCCGGAACGCGGTCCGGCCGCCGACGGCGTCGTCGAGGTCGATGCCGGAGACCGTACAGGCGAAGTCGACGGCGCAGCCCTGCAGTTCGGGTACGGTGCGGGCGGGCGAGACCCCGGCGCGGACTCCGTCCCAGGTGGTGTCGGTGGTGTGGCCGACCGGGGTGATCATCCCCAGTCCCGTCACGGCGATGGCGGGTCGCTTCATCGGGTGTTGCTCACCGGCACCGTCGCCTCGGCCGCCGCGCTGCCGACGGCCGCGTCGATGTACGCGGAGATGTCGGCCAGCGTGGCGTCCTTGTAGAGCTTCTCGGAGTCGGCGTCGACGCCCAGGGTCTCCTTGATGATGACGGCGAACTCGGCGACCGCGAGGGAGTCCATCTCCAGGCTGTCCATGGTGGACTCCGGCAGGATCTCGGCGGCGGGCACCTTGAACGTCCCGGTCAGCACCTCGGTGATCTTGGGGTGAATGGTCTTCATGGTGGTTCCTCTCTTCGGCGTCCGGTCGGCTTCCTGCTGAGTGGCGGGTCAGTTGAACGCGGTGACCCACCGCTCGAAGTAACTGGATGACGATCTTCCGGTTACGCCTTCCGGCGAACCGATTCGTCTACGCTCACCTGCGGCTTCTCGAACCACCGGGAGAGCATCGAGGTGGTTCCCCAGTACGCCAGGAGGACCCCGCGGGTGCCGAGCGCGGCCACCTTCTCGCGCAGCGGCCGCCTCCGGCTGCCGCAGACGGGTCGCCGGAACTCCGCCGCGCGGCCCCGGATCCCCGCGCGGCGGCCCCGGTGCCAGGGCCCCTCGGGGTCGTCGTAGACCTCCGCGTAACGGGGTCCGGCGATCGGCCAGTCCGACATCAGGCGCTCGGGGAGCGCGAAGGACGCCACCAGGGCGGGGGTGTGCCCGGCCACGACGGCGATCGCCTCCTCCACCGCGTCGGGCAGAAAGGTGACCTGATCGGCGGTCAGCCGTCCGGTGGCGAGCAGGTCGCCGCTGTTGCGGGCGATCCACTGGAGCGCGAAGAGCCTGCGCAGTTCGGTCAGCCGTTCGCGCGCCTCGCCTCCGGGAGTGGCGGCGACGGCCTCGGCGTACGCCTCGTCCGCCTGCCGGCAGGCGTACGCCTCGACTCCGCGCAGCGCGGCCGAGGACGCGGCGTTCCAGCGGCCGAGCGGGTCGCCTGGCGGGGCGGCGCTCATCCGCGTCCGGGCACGGGCGAACCAGTGGTCCTCGACGGCCGTGAACAGACGGCCGAGGAAGGCGGGGTCGTCCAGGTCACCGGGGCCCTCGTCCTCGGCCCCGTCCCGGCCGGTGGCGCTGAAGAGCATCTCGGCGGCGGCCTTGGCGTGTACGGCGAGGTTGTCGCCCTCGGCGGTGATCGCGCCCTCGATGCCGGTGAACAGCTCGGTCATCCCGTTGTTCTCCAACAGCCCCTGGGCTCCGCACCGTTCGCGGCACTCGACGATGACGGCGCGGGCCTGCCAGGTGATCCACCCCTTGGCGACGGCCACCAGGCGTTCCGCCTCGTCCCGGTCGGCCCCGGTGGCCGACTCCCAGCGGTCCAGGGCCCTGCGGTGCAGCAGGCTCATCGCGTAGACGGTCGCCATCGCCCCGGCCAGCGGCCCGTGGTGGGTGCGGTGCGCGTACACCGGGATCCGGCGGGCGGCGCGCGATCCGGAGATCATCCGGTGGCCGGCGTACCGGACGGCGATGGCCAGGGTGACCCGGGCGGAGCCGACCGCCGAGGCGCTCATGGAGAGCTTCCCGGGGGTGACCCGGCCGATGGAGGTGAGGAACCGCCTTCTGCGGTTGGGGACTTCGCTGCGGAAGCGTCCGTCGTCGCCGATCCGCCCCTGCTGTCCGGCGAGGAGCGCGTCACGCGGGACGAAGCAGCGGTCGAAGGAGGTCAGGCAGTGGTCGACCGGAGAGCCCATCCGGGCGGGCAGCCGCCGCACCCGGACGCCGGGCAGGGCGCGGTGGGCGTCGGTGAGCGGGGCGAGGAAGAGGAAGACCCCGTGGTCGGCGCCGTCGGCGAGCAACCGGGCCGCCACCACACCGGACTTGGGGCCACCGGCGGGGCTGGTGTTGGGCATGAACTTCTGCGCCCCGGCGTGCGGGGTGTGCAGGACGAAGCCGTCGCGTTCGCGGTCGTACGCCGCGGTGGTCTCGACGGCCGCCGCGTCGTTGCCGTGCGCCACCTCCGTACAGAGGAAGGTGCCCACGCGGCGCATGGCGAGGAAGTCCGACAAGTCGCGCCCGGTGTCCGCGTCGTGGTCGAGGAGGCTGCCGAGGAAGAGGTTGTAGTGGATGCCCGCCACGGTGGTCAGCGCCGGGTCGACGGGGCCGAGCCACTCGTGCAGCGCGGCGAGCGCCCGGGGGTCGGCGGCCAGTCTCGCGCCGCTGTCGAGCGCGTTGTTGAGGATGCGCAGCCGGTGGTAGGAGAGGGCGAGCCGTTCGTCGGCGGTGCCGCCACCGGGACGGCGAAACGGTTCTGTTGTCAGCAGCCGACGCCAGAATCCGTGTTCCTGGCGGAAGTTCGGCCCGAAGAGAGCAGCGGTCAGCAAATCGTTCGTGGACGGCGGAGCCGCGTCGTTCGTGGGTACGGTCACAACACAGTAACGATCAAGGAACGGCGAGGACACCCCTCGCCGTCCCGAAATGCCCCCGTATATCAGGCGCGTTGGAAGGCGAGGGCGACGTTGTGGCCGCCGAAGCCGAAGGAGTGGCTCAGGGCCGTCCCGACCCACCGGTGGCGGGGCTCCTTGGTCACGCAGTCGAGCGGGAAGGCGTCGGGGAGCGCGTCCAGGTTGGCGATCGGCGGGATGACGGAACGTTCCAGCGTCAGGACGGTCGCCACCGCCTCGATCGCGCCCGCCGCCGCCAGGGTGTGCCCGACGACGCCCTTGGGCGCGGTCACCGGCGGCCGGTGCGGGAAGAGCCGGGAGATGAGGGTGGTCTCCATGGCGTCGTTGAGGGGGGTGGAGGTGCCGTGGGCGTTGATGTGGTCGACGTCGCCCGGCGTCCAGCCCGCCTGGTCGAGCGCCGCTTCCACCGCCCGCTGGGCGCCGAGTCCGTCGGTGGCCGTGGCGGTGGGGTGGTAGGCGTCCGTGCTGGAGCCGGCCCCGGTGAGCAGGGCTCGTGTGCGGCCGCCCCGGGCACGGACGGCCTCCTCGCGCTCCAGGACGAGCATGGCGGCGCCCTCGCCGATCACGAAGCCGTCCCGGTCGGCGGCGAACGGGCGGGAGGCGGCCGCCGGGTCGCCGGCGCGGGTGGACAGCGCGCCCATCCGGGCGAATGCGGTGACCACCAGCGGGGTCAGGACCGACTCCGCGCCGCCCGCCACCACCACGTCGCAGCTGCCGCCGAGCAGCAGGTCGCGGGCGACGGCGACGGCGGTGGCCCCGGAGGCGCAGGCGGTGGCGGGGGCGAGGCTGGGGCCGCCCGCCTTCAGCGCGATGGCGACCTCGCCCGCCGCCGCGTTGGGGATCATCATCGGGACGAGCAGCGGGGAGACCGCGTCGGGGCCCGAGGCCGCCAGCCTGGCCGCGTTGTCGACGAGCACGGAGACGCCGCCGACGCCCACGCCGAGCACCACGCCCACCCGGGCGCCGTCCCACCGGGCCGGGTCGAGGCCGGCGTCGGCGACGGCCTGCCGGGCGGCCACCAGGGCCAGTTTCACGAACCGGGCCATCCGCCACACCGACCGGCCGCCGACCGCCGCGTCCAGGTCGATGTCCTCGACCGGACAGGCGAAGTCGACCGGCAGACCGGCCAGTTCCTCGATCCGCCGGGCGGTGGACCGCCCGGAGCACAGCCCCTCCCAGAAGCTGTGCTCGTCCGCCCCTGCGGGTGTCACCAGGCCGACCCCCGTCACCGCGACGGCGGTGCCGGCTCGGGCCTCGGTGCCCTGATCAGCGGGGAGCGACATGCTGTGTTCCTTCCGTAGAGTCCATACACATGGTCTGGGGGGGTCCCGGCCAGCGAAGTGCCGCCGAACCCCAGGTGAGTCCGCCCCCGAAGGCGGTGAGCAGCACCCGGTCGCCGGGGCGGAGACGGCCCCCGTCCGCCGCGTCGGCCAAGGCCAGCGGGATGGAGGCGGCGCCGGTGTTGCCGACCCGCTCCAGATGGGTGACGCAGCGCTGCGGTGCGATGCCGACCCGCTCGGCGACGGCGCGCAGGATCCGGGCGTTGGCCTGGTGCGGCACGAAGCGGTCGACCTCGGCCGGGTGCCAGCCGACCCGGTCCAGGAGGGTCCGGCAGGAGTCGGTCATCCGCTCGACGGCGTGCTGGTAGACGGTGCCGCCCCGCATCCGGAAGAACCCGTCGCCCGGGCCCGGCGGCTTCCCGCTCGCCCGTGCGCGGGCCCCGCCGCCGGGGACGGTGATCAGGTCGTAGCCCGTGCCG
Source organism: Streptomyces durocortorensis (assembly GCF_016901035.1). Taxonomy (GTDB): domain Bacteria; phylum Actinomycetota; class Actinomycetes; order Streptomycetales; family Streptomycetaceae; genus Streptomyces; species Streptomyces durocortorensis. Next base: position 15,700 of record NZ_JAFEUF010000148.1, read on the forward strand.
TCGCTGCCCAGGTCGAAGGCGAGCAGCTCCCCGGGGTCGCCGGAGCGCCCGGCGGCCACCAGGGCGGCGCCCGCACCGTCGCCGAAGACGACGCCCGCCGAGCGGTCGGCGGGGTCGAGCCAGGTCGAGTAGACGTCCGCGCCGACCAGCAGGACACGTTCGTAGAGCCCCGAGGTGACGAGGCCGTGGCAGACGGCGAGTCCGTAGACGAAGCCGCTGCACACGGCGGCGATGTCCAGCGCCGGTACGGTGCCGAGCCCGAGCCGGGCCGCGAGCGCCGGGGCGGTGCCGGGGCACAGGTGGTCGGGGGTGGCGGTGGCGAGGACCACCGCGTCCACCCCGCCCGCCGCCGGGGCGCGGGCCAGCAGCCGGGAGGCCGCCTCGAAGGCGAGGTCGCCGGTGGCGACGCCCTCTCCGGCGCGGTGCCGGCTGCCGATGCCGGTGCGCCGGCGCACCCAGGCGTCGTCCACGCCCCAGTCGGCGGGGAGCCGTTCGTTGCCGACCGGCTCCCCCGGCACCCAGCCCGCCACGCTCCGCAGCACCGCCGTGCGCGTCCCGGCCGCTAAGACGCCCGCCCGCGTCCCCGGCTCCGTACCGCCTTCGGCCGTCCGTCTCCTCGCCACCCGTTGCCCCGATCCCGTTGTCGTACTGCGTCGGGTTGACGAACGGCGGGACGTCTCACGAGGGTGCGTTCGACTGCGCCGAACGGGTCATGACGAGGCGTCAGTTGAGGGCGGGGCACCTCCGAGGGCCTCCCGGAGCTCGTTTGCGGTGGGCGGGTTGGCGCCGGACCTGGCGACGGTCACGGCGGCGGAGGCAACCGCGTGGCGCAGGACGTCGGCGACGGTGTCCCGGTCCACGGCGGGCAGCCGGTCCCGGGCTCCGGGGCCGAGGAGGCCGTGCGCGGCCAGCGCGTGGAGCGTCCCCGACATGAACGCGTCGCCCGCGCCCACGGTGTCGGCGACGGTGACGGGCGGGGCTTCGGTGTCGGCCCGGCCGCCGGGGAACAGGGCGAACGCTCCCGCCCCGCCCCGGGTGACAAGGACGAGTGCGGGTCCTGCGGCGAGCCACCGTGTCGCGACCTGCTCCGGCTCCTCGTCCGGGTACAGCCACCGCAGGTCCTCGTCGCTGGCCTTCACCACGTCGCTCAGCGCCACGCAGCACTCGACGCGGGCCACGGCCGGGGCGCGGTCGCCCATCAACTCGGGCCGCACGTTGGGGTCGTAGCTGACGGTGGCGGCGGCCCGCAGCGACTCCACGGCGGCCAGGACCGTCGCGGCCCCGGGCTCGACGACGGCCGCGATCGAGCCGGTGTGCACATGCCCCGGCGGCCGGTCGAGCGCCACCGGGCCGAGGGTCCAGCCGACCTCGAAGGCGTACGTGGCACGGCCCCGGTCGTCCAGGGTGACGGCGGCCGAGGGGGTGGGCCCGGTGGCGTCGTCGGTGCGGATCTCGACACCGGCGGCGGCCAGGTGGTCGCGGATGAGCCGCCCGTGGGCGTCCGCGCCCAACTGGGTGAGCAGGGTGGTGTCGTGGCCGAGCCGGGCCAGGCCGTACGCGACGTTGGCGGGGCTGCCGCCGGGGTGGACCCGGTCGGCCCGGTCCGGCTGCCGGACGATGTCGGCGACGCATTCGCCGATGACCAGCGGATCAAGTCGGTCGAGCATGGGGGTGGGTCTCCTCGGTACGCGTGTCGTGGAGTTGTCCGGCGGGTACGGCGGCGGGGCCGGGCTCCCGGCCGCCCCGGTGCGGCACGGGTGCGGGCGGGACCTTCGCCGGGGCGGCGCGGCGGACCCAGAGCAGCGCGCCGGCCAGGACGACCGAGGCGGCCAGCAGCCAGGGCAGCGGCCCCGCCGGCAGGGTTCCTGCGGCCAGTCCTGCGCCGGCGGCGACGAGTTGCAGCGAGAGCGACTGGACGGAGAGGGCGGTGGCGCGGCCGGAGGCGTCGACCCGGTGGTGCAGCAGGTCGTTCTCGTTGGGGCCCGCGGCCCCGAGGCCGAGGTACACCAGTGCGTAGCCGGTGACGGCGGCCGCTGTGGCGAGGGCGCTCATCGTGTGCGCGGTGAGGCCGAGCAGGGTCAGGCCCAGCGCCACCAGGGCGAGGCTCGCGAGCACCGCGCGCTCACTGCTGCCGGCGATCCGGGCGACGAGCGGCGCGAGCTGGCTGCCGAGAGCGGAGCACAGGAACCCGGCACAGGCGAGCCCGGCGAAGACCAGGGCTCCGGATTCGGCGGTCCCCATGAGGGCGGCGGCCCGGCCCGGGGTGAGCAGTTCGACGGCCCCGGCCGCCGCGCGCGCACCCCCCAGGCGCGGCGACCCCTCTCGCGCCCCCGCCGCCGCCGCCCCCCCCCCCCCCCCCCCGCCCCCGACCAGGGGCCCA
>NZ_JAFEUF010000149.1 GCF_016901035.1 Streptomyces durocortorensis
GCGGTGGCCACGCCCCCCTTCCCGCCCGGCTTCCTCTGGGGCACGGCCACCGCCGCGTACCAGGTGGAAGGCGCCGCCCGCGAGCGGGGCCGCACCCCCTCCATCTGGGACACGTTCAGCCACACCCCCGGCAAGGTCCTGAACGGCGACACCGGGGACGTGGCCGCCGACCACTTCCACCGCTACCGCGACGACGTCGCCCTGATGAAGCGCCTCGGCCTGCAGGCGTACCGCTTCTCGATCTCCTGGTCGCGCGTCCAGCCCACCGGCCGGGGCCCCGCGATCGAACGCGGCCTGGACTTCTACCGCTCGCTCGTCGACGAGCTGCTCGCGGCCGGCATCACACCTGTCGCCACGCTCTACCACTGGGACCTGCCGCAGGAGTTGGAGGACGCGGGCGGCTGGCCCGAGCGGGCGACGGCCGAACGGTTCGCGGACTACGCGGCCATCATGGCCCGCGCCCTCGGCGACCGGGTCGGGATGTGGACGACGCTCAACGAGCCCTGGTGCTCGGCCTTCCTCGGTTACGGCTCCGGGGTCCACGCCCCCGGCCGCACCGAACCGGCCGCCGCGCTGCGGGCCGCCCACCACCTCAACCTGGCCCACGGCCGGGCGACCGAGGCGCTGCGCGCCAACCTCCCCGCTGCCGCGCAGACCTCGGTCACCCTCAACCTCCACCAGGTGCGCCCGCTGACCGGCAGCGCGGCGGACGCGGACGCGGCCCGCCGGATCGACGCGGTGGGCAACCGGGTCTTCACCGGGCCCATGCTGAAGGGCGCGTACCCGGAAGACCTCCTGACCGACACCGAACGCATCGTCAACTGGCCCGAGTTGATCCACGAGGGCGACCTGGCCGCGATCGCGCGGCCGATCGACGTCCTCGGCGTCAACTACTACACGCCCACCATCGTCTCGACGCCCGCCGACGGCTCGGGGGACACCCGCAACGACGGCCACGGCAGCAGCGACCACTCCCCGTGGCCCGGCTCGGAGCACGTGGCGTTCCACCTGGCCGAGGGCAAGCCGCGCACCGCCATGAACTGGTCGGTCGACCCGAACGGCCTGCACGCCCTCCTCATGGACGTCTCGCGCGAGCACCCGGACCTGCCGCTGATGGTCACCGAGAACGGCGCCGCCTTCGACGACGCTCCGGACGCGGACGGCCGGGTCCACGACCCCGAGCGGATCGCCTATCTGCACGGCCACCTGGAGGCGGTCCGCCGGGCGGCGGCCGACGGGGCGGACGTACGGGGCTACTTCCTCTGGTCCCTGATGGACAACTTCGAGTGGGGCTACGGCTATGCGAAGCGCTTCGGCGCGGTGTACGTCGACTACGCGACCCAGCGGCGTACGCCGAAGTCCAGCGCGCACTGGTACGGCGAGGTGATCGCCCGCCACGCGCTGCCCGCGGCGACCGGCCCGGACGCCTGACGCGGGGGGGGGGGGGGGGGGGGCCGCCCCCCCCCCCCCCCCCCCCCCCCCGGGCGCCCCCCCCCCCCCCCCGCCCCCCGCGGCCCCCCCCCCCCCCGCCGGCGGGGGGGGGGGGGCCCCCCCGCCCCCCCCGCCCGGGCCCACCGCCCTCCTGGGAGCGCTCCCACCTCCCTGCCCGTACCCCCGCCGGGATGATCGTTCCAGGACTTGGATTGACGTTACGGCTGTGAGAAATTGACCGGGAACGGGGAGGCAGCCATGGCGGCAGCGCGAGCACGGAGCGGCGGGCGGCCCACGCTCGAAGAGGTGGCGGCACGGGCCGGTGTCGGCCGGGGCACCGCCTCGCGGGTCATCAACGGCTCGCCCCGGGTCAGCGACGCGACCCGCGAGGCGGTCGAGGCAGCCGTGGCCGAGCTGGGCTACGTCCCCAACCGCGCAGCCCGCGCCCTGGCGGGCAACCGCACCGACGCCATCGCGCTGGTCGTGCCCGAGCCCGAGACCCGCTTCTTCGCCGAACCGTACTTCTCCGCGATAGTGCGCGGAGTCGGCGCGGCCCTGGCGGACACCGAGATGCAGCTGCTCCTCACCCTCGTCGGCAGCGACCGCGAGCGCCGCCGCCTCGCCCAGTACCTCACCGCCCACCGCGTCGACGGCGTCCTCCTGGTCGCCGTGCACGCGCACGACCCGCTGCCGGAGCTGCTGGAGCAGCTCGGCATGCCGTGCGTGATCAGCGGCGCCCGGCACGCGGCCGAGACGCTGCCCTCGGTCGACTCCGACAACTTCGAGGGCGCGCGGGCCGCCGTGGACCACCTGATCTCCCGGGGCCGCAGCCGGATCGCCACGATCACCGGCCGCCTGGAGGTCTACGGAGCCCAGCGCCGCCTGGACGGCTACCGCGCGGCGATCTCCGCCGCCGGCCTGGCCCCCGACGAACGCCTCATCGCCCCCGCCGACTTCACCGAGGAGGGCGGAGCCAGGGCCATGCGCGACCTCCTGGCCCGCCGCCCCGGCCTGGACGCGGTCTTCGTCGCCTCCGACGTGATGGCCGCCGGCGCCCGCCAGGTCCTGCGCGAGGCGGACCGCCGCATCCCCGAGGACGTGGCCCTGGTCGGCTTCGACGACTCGGTGGTCGCCCGCCACATGCACCCGGCCCTCACCAGCGTCCGCCAGCCCATAGAGGAGATGGGCCGCCGCATGGCCCGGCTCCTCCTGGACGAGATCGCGGGCCGCGCCCCCGACGACGAGCGCCCTTCGGTGGTACTGCCCACGGAACTGGTGGTCCGCGCCTCGTCGTGAGGGGTGCGGCGGCGGCCGGGGCGGTGGTGTCGGCGCCGTTCCGCGGTGGCTGATATTCCGGATTTCACAAGTTCTTCACGCTCCCCGGCTCCGGCGGCTAATGTTCGCGGAGTACGGCGAATGTGTGACGCACCACACACGTCACGCAGCGGGCTGCCGGAGTGCGTTCCGGGTGGCTGTGCATCTGGGGGGCCTCGTGCACGAGATGGTCAAGGGCGCCAACGTCGGACTTGCGACGCTGAGCGAGGATGTCGGCTCGGTGATGGTCAGCCTGGGGTGGAGCAGCACCACGGGCGAGGGGGACGCCGACGTCTCCGTGCTTCTGCTCGACGGCGACGGCAAGGTCCGCAGCGACGTCGACTTCTGCTTCTACAACAATCCCGTGGCCGGCAACGGAAGCGTGCAGTTGCTCGGCAAGACACCCACGGCCGACGGCAGCGAGGACCGGATCAGCTTCGATCTGGACGCCGTCCCGCAGGACATCGAGAAGGTGGTCGTCGCCGCCAGCCGCTACGAAGGATCCCGATTCGGCGACCTGGACGACCTCCGCCTCACCCTCGCGGACAGTGCGGGCGACGGCCTGGTGCGGTTCGCCGTGGAGGGGGCCGACGAGGTCAGCGCGGTGATCTTCGGTGAGCTGTACCGACGCTCGGGGGAGTGGAAGTTCCGTGCCGTCGGCCAGGGGTACGCGTCTGGGCTCGCCGGGCTGGCGACCGACTACGGCGTCGACATCGACGACGACGCCGGGCAGGACGAGCCGGAGGCGCCCGGGCCGGACGCGGCGGATCAGCCCGCCGCCACCGGGCAGGACGGGGCAGAGCCGCCCGAGCGGGTTCCCGCCCAGGCTCGTGGCGCCGACCCGGTTCTCGGGTCGGCCCCGGAGCAGCCCGCCATGCCGCAGGAGCCTGCCGCGCCGGGGACCGCCGACCCCGCCCCCGTACCGAAGCCGGCTCGCCGCCCCCGTACGGCGAAGAAGAAGGTCACGCTTCCCCGCACCGCCAAGAAGTCGCTCGCCGACAACGACACCTGGCGCACCGCCCGGCTGTTCCCCGTCTCCGCGCTCAAGAGCGACCGCGAGCGCGAGACGCGGGCCACCTCCGTCGTGCTGTCCGTGATGGCTCAGGTGCCGGAGTTCGGCCGCCGCCTCACCGCCGGGTTCGGCGCACCGGCCGGCCGGATGGAGACGTTCACCGAGGTGACCCTGCCGCACGGGGAATCGCCCCGCCGCCCCGACGGTGTGGTCCGGGTCGAGCGGGCGGGCAAGCTGTGGACCGCGCTCGTCGAGACCAAGACCAACGGGAACGCGCTCAAGCCCGACCAGGTGCAGTCGTACATGGACATCGCCGCCCGGCGCGGGTACGAGGCCGTGATCACCCTGTCCAACGACGTCGCGCTCGAAGGCAGCCCGCTCGTCGACGTGCGGATCGACCGGCGGCGCAAGCACAAGGTGGCGCTCTGGCACCTGTCCTGGGCCGAGGTCGTGCACCAGGCGCAGATGCTGATCCGCCACGAGGGGGTCGGCAACGCCGCGCACGCCTGGCTGCTCCAGGAACTCCTCCAGTACCTCCAGCACGAGAACTCCGGCTGTCACGGCTTCCAGAACATGGGCGCGGCCTGGGTTCCCGTGCGCCGGGGGATCGACGACGAGACCCTGTGCCAGGGCGATGCCCGGGCCCTTGAGGTCATCGAGAACTGGGAGCGGCTGGTGCGGCAGGTCTGCCTGCGGCTGGGCGGTGAGCTGGGGCAGAAGGTCCTGCCGGTCCAGCGTGCCCGGCGCGGCTCCGATCCGGGTGCCCGCCGCACCGAGCTGGCCGACCGGCTCTGCGAGCAGGGGAGGCTGAACGCCGAGATCCGCATCGAGGGCACTCCCGGCGTCCTGGCCATCACCGCCGATCTGCGCACTGGCAAGCTCCGTACGTCCATCGAGGTGCCCGCCGAGGAGACGGGCTACCCCCTCACCCGCGCGAAGCGGCTGGTCCGGCGGCTCTCCGAGGCCCCCGCCGACCTGCACATCGAGACGCTCGTCGACGGCCAAGGCGCCGGCCCCCGCGGCACCCTGGAACGGCTGCGCCCGGAGCCCGCCGACCTCCTCCCGAAGGACGGGGCGCAGATCACCGGCTTCCGGCTTTCCCTGTTCAAGGGCATGGGCAACGGCCGGGGCAGCGCCGAGACCGGCTTCATCCGCAGCGTCGACGAGGCGGTGGACCGCTTCCACGCCCAGGTCGTCACCCATGTGGAGGCCCCGGCGGTCTGACCGCCGTCAGCCAGGAGTCGAACAAGCAGAAGGGCCCCGATCCGAAGACCGGGGCCCTTCCCTCAGGGTGAGTAACGGGACTTGAACCCGCGACATCCTGGACCACAACCAGGTGCTCTGCCAGCTGAGCTATACCCACCATGTCGCCCGGTCGTTTCCGACCGGCCGAGAAAAAGTGTACAGGGTCCGGGAGGGTGCTCGCGCCCCCGTTTCCCGGGGCCGGTCCACGGGCGCTTTCACGCCCGTGACCAGCAGGTTCCTACGGTGCGGCCGGGGCCGACAGGCGTGCCGCGATCTCCTTGGCGCGCTCCGAGTCCGGGCCGGGCTGCGGGACGAAGACCGCCTCCCGGTAGTAGCGGAGCTCCGTGATGGAGTCACGGATGTCCGCCAGCGCCCGGTGGTTGCCGTTCTTGTCCGGGCTGTTGAAGTACGCCCGGGGGAACCAGCGCCGGGCCAGCTCCTTGACCGAGGACACGTCCACGATCCGGTAGTGGAGGTAGCTCTCCAGATCCCGCATGTCGCGCGCCAGGAAGCCGCGGTCGGTACCGACCGAGTTTCCGCAGAGCGGGGCCTTGCCGGGCTCCTTCACGTGCTCGCGGACGTAGGCCAGGACCTGCTCCTCGGCGTCCGCCAGGGTGGTGCCCCCGGCCAGCTCGTCGAGGAGGCCCGAGGCGGTGTGCATCTGCCGCACCACCTCGGGCATGGTCTCCAGGGCCGCGTCCGGCGGGCGGATCACGATGTCCACCCCTTCGCCGAGCACGTTCAGCTCCGAGTCGGTGACCAGGGCGGCCACCTCGATGAGTGCGTCGTCCGTCAACGAGAGCCCGGTCATCTCGCAGTCGATCCACACCATGCGGTCGTTCATGGGCCCCACCCTACGGGGCGCTCCGCTGTCCCGGCAGGGCCGGGCGTCCGGGAGCGTACGCGTCAGGACCGGGGAGGGAGTGCTCCCCGGGGACCATCGACGCGGCCACGGCGACCGGTGCGGTGGACAGGGGCGAACCCCGGCGTCCGGACGGCGGCCCCTGGCTGGGCACCATCGTCTCGACCACCGTCGCGGCGCTCTCCGCCACCCCCTGCGGACGACGGGCCCGGTAGGCGGCCCGGTACGCGGCGGGGGAGGAGCCGAGCTGGCGGCGGAAGTGCCCGCGCAGCGCGACCGGGGAGCGGAAGCCGCAGCGGCCGGCGACCTCGTCGACCGAGTAGTCGGAGGTCTCCAGTAGCCTCTGTGCCTGAAGCACCCGCTGGGTGATCAGCCACTGGAGCGGTGCGCTGCCGGTGAGCGAACGGAACCTGCGGTCGAAGGTCCGCCTGCTCATGTAGGCGCGCGCCGCGAGCGTCTCCACGTCGAACTGCTCGTGCAGATGCTCCAGGGCCCAGGCCACGACCTCGGCGAGCGGGTCGGACCCGATCTCCTCCGGTAAAGACCTGTCCAGGTAGCGCTCCTGCCCGCCACTGCGCCGCGGCGGCACGACGAGCCTGCGGGCGAGTGCCCCGGCGGCCTCCGTGCCGTGGTCGGTGCGGACTATGTGGAGGCAGAGATCGATACCCGCCGCCGTGCCGGCGGAGGTGAGCACATCGCCGTCGTCCACGAACAGCTCGCGCGGATCGACGTGCACCGACGGATAGCGCTTGGCCAGCGTCGGCGCGTACATCCAGTGTGTGGTGGCCGGCCGGCCGTCCAGCAGGCCGGCGGCCGCGAGCACGAAGGCTCCCGTGCACAGACCGACGATGCGGGCGCCCTCCTCGTGGGCGCGCCGCAGCGCGTCCAGTGCCTCGGCGGGCGGCGGCGAGGTGATCGACCGCCAGGCGGGCACCACCACGGTGCCGGCCCTGCTGATCGCCTCCAGGCCGTACGGCGCGGTGAGTTCGAGCCCACCGGTGGTGCGCAGCGGTCCTTCCTCGCCCCCGCAGACCAGCAGGCGGTAGCGGGGAACTCCCGCGTCCTGCCGGTCGATCCCGAAAACGGAGAGCGGGATGGAGCTCTCGAAGATAGGGCCGCCGCTGAACAGCAGCACGGCAACGACTTCCCGGCGTCGCCGCCCGGTCAGCTTGCGTGCGGCCTCCGTCGCGGTGGCGGAGTCCTGGCTCATGACGCTAAGCCCCCCTCGGTGTTCGCGTCTCCCTGGTCCTTACGGGCCTGCCGCTCCTGCACGTTTCCCCTCGGTTTCGCACGGTTCCCCAGCCCCCGATTTTCAAGATCGAATCTACTGCGTCGCGTGGTCCCGCCGTGACACCTTCCCCCACCAGCTCAATGTCGATAAGGAAACGTGGCGTGAAGCGTTCGATCACGAAGCGTTCCACCTGCGAAGCGCACAGGGAAGTGCCCTTCGCCAACGTGGCCCGTCCGCGTCGGGTGAAAGCGTACCGCGCGGTCCGTTCCTGCCTGGTGGGCGGTGGGTTGTCCGGCCATCCCGCGAAGGAGCCGACCCTCGGACGAAGTTGGCTGAAAACCATCGGTTGTGTGTGCTGTATCCGGTCACGCCGGGCGCACAACCGCCGTGAGGCGGCCGCGCCGGTGCGCTCCCTCGGGGGCCGTGGGCGTGTGGCGTGACCGGGTCGGGGAGGGCGGTCACGTCGGGCGTTGTGACGCGGACGAGGCCGGGGCGCCGCGGGGGCGCGTCACCGGCCGATGTCCCGGGGGACACGCGAACGACGGGTTTCGGGTGGCGTTCGGAGATGTGGCCTACAGGGACCGGGTACGGGCTCCGTCGCCACCCCTCGCCGGCGGTCGCGGGCCCTCGCGAAAAACAGGACGCCTGACGGTGTTCGACCCCTCCGAGGCCCTCCGATGCCCGTGTACGACACAACCGGCATTGCCATCCCGGACGGGCTCGGGCATGCTCCCTCCAGCGTCACGCGCGCTTTTGCGGGGGTCTGGGCGGTGGAGGAGTGACGCCGTACCCTTGGGGGTATGGGGTTGGGAAGATGATTCCCGGACAGAGCTTCACCACCAGCTGATGCGCCGCTCGAAACCGTTCCCTCCTCACGAGGACTCTCTTCGCCGAGACACCGATGGCCGGTCACGAAATCCCTGAACCCAAAGACCGCAAGCCGGTAGCCGACCCAGGGTCGGAGCCGCGGACGGTCGAAGAAGCACGCCATGCGTGCGATCCCGCCTTCCGGCACGGAGTCGTGGTCGGTTTCGACGGCTCCATGTCCAGTGAGCGGGCTCTCGCCTACGCCATCGGCATGGCCGGCCGCTCGGGCTCCGGCCTGATCATCGTGCATGTCGCCAACCGGCTGCCGACCACGGTCTGGGCGGGCTGCGAGCCCCCCGTCTTCGTCGACGTCCCCGACCACCGCACCGAGGTCCTCGGCCTGGAGCTGGCCTGTGCGGACTACCTCTCCGAGGTGCCCTGGGTGCTCGTCGAGCGCGGCGGCGACATCTGCCACGAGCTGGAGGAGGTCGGCCGCGAGTACGCCGCCGACGCCATCGTCGTGGGCTCCACGCACGGCATCGTCGGCCGGATCTTCGGCTCGGTGGCCGGCCGCCTCGCCCGCCGCGCGCAACGCCCCGTCATCGTCATCCCCTGAGTCGCTCCCGCAGCATCCGAGGGGTCCGCCGAGCCGGTCCCGCAGCACCTGATGAGCCGCCAGGAAGCCCTGTAGCGGCACGCGTTGGGCCCCGTACCGTCTTCGTGACGGTACGGGGCCCGACGTCTTTCCCCGGCCGTCTACTCGACCGTCACGGACTTCGCCAGGTTGCGCGGCTTGTCGATGTCCCGGCCCATCGCGAGGGCCGTGTGGTACGCGAACAGCTGGAGCGGGATGCCCATGAGGATCGGGTCCAGCTCGTTCTCGTTCTTCGGCACGACGATGGTGTGGTCGGCCTTCTCCTGCACCTGGTGGGCCACGGCGAGGATCCGGCCGCTGCGGGCCTTGATCTCCTCCATCGCGGCGCGGTTCTTCTCCAGCAGGTCGTCGTCCGGCACGATCGCCACCGTCGGCATCGCGGGCTCGATCAGCGCGAGCGGTCCGTGCTTCAGCTCGGACGCCGGGTAGGCCTCGGCGTGGATGTACGAGACCTCCTTGAGCTTCAGCGAGGCCTCACGGGCCACCGGATAGCCGCGCACCCGGCCGATGAACATCATCGACTTGGCGTCCGCGTACTCCGCCGCGAGCCGCTTGATCTCGTCCTCGCCCGCCAGGATCTCGCTGATCTGCTCCGGCAGCCGGCGCAGCCCGTCGATGATCCGCTTGCCGTCCGCGACCGACAGGTCACGGATCCGGCCCAGGTGCAGCGCGAGCAGCGCGAAGGCGACCACGGTGTTGGTGAAGCACTTGGTGGAGACCACGCAGACCTCCGGGCCCGCGTGGACGTACGTACCGCCGTCGGCCTCCCGGGCGATCGCGGAGCCGACCACGTTGACCACGCCGAGGACGCGGGCGCCCTTGCGCTTCAGCTCCTGGACGGCGGCCAGCACGTCGTACGTCTCGCCCGACTGGGAGACCGCGACGTACAGGGTGTCGGGGTCCACGACCGGGTTGCGGTAGCGGAACTCGGAGGCCGGCTCGGCGTCGGCGGGGATACGCGCCAGCTCCTCGATCAGCTGGGCACCGATCTGGCCCGCGTGGTACGAGGTGCCGCAGCCGAGGATCTTGATCCGGCGCACCCCGCGCGCCTCGCGGGCGTCCAGGTTCAGGCCGCCCAGGTGCACGGTGGAGAACCGGTCGTCGATCCGGCCGCGCAGGACCCGGTCCACGGCGTCGGCCTGCTCGGAGATCTCCTTGTGCATGTACGTGTCGTGGCCGCCCATGTCGTACGACTCGGCCTCCCACTCCACGGTGGTCGGCGTGGCCGTCGTGGTCGAGCCCTCCGTCGTGTACGTACGGAAGTCGTCGGCCTTCAGCGTGGCCATCTCGCCGTCGTCGAGCGTGACGACCTGGCGGGTGTGGGCGACCAGGGCGGCGACGTCGGAGGCGACGAACATCTCCTTCTCGCCGATGCCGAGGACGACCGGCGAGCCGTTGCGGGCGACCACGATGCGGTCGTTGAAGTCGGCGTGCAGCACGGCGATGCCGTACGTGCCCTCGACGTGGCGCAGCGCCTCGCGGACCTTCTCCTCCAGGGTGTCGGCCTGGGCGCGGGCGATCAGGTGGGTCAGCACCTCGGTGTCGGTCTCCGAGAGGAAGACGACGCCGTCGGCGGTGAGCCGGGTGCGCAGCTCGGAGGCGTTGTCGATGATCCCGTTGTGGACGACGGCGACCTTGTTCTCCGCGTCCATGTGCGGGTGCGCGTTCTCGTCGCTCGGGGCGCCGTGGGTGGCCCAGCGGGTGTGGGCGATGCCGGTGGTGCCCGCGAACCGCTTGGGGACCTTGGCCTCCAGCTCACGGACCCGGCCCTTGGCCTTGACCATCTTCAGCGTGCCGGGCCTGCCCGCGGCCGCCTTGCCGGTGATGACGATGCCCGCGGAGTCGTAGCCCCGGTACTCCAGCCGCTGCAAGCCCTCCAGCAGCAGCGGAGCGACGTCACGCTTCCCGATGTATCCGACGATCCCGCACATGGATTCTCTGCCCCTCCATCGACGTACACGTACCTGCTTGCGTTGCGGCGCCCCGCGCACGGGCGCCCGGCCCGCTCAGCCGTAGACGATGCGGCGCAGCTGGCGGAGCGAGAGCTCCGGCGGCGCCACGGCGCGGTGCGGCAGCTCGGCCGCGATCCGCTCGAAGATCTCCGTGTTGACCAGGCCGCCGGACTGCAGTTCGCGGTGGCGGCGGCGGACGAAGTCGTCGGTGCTCTCGTCGAAGTACGCCAGCACGTCGAGGATCACCCGGGCCGCCTCGCCGCGCTGGAGCGCGGTGGAGCGTACGAGGTGATCGATGAGGTCGTCGTGCGACGAGCGGCGTTCAAGCACCCGTCGATATTGCGTGCCGGGGCGCGCTTATGCAAGAAATCTGCCCGATATCGGGCAGGGGGTGCCGGAAAGGTCGCTCGATCGCCTCACATGCTCCGCAGAACGGCCTGCTTCGCGGTGCTGAACTCCTCGTCGGTGAGGACCCCGGCCCGGTGCAGCTCGCCCAGCTCCCGCAGCCGCCGCAGCAGCGCGTCGTGATCCCCCGCGGGCGGGGGGGGGGGCGCGGCGGCGGGCGGGGCCGCCTTGGTCAGGGCCGGGGTGGCCTCCGGCGGGTCCAGGGCCGCCCGGGCCCCGGGCAGCCGCATCAGCACCGCCGCCGCGACCAGGACCGCGGTGTGCTCCTTCTTGGAGATGCCCCACAGGTCCAGGGCGTACGTGTCGTACTTCGGCGGCGTGGAGACGGGCCCCTCGACCGGCTCGAAGCGCAGATAGCCGTTCTCCAGACCGATCGAGGGCAGCCACCGCACCCCCGCGATCCGCGACAGCGGGAAGGTGGACGCGCCCCCGGCCGTCTTGGACTCCTCGGCCTTCCAGTTCCAGGTCAGCCGGATGCTCTCGCCGTCGAAGGACGCCGTGCCGTCGCCGCCCCCGCCGGAGACCGGCAGGGTGGGGCCGGGCAGCAGGAAGCGGTCCACCGGGCCTTCCGGCACCTGCTCGATCAGCAGCGCGTTGCGGACCTCGTCGACGAAGTACTCCGCGACCCCCGTGCGGTCCTTCTCCACGATCAGCACATAGGGGTCGGCGCCCTCCCTGAGCCTGCCGTCGGCGGCCCGCAGCACCGGGCAGGCGCCGCCGCGCAGCCGCAGCCGCAGCCGTCCGCCCTTGCGGTCCGGTTCGAACGAGATGCCCGCCACCGCCTCCAGGGGGACGGCGATCTCACCCAGCTCCTGCCGGACCGGGTGCGCCTTTCCCCCCGGCACGATCCGCACGGTGTCCCCGTCGAACGTCCACGTTCCGTCCCGCTGGATGATTTCTGCCATGGCCCCGATTCTGCCAGCCGGCCGCCACCGGGGAAGGGGTGAGCGCCCGAGAGACCGTTCTCGGGCGCTCACCGTTCAGGGGCCGCCGCGCACCGCGGCGGCCGGGCTCAGAACCCGGCGATCGGGTTCTTCAGGCGGCCCACCAACTGCAGCGCGCCCGCCGGGTCGTTGAGGTCGACCATCTGCTGGTTGTTCCGCAGCTGGAGGCGGTTGAGGCAGGAGAGCGCGAACTCCGCCTCGAACAGGTCGTACTGCGTGAACTTCTCCGCGAGGTACGGCACCGACTCCTGGTAGTCGCGCACACAGGCGGCGACCGTCCGCCAGAAGGTGTCCTCGTCGAGGATGCCCTCGGTGGCCAGGCCCGCGCCCAGGAAGCGGAAGAAGCAGTCGAAGACGTCCGTGAAGACCGACAGCAGCTTCATGTCCTCGGGCACCTCGGCCCGGATCCGGTCGACCTGCGGCGGCAGCACCGCCTCGGGGTCCATCACCGCGATCTCCTCGGCGATGTCCTTGAAGATCGTGCGGGTGACGACGCCGTCCTCCACGACCAGGATCACGTTCTCGCCGTGCGGCATGTAGACCAGGTCGTAGGCGTAGAAGCTGTGCAGCACCGGCACCAGATAGGCGTCCAGGTAGTGCCGCAGCCACACCTGCGGGTCCAGGCCCGACTCGGCGATCAGCACCCCGGCCACCGAGGCGCCCTCGTGGTCGGTGTGGAGCAGCGAGGCCATCGTCGCGACCCGCTCGCCCGGCTGGAGCCCCGGCACCGGGCTCTCGCGCCACAGGGCGGCCAGCATTTTCCGGTACGGGGAGCCCTTGGCGGTGGCCGCCTCGTACGAGCGGTGGTGGTAGCCGATCGCGGCCCGCTCGCGGATGATCGAGAACCGGGCCCCGCGCAGTAGGTCGTCGCGCTCGATCAGACCGGCCAGCCAGTCGTTGATCGCGGGCGTGGCCTCCATGTACGCGGCCGAAAGCCCGCGCATGAACCCCATGTTGAGGACCGAGAGCGCCGTTTTGACGTAGTGCTTCTCGGGGTGGTCGGTGTTGAAGAAGGTACGGATCGACTGCTGGGCGAGATAGCCGTCCTCGCCCTCCCCGAGCACCACGAGATGGCGTTCGGCCAGCTCTCCGGCGAAGGTGACCGCGAGCTTGTTCCACCACTGCCAGGGGTGGACGGGCAGCAGGAAGTAGTCGTCCGGGTCGAGGCCGAGCCCGCGCAGCGCGCCGTCGAACCGCTCCCGGGTCGCCTCGCTCAGCTCGTCCTTGACCAGCGCGTCGTAGTCGAGCCCGGCGCCCGCGGTGAAGGTGGCCCGCTCCCGGCGGGCGGCCAGCCAGATGAGCCGGATCGGGGACGCCGCTTCCGGGGCGTACGCCCGGTACTCGTCCACGCCGAAGCCGAGCCGCCCGTTGTTGGCGACGAAGCACGGGTGGCCCTCGGTCATCCCGGTCTCGACGGCCTGGAAGCCGGCGGCGACGAGCTGGCCGGAGGTGGCCGGTTCCTTGGTGAGTTTGTAGGCGGTTCCGGCCAGGGTGGAGGAGACCTCCTCCAGGTAGACCGGCAGGACCTCCTCGGAGATTCCGAGGGCGTGCCGCAACTCGATGAAGAACTCCACAGCGTCCAGCGGGAGTTCGGAGCCGTGCCGGTGCCGCGTGATCGTCTCCGCCTCGACCTGCCAGTGGTCCAGGGCGAAGACGCGCGCGGTGAAACGGTACTCGGTGGAGGCGTCGTCGCTACGGACGGTGTAGCGGCCGTCGCCGATCGGCGTGGGGCTCAGCAGGCGCTCGTGGCTGAATTCCGCCAGTGCTTTGCGGACCAGCAGTCGGTTTGCGGTGGCCCAGCGCCCCGGGGAGAGGTGGGCGACGCTGTCGGTGAGGGCGGTCGTCATCGGTCGTTTCCTCCGGTTGCTGCTTCGAACTGCTCACGGGTGCAGGCGCTGAGCAGTGCGTCCTTCTCCGGTTTGGCGATCTCGCGGAGCACCTCGAAACCGACGGCCTTGTTGAGGGCCTGGACGGCGCTGTTGGTCACGTCGGGCTCGACGACGACCCGGCGCACCGACGGGTCGTCGAAGAGGAAGGCCATCACGGCGGTGATCACGGCCCGGGTGAAGCCGTGCACCGGGGTGTCGGTGGGGGCGACCAGGAAGTGCATCCCGACATCGCCGGGCTCCGCCTCGTACAGGCCCTTCAGCTCGACCTCGGTGGGGTCGTACCGCTCGATCAGGAAGGCGGGTTCGCCGTCGTGCAGCCCGATGAACGCCTCGTGGTGCGGGTGGGCGGCGATGGACCGGTACTCCTGCTCCACGTCGGCGAGCGAGGCGTCGCCCATCAGCCAGAACGCGGCCTTGGGGTGGGTCACCCAGCCGTGCACCCGTTCGGCGTCGACGGCGGGGTCCAGTGGCCGGACGGTGAACGTGCCGATGGTGCGGGGCTGCTGTTTGTCGGGGCGGGTCATACGGCGAACTCCTGGAAGGCGATGGACTTCTCGACCGGGTAGACCTCACGGCCGAGCAGCTCGCCGATGATGTACGCGTTGCGGTAGGCGCCCATGCCGAGGTCGGGCGAGGTGATCGAGTGGGTGTGCACGGAGGCGTTCTGGAGGAAGACCCCGCGCCCGGTGGTGTCGATGCTGTAGTTGCGGGCCACGTCGAAGCGGCCCCGGCTGTCGTGGCGCAGCCGCCCGGCTACGGGCGCGAGGAAGGCGGGAGCCTCGTACCGGTAGCCGGTGGCGAGGATCAGGCCCTCGCTGGTGAGCTCGTAGTCCTTGCCCTGCTCCTCCTGGCGCAGACCGAGGCTGTACGCGCCGCCCTCTTCGTCGTAACGCGCAGTGACGAGAGCGGAGTTGGTGAGCAGCCGGGTGGGTGCGGGCCCGGACAGGTTCTTCTGGTAGAGCAGGTCGAAGATGGCGTCGATCAGCTCCCCGTCGATGCCCTTGAACAGCCCCTTCTGCCCGGTCTCCAGCCGGTAGCGGGTCTCCTCGGGCAGCGCGTGGAAGTAGTCGATGTACTCCGGGGAGGTCATCTCCAGCGTCAGCTTGGTGTACTCCAGCGGGAAGAACCGCGGGGAGCGCGTGACCCAGTTGAGCCGGTAGCCGTAGGTGTCGATCTCGGCGAGCAGGTCGTAGTAGATCTCCGCCGCGCTCTGCCCGCTGCCGACCAGGGTGATCGACTTCTTCTTCTGGAGTTCGGCTTTCCCTTCCAGATAGCGGGAGTTGTGGATGAAGTCCCCGCCGAGCCCCTGGCAGGCCTCCGGTATGTGCGGCGGCGTTCCGGTGCCGAGGACGAGATGCCGGGAGCGGAACAGCTCACCGGACACGGTGCGCACGGTGTAGAGCTCGCTGCCCTCGTCGTACGTCACGGTCTCGACGGTCTCGTTGAACCGGATGCTGCTCAGTTTCCCGGCGGCCCAGCGGCAGTAGTCGTTGTACTCGGTCCGCAGCGGGTAGAAGTTCTCCCGGATGTAGAACGAGTAGAGCCTGCCGCGTTCCTTGAGGTAGTTGAGGAAGGAGTACGGCGAGGTCGGGTCGGCCATGGTGACCAGGTCCGACATGAACGGCGTCTGGAGATGGGCCCCTTCGAGGAACATTCCGGCGTGCCACTCGAAGTCCGGCTTGGACTCCAGGAAGACGCCGTTCAGCTCGTCGATCGGCTCGGTCAGGCAGGCGAGACCGAGGTTGAACGGGCCGAGCCCGATCCCGATGAAGTCGTGGGGGTCAGGAAGCGCGGTCAAGGGAGTCTCCCAGGTACTTCTCGGCGTGGCCGGAGATCAGATCGAGGACCGTGGCGATGTCGTGCACGGTCGTTTCGGGGTTGAGCAGGGTGAACTTCAGGTACTGGCGGTCGCTCACCTTGGTGCCCGCGACGATCGCCTCGCCGGAGGCGAACAGCGCCTTGCGGGCGTAGAGGTTGGCCCGGTCGATCTCGTCCGGGGAGGTGACGCCGGAGGGGATGTAGCGGAAGACGAGCGTGGAGAGCTGCGGCTCGACGACCACGTCGAAGCGCGGGTCCGCGGCGAGCAGCTGCCAGCCCTCGGCGGCCAGGTCGCAGACCTCGTCGAACAGCTCGCCGATGCCGTCGGCGCCCATGACGCGCAGCGTCATCCACAGCTTGAGCGCGTCGAACCGGCGGGTCGTCTGGAGGGACTTGTCGACCTGGTTGGGTATCCGCTCCTCGGCCATCCGGCGCGGGTTCAGATACTCCGCGTGGTACGTGGCGTGGCGCAGGGTCGCCCGGTCGCGGACCAGCACGGCCGACGAACTCACCGGCTGGAAGAAGGACTTGTGGTAGTCCACGGTCACCGAGTCGGCGTGGGCGATGCCTTCGAGCAGCCCGCCCCGCTCGCGGGAGGCGAGCAGCCCGCAGCCGTACGCGGCGTCCACGTGCATCCAGGTGGCGAACTGCTCGCAGAGCGCCGCGATCTCGGGCAGCGGGTCGATGGAGCCGAAGTCCGTGGTGCCGGCGGTGGCGACGACGGCCATCGGGACGGCCCCCTCGGCGACGCACTGCTCCAGCGCGTGGGCGAGCGCCACGGTCTGCATGCGCTTGTTGCGGTCCACGGGGACGGAGACGACGGCGTCCGGGCCGAGGCCGAGCAGTTTGGCGGACTTCTGCACGCTGAAGTGGCTGCACTCGGAGGTGAAGATCCGCAGCCGGGTGAAGTGCTCCGGCCGGATCTTCGCCTCCTCCCGCGCCAGCAGCAGGGCCTGGAGGTTGGACTGCGTACCGCCGCTGGTGAAGATCCCGTCGGCGGCCGGGCCGAGCCCGATCCGCTCGGTGGTCCAGTCGATCAGCCGGCGCTCGATGAGGGTGCCGCCCGCGCTCTGGTCCCAGGTGTCCAGGGAGGAGTTGATCGCGGAGAGCACGGCCTCGCCGAGCACGGCGGGTATGACCACCGGGCAGTTGAGGTGGCCCAGGTAGCGGGGGTGGTGGAAGTAGACGGCGTCGCGGAGGTAGACCTCGCCGAGCTCGTCGAGGGCGGCGGCGGCGTCGCCCAGCGGCCGGTCGAGGTCGATCGCGTCGACGACGGGGGAGAGCTCGTCGACACCGACCCCGCTGAAGGGGCGCTCGGTGGCGGCGAGCGTGGCCGCGACCCGTTCCACGCCTGCGGAGACGGTGCTCCGATAGTGCTCCGCAGTCGTGTTGTTGAGCAGGTGCGAACGCATGAAGGGGTCCTCCCGGGTGAGGGGAACTTCATCGCGGCCCTCCGGGCAGGAAGAGGGTGTGAGGGCGCGATCTCAAAGTAAGGCGAGCCTAACCTAACTCGGAATCGGCCATTCCTCCTGCCCCCTGCGGGTGCACCGCTTGTCCGCTTTCCCGCCCCTATTTCCCGCCGCTGTTTCCCTCCCCTATCGTGTTCCGCTGCCGCCGGACTGCTCCTCGCTGAGCCCGCGCCGCCAGTACGCGGCGGACGTCACCCGCCCGGGGGCGAACCCGCGCTCCCGGACGAGGTGATGGTGCAGCGCCCGCACCCCGGACGCCTCGCCCGCGATCCACGCGTACGGTGTGCCCTCGGGCAGCTCGGCGGTGCGCACGGCCTCGACGCCGCAGGCCGCCCCCTCGCTCCGGACGAGCCAGCCGATGCGGGCCTTCGACGCGGTGTTCAGCGCCTGCCGGTCCTCGGTGCGCGGGACCTCCAGCCAGACCCGGGCCGGCAGTCCGGCGGGCAGCCACTCCAGGATGGCGGCCGCGGCGGGCAGGGCGGTCTCGTCGGCCCGGATCAGCACCCAGTCGGTGTCGGCCGGCGGCCGGAACCGTACGGCGGTGTTGTCCGCCACGGCGGGCCCCAGCACCCTGAGCCGGTCGCCGGGGGAGGCTGCCCGCGCCCAGCGGGAGGCGGGGCCGCCGTCACCGTGCAGCACGAAGTCGAGGTCGACCTCGGTGGAGCCGTCGGCCCGCAGGCGCTGCGCCCGTACGGCGTACGAGCGCGTCGCGGCCCATCCGTCCCCGGGGCGCGCCGGTCCAGTGTCGCCCGCGCCCGCAGGGACGGCTGCTCGGCCCGCGCCCGGACAGCCCGGCAGGACGACCGACAGGCTCTGGTCGCGCCCCCCGCCCCGCAGACCGTCGGCCCCCGGGGCCGAGCAGCCGTCCCTGCGGGCGCGGGCGACACTGGACCGGCGCGCCCCGGGGACGGATGGGCCG
>NZ_JAFEUF010000150.1:0-1927 GCF_016901035.1 Streptomyces durocortorensis
GCAACCGTCAGGAACCCTAAGCGGTGGCGGCCGGCGATAAGGGGGTTGTTACCGGACCGGAATGCTTGGCCGGAAAGCGCTCTCCGCCGTGTGGTGGCGGAGCCTCGCGGGCAGACTGGCCGGGAATGCACGGGAACGGGCGTCGGGGGACGTACGGCATGTTCATACGGGGAGTGCACCGCGACCGGCCGCCGGCGGTCGACCACGTGGGGCGGTGGGGCCGGGGACGGGACCGACTGGCTGCGGTATCCGGGCGTGGTCCTGCTGACCGCCCTGCCCTTCTGGCACCGGTACGTTCCCGTCGCGGCCGTTCCGGCGGCGCTGTACGTCGCGGTGGAGGCGGGCCTGGCGCTGACCCGGACCGGTGGCGACCCGGACCCTGCGGCGAGGGCCGGGTGGCTGGTCGTCCTCGCCGCCTGCGCCATCGCGTCCACCGGCGGCTGCCCGCGGGCGTGGGCCCGCCGGCGGCAGCTACTGCGCCCAGTCGAAGACGCCCGACTCCAGATCGATCTGCGCGTTGCCGCCGCCGAGGTTGAACCCGCCGACGCCGTCCTCCAGCTCGAAGACGTACGGGGTCAGCCCTCCCGGCATCCCCTGGCACGGCATCACCGTTCCGCCCAGGTGCGAGATGCCGTGCACGGACTCCCAGAACGCTTCGAGAACCTCGTCGTCCGAGGACCAGGCCTTCACATAGCCGCCCGCGCCGTCCTCCGCCGGGGCGATGCCGGTGTTCGGGTCGCCGGTGCGCTCCCCGATCCAGACCGTGGTCTCGGGGGCGCTGTCGTCCCAGGCGTTCTGGCCGCGGCTGTACCGGTCGCCGAGCCCGTCGGGCCGGATGTCGGCCGGGGGGTCGATGCGGGGTGCGGCGAACTCGTCGGCGGTCAGCCAGAAGAGCGCGTGCGCGCCGCCGATCATGTCCTCCAGGTCCTGCTGGTGGGGGTGGCGCGCCGCCGCTGTCGCGGCCACCGCGGCGAGGAACGGGTCGGCGGCCTGCTCCGGGGTGGGAGCGGTGCCCGCCAGCAACTCGGCAACGCCCTCGATGCCGGTGGCGACGTGGTCGTCGGCGTGGAAGAAGGCTATGGCCACCAGGTCCGCGCCCCTGCGCCGGTAGTCCTCCGGCAGTTCGAGGGTGATGACGTGGGTCATCGGCAGCCCGGTGACGGGGCTCCGTGGCCAGGCTGCCGTCCCGATGCCCGGCGCCCGGCCGCCGCACCACCCGGCGACGCGGGCCCCGGGCAGATCGATCTCGACGGGTCTGCCGGGCCGGATCGTCAGCTCGTCCGCGGACTCTCCGAACCCCAGGTCGTACGCCTTCATCCTGTGCCTCCTGCTCGACTGCGACGGCGCTCAACCTACGCGAGGCCTCTGACAGGCCCTGCCGACGCGGAAGCGCGGCCCTCCGGTGTGCGACCCGCGAGCGGAATTTCGAAGATCTGTGTGAGTGATGTGTGTGAGAGGCGATTAGCCGGGCACACGGACCTTCGCAACGAGGTCCCGGCGACATTCGGAGCCGGGATATTCCGGTGGGGTGCACTGAGGGCGTTGTGAAGCGCAGGCACGCGAGTGTCTGAACCGGACTTGACGATGGGAACTGAAAATGATCATCCTCGGACTTATTCTGCTGATTATCGGCCTGCTTGTTGGCATGGGTCTGCTGACCACGATCGGCGGCATCCTCATCCTCGTCGGTGCCATCCTGTGGATCCTGGGTGCGACCGGCCGCGCCGTCGGCGGGCGAAAGCACTTCTTTTAAGCTTGAGCTCCAGCTGCTGGAGACTCGGAAACTCTGCCGGTGAGGCGGAATTCCGTGAAATGCGGGGGGGGGGGGGGGGGGGGGGGGGGGGGGGGGGGGGGGCGGGCCCGCGGACCGCCGAGTATCCACCAGAACCAGCCAAGGCATAATAAGCAGCACCCCACAACCACGCAA
>NZ_JAFEUF010000150.1:1937-17858 GCF_016901035.1 Streptomyces durocortorensis
CCCGCGGGCCCGCCCCCCCCGGGCCCCCCCCCGGGCCCCCCCCCCCCCCCCCCGCCCGCCCCGCCCCCCCCCCCCCCCCCCCCCCCCCCCCCCCCCCCCCCCCCCCGCATTTCTGCCTGTCGGTTCCGCCGAAGCCGCTCTTCTACACCCAGGTGTCCAGCCACATCCGGTCCCGCCACAGGTCCTCCGGGATCTGCGTCCCGGTGAACAGCGGCCAGAAGTAGATGAAGTTCCAGATGACCAGGAGGACCAGCACGCCCACCGCGATCGCCCCCAGGGTGCGGCGGCGTTCGCCGGTGGGGTCGTGGGTGGTGAGGCCCAGTTCGGCCCGGGTGCCCGCGCCTCCCGCCGGGCCCGCGATCGCGCCCAGCATCATCGTCACGGCCAGACAGAGGAACGGGACGAACACCACCGCGTAGAACAGGAAGATCGTGCGCTCCTGGTAGAAGAACCAGGGCAGCCAGCCCGCCACCACACCGCAGGCGATCGCGCCGGCCCGCCAGTCGCGGCGGAAGAACCAGCGCCACACCACGTACGCCAGGGCGAAGCACGCCAGCCACCACAGCAGCGGGGTGCCGATCGCGAGGACCTCGCTGGCGCACTTGCCGGTCGCCGACTCCTGGCAGCCCGTCTGCTCCTCGTAGAAGTACGAGACGGGGCGGCCCAGGACCAGCCAGCTCCAGGGGTTGGACTCGTACGTGTGGCCCGAGGTCAGGCCGACGTGGAAGTCGTACACCTGGTTCTCGTAGTGCCACAGGCTGCGCAGCCAGTCCGGGAACAGCCAGCTCCAGGAGGAGTCCTTGCCCTCGGTGGCCGCCCAGTTGCGGTAGTAGCCCTTGTCCGTGACGATCCAGCCGGTCCAGGACACGACGTACGTGACGATCGCCACCGGGACCGTGGAGACGAACGCGGGGATCAGGTCGCGGCGCAGCACCGCCTGGTACGGGTGCACGGCCCCTGCTGTCCGCCGGGCGCCCACGTCCCACAACACCGTCATCAGGCCGAACGCGGCCAGTACGTACAGGCCGTTCCACTTCGTGGCGAACGCCAGGCCCAGCATCAGGCCCGCCGCGAGCCGCCACGGCCGCCACCCCAGGCGCAAGGTTTCCGCGACCCGGGCGTCCGGGCGCAGCACCCCCTCCTCGTCCACCGGCAGCGCGTCGGAGAGCCTGCGCCGGGCGTGGTCCCGGTCCACCACCAGGCAGCCGAACGCGGCCAGCACGAAGAACATGACGATCAGGTCGAGCAGCGCGGTCCGGCTCATCACGAAGTGCAGGCCGTCCACCGCGAGCAGCAGGCCCGCCAGGCAGCCCAGGAACGTGGAGCGGAACAGCCGCCGGCCGATCCGGCAGAGCAGGAGCACGGAGATCGTGCCGAGCACCGCCACCATGAAGCGCCAGCCGAACGGCGTGAAGCCGAACATCTGCTCGCCCAGGCCGATGATCCACTTGCCGACCGGTGGGTGCACCACATAGCCCGGGTCGGTCGGGATCGGCACGGAGGACGGGTCGTTCAGGATCTGCTTGTCGACGTCCTTGGGCCAGGACCCCTCGTACCCCTGGTTGACCAGCGCCCACGCGTCCTTCGCGTAGTACGTCTCGTCGAATATCACCGCGTGCGGCTGGTCCAGCTTCCAGAACCGCAGCAGGCCCGCGACGAGGGTCACCAGCAGCGGGCCGCCCCAGGCCGACCACCGCACCAGGCTGTCCGCCACGTGAGGCGGGATCGCGAGCACCGACCACACCTGCCGTCCGGGCCGCGTGTACGGCGGGTCCAGCCGGTCGCGGAGGGAGACCTCCGGGCGGGGGACATGGCCGAAGCGGCGCAGCCGCCGTTGCCAGGAGGTCGGCTGTTCGCCGAGCGGATCCCCGGCGTCTTGGCCCCGCTGGGTCTCGGGTGCGGTACTCGTCACCGCGCCATCGTAGGGAACGCATCTGTGCGAAGGGCGCTGCCCGTGCTGCGAGGATGGCTGATGTGACTGGAACGACTGGAACGCTCGTGCTCGCAGGAACCCCCATCGGCGATGTGGCGGACGCCCCGCCGCGCCTCGCCGCCGAACTGGAGCGGGCCGACGTCGTCGCCGCCGAGGACACCCGGCGGCTCCGCCGGCTCACCCAGGCGCTCGGCATCCACACCTCGGGGCGTGTCGTCTCCTACTTCGAGGGGAACGAGTCCGCCCGTACGCCGGAGCTGGTGGAGGCCCTGACCGGCGGCGCGCGCGTCCTGCTGGTGACGGACGCGGGCATGCCGTCCGTCTCCGACCCCGGCTACCGGCTCGTCGCCGCCGCCGTGGAGAAGGACATCCGGGTCACCGCCGTCCCCGGGCCGAGCGCGGTGCTCACCGCCCTCGCCCTGTCCGGGCTGCCGGTGGACCGGTTCTGCTTCGAGGGGTTCCTCCCGCGCAAGGCCGGTGAACGGCTCTCCAAGCTCCGCGAGAACGCCGACGAGCGGCGCACGATGGTCTTCTTCGAGGCCCCCCACCGGCTGGACGACACCCTCGCGGCGATGGCCGAGGTCTTCGGCGCCGAGCGTCGCGCCGCCGTCTGCCGGGAGCTGACCAAGACGTACGAGGAGGTCAAGCGCGGTCCGCTCGGCGAGCTGGCCGTGTGGGCCGAGGAGGGGGTCCGCGGGGAGATCACCGTCGTGGTCGAGGGCGCGACCGACTCCGGCGACGAGGGGCTGGACGCCGAGGAGCTCGTACGGCGCGTACGGGTGCGCGAGGAAGCGGGGGAGCGGCGCAAGGAGGCCATCGCCGCCGTCGCCGCCGCCGCCGGGCTGCCCAAGCGGGAGGTGTTCGACGCGGTGGTGGCCGCCAAGAACGCGGAGAAGGCCCCGAAGGCTTAGGGGGTCTACGGCGTTTCCGTCAGCAGGCTGTACGCCGTCGCCACGAAGGTGTCCGCCCGGTGCACCCGCCGCGTCGCCGTCGCCGCCACCGCGAGCCCCGTGTCCGGGCGGAAGCCGAGGAACGCCTGCTGGCCGAGGGTCGCCCCCGCGTGGAAGAGGACCGGACCGTACGGGGACGGGTGGTGGAACCACGTGAGCGTGTGGGTGTGCGCGTGCCGCAGGCCGCGCCGCAGCAGGGGGCGGCACACGTCGGTGAGCGCGGCGTTCAGCGTCGGGTCCAGGGGCTCGGGCCCGTCCAGGTGCGCCTCCAGGAACGTCAGCAGGTCCAGCGGGGTCGCCCGGACCGCGCCCGCCGCCGTGAAGCCCCCGGTGTCCAGCGCGGGCACCGGCGTCCCGTCGCGGCGGTGGCCGACCGCGTCCGTGCCCTCGGGGCCCGGCCGCACGCGGGTCGCCGCCAGGCCCAGCGGGGCCAGCACCTGCTGGTGCAGCAGGACCTCCCACGGGGTTCCGGTGGCCGCCGCGAGGGTGTGGCCGAGGACCGAGACGGCGAAGTTCGAGTAGCGCCAGCGGGTTCCGGGCCGGTGGCGCGGGCGGGCCCGCAGGAAGGCCCGGACCACCCGGTCGGCCGGGTAGCCGCCGTACGGGTCGGTCGACCAGCGGGGCACCGCCTGCGGGTAGAAGTCGGCGGGCAGGCCCGGCAGCCCCGAGGTGTGGGTGAGCAGATGGCGCAGGGTGATCCGGCGCACCGCCGGGTGCACCGGGAAGCCCGGGGCCAGCAGGTCCGCCGCCCGGTCCTCGTACCGCACCCGGCCCTGCGCCACCAGCCGGGCCAGCAGCAGCCCCGCGTACGGCTTCGACGCCGAGCCCAGCTCGTACGCCGTCAGCTCGCGGGGGACCGGGCCCGGCTCCGCACTGCCGCCGGTGTGGACCGTGCGCACCCCGTTCCGGCTGACCGCGAGCACGAGGTCGGGCGCGTCGACGGCCCGCGCGGCCTCGGCGAGGAGGCGGGCCGTGGCCGTGGAGCCGGGCGAGGCCACCGGGGCCGCCGTCACGTCCGTCATGCCGGGGCCGGATCCGCGCTGAGGTCGGACAGGGCCCGGGACATCGCCAGCGCCGAGGCGAACGCGGCGACCAGCGTCGGGTGGTAGACCAGGTCGAACACCGACTCCTCGTCCCCCTCCGGCATCCCGCCGACCACCGGCATCGCTCCGTCCGGCTCCTGGGCCTGCGCGAACCCGGCCCAGGCCGCCGGGTCCAGGGTCGGCTCCGGCAGGCAGGCGTCCACGACCAGCAGTTCCCCCAGCAGGTCCCAGCGCTTCAGGTCCAGCCAGTCGTCCAGCCAGACCGGCAGCCACAGCGCCAGGTACTCCGCGATGTCGGCGGGCAGTCCGGTCGGCTTCTCGCCCCAGTCGGTGAGGTGGAAGACCGTGTGCGTGATGTCGTAGCCGATGTGGCCCTCGACCGTCCACGGCTCGGGCCTGCGCGCCAGCCAGGTGTGGGCCAGCGCCGCCGTCTCCGGAACGCTCGGTTCCACGCCGAACCGCCGCTCGATCGCGCTCAGACCGAGCCGCCGCACCGGCAGCACCTCCAGCGCCGCCCAACTGGCGAGCCGGTGGTTGAGCCGGATCGCGGACTCCAGGTCCGGCTGCCGGTAGCCAAGCTCCCGGAACGGTACGTAGACCTCCAGCGGCACCGGCGAGAGCGGTTCGCGCCGCTGGCCCTCCAGCAGCCGCGTCCCGGAACCCAGCAGCTCGTGCCAGGCGTGGTCCAGCAGTTTGTGGGCGAGCGAGGACTGCTGCGAACCGGCCACGCCCTCGCGGAAGATGACCTTCCCGATCAGCGCCAGCTCGCCCAGCGGCTTGAACCGGTCCAGCATCCCCGCCTCCGGCGACGGGTCCGCCTCCAGCCGGAACCCCTCGCGGTGTTCGTACAGCCAGCCCAGGGCCTTCGCCCCCACGTCGTGGATCTGCCGGATGCCGCTGGTGGTGCCGCTGCTCATGGGGTGTGCCTTTCCCGGCCGGGCACGTCCCCGCCGGTCTCGCCCCGCTCGCCGTTCCCGTGCAGCGACCTCAGGGACAGGGCCGCGGCGAAGGCCGTGACGAGCGTGGAGTGGTAGCAGTCGATGAAGGGGTACGGGTCCGGCGCGGGGTCCTGGACCGGTGCGCCGGTCTCCGGGACACAGCCGGTCGGGTGCTGGACGTCGGCCAGCACCGGCCAGACCGCGTCCAGCAGTTCGACGGGCGCCGGCCCCGGCAGCGACGCGGCCACCGCCAGCAGTTCGCCGGTCAGGTCCCACTGGCCGCTCTCCAGGCAGCCGTCCGCCCACGCGGGCAGCCAGGTCCGCAGATAGCCGTCGATCTTCTCCGGCACCCGGTCGGGCATCCGGCCCCAGTCCGTGAGGTGGAAGACGGTGTGGGTCAGCGCGTAGCCGGAGGGGCCCTCGAACATCCACGGCTCCGACAGTCCGCCCAGCCAGGTCCGGGACAGCACCCCGCCCGCGTCCGTGTGGGTCACCACCCCCACCCGGCGCTCGGAGTTGACCAGGCCCAGCTGGCGGTTGGCGTGCTGCTCGGTGTGGGCCCAGGCGCGGGTCGCGGTGAGGGGGCGGGCCAGCGCCTCGAAGCCCTCGTGGCGCAGCCCGTACCCGGCGAAGGCGGCGTAGATCTCGTACGGGTAAGCGGCGAACGGCTCGGCGCGCAGCAGCTCCAGGAGCAGGGCGCCCTCGTGCACCTGCTCCCAGGCGTACGCGACGAGATCCCCGGCCAGTTCGTGCTCCGGGGTGCCGGGGGCGGTCGTGCAGCGGATCGTCGAGCCGAGCTGGGCCAGCTCGCCCAGCGGTTTCAGCGTGCCGTTGACCTGGGTGCGGGGGTCCAGGACGTCGTCGGGGAGCGCGAAGCGCGTGCGGTGCGCGTCGGTCCAGCCGAGGGCGGTGCGCAGGACGCCGGGGAGGACGGCGCGCGCGGCCCCGGGGGTCCGGCCCCGTCCCGGGCGGCTCTCGGGCCCCGGCCGGTCCTGTGTCGCGGTCGTCGTCACCGGGCCCTCACCGCGCCCTCGCCTCGGCCATCAGCCGGGCGGCCCGCACATGGAGGGAGACCCGGGGATCGTCGCCGCCCATCAGCTCGACGAAGTCCAGGCCGCGTTCCAGGCCCAGCGTCGCCGGTTCGCCGCCGATCGCCGCGAGCCAGCGGCCCGCGCCCGCCGCCTGGAGCCAGTCGCGCCGCCGCACCGCGCGGACGAAGCCGCGCGACAGGTCGACGGCCCGGTTCGCCGCTGCCCGCTGCACGGCCGAGGGGGCGGCCGGGACGGCGAGCGGTGCGAGGACCGAGAGCTGGTGCGTGAACGCCTGCCAGGGGGCCTCCTCCAGCCAGGCGGCGTCGGGCTCCGCGTACGCGCCGGGGGCGGGCGCGGTCGTGCCCGGGGCGGGGGGCGCCATCCGCTGGAGCGTGGAGATCATGTGCCAGTGGCTCCAGGCCGTGGCGGCCGGAGCGTCGGGCTTGGGCGGGAATTCCCGTACCGCCCGGTCGAGTACGGCGACGTCGCCCGGATGCGGATGACGCCCGTACAGAACACTCGGCAGCAGCAGGTCGGCCCCGATGACCCGTGCCGCCGCGATTCCGGTCCGATTCTCCTCGTCGATTCCCGCCGCGCCGCACACCGTGGCGAGGTGGTCCCCGCTCCGAAGAGCGAGGACCACCTCTGTTGCCAGGTCATGCACGGCACCCGCGAGCGGGGACGTCGCATGTGTCTGGTCCATGGTCCGACGTTCAGCCCTTCTTCGGGCGGGGGGTCGGGGGCGAGAGCAGCAGGGCGCCGCCGCCTGCGAGAAGCGCGAGGTAGGCGCACTCGCGGGAGTCGCGGTACAGACCTTCGACCTCGCCCGGGTTGAGAGCGGCGTCGAGGTCGAGCTCGATGTCGGTGGCAGTGGTGTCCGTGGTGAACATGGGTTGTGCCCCGTCCTGTGGGAAATGGGGTGGACGTAACGAGTGAAAAGGAGGAATCGGGGCGCCGCAAATCGGGGTGCGACATCCGGAGAAATCGAGTATTCAATTGAATGGTGAATTCATGAGGTGCGGGTGGGGTGAAAGCCCGGGAATTGAAGGAAAAGAGGAGGGGTGCGAGGGGGTGGTGCGCGGGCGCGTTCGCGACCGGCGGGCGGCGCGCTCGGGGGCGCTCGGTGCTTTGGCGGTCACGCGTTGTCCTGCCTCGTACCTCTCCCGCGCCATGCGTCGGCAAAGGAGGGCCCAAAGCAGGCCAAGAACGCATCAACAATGCCTCTGAGCTGGTGCGTCCATCCGGGTGCAGGTGTCCACTGGAAGGGACGGGCCACCTGTTCGAAACCCTCGGGCGGGCCGGCCGTCCCCGGCGTGTGTGACCGGCGGACAAAAGGAGCAGGCATGAGCGAGATCGCAGCCACCACTGTCCATGAGGCGTATGCCTTCGCCTGCATGAAGTGCGGGTACGGCTGGGAGCAGTCCTACGAGATAGAGCACCACGTCGACGTGCACGGTCACGCCTTCGTCGTCTACACGGTGGACGGCGAGCGCGTTCCGTCCCCACTCTCCACGCCCACCTGCACCAACTGCGGCGGACACGTGGTGCGCATCATGCGGGCGGGGCGGGTCGCGGGTGTCCAGGAGCTGCTGCGGAAGCAGCAGATGCCGCGCGCCGCGGAGACCGCCGCGAAGGACCGGACGGTGTCGACCGCCGCCGCCCCGGACCGCCACTGGCGGCTCTCGGACCTGCTGCACCCCTTCCAGCGCAGGTGACGCCTGCGGGCCGGACGCCGGCGCCGTACGAGGGTCAGCCCCTCGTACGATCGTCGGCATGAGCCGTACCGAAGCCCCGCCGCTGCCCGAACCCCTGCGGGTTCCGGTCGCCGACTCCCACACCCACCTGGACATGCAGGACGCCACAGTCGAGGAGGCCCTCGCCCGGGCCGCCGCGGTGAACGTGAGCACCGTCGTCCAGGTGGGCTGCGACGTGGCCGGCTCCCGCTGGGCCGCCGACACCGCGGCCGCCCACGCCGCCGTCCACGCCTCGGTCGCCCTGCACCCCAACGAGGCCCCGCGCATCGTCCACGGCGATCCGGACGGCACCGCGCGGCAGGGGGCCCGGGAGCCCGGCGGCAAGGCGGCGCTGGACGAGGCGCTCGCGGAGATCGACGCGCTGGCCGCCCTCGACCACGTGCGCGGGGTCGGCGAGACGGGCCTGGACTTCTTCCGTACGGGCCCCGAGGGCATCGCCGCCCAGGAGGAGTCCTTCCGGGCCCACATCGAGATCGCCAAGCGGCACGGCAAGGCCCTGGTCATCCACGACCGCGACGCGCACGCGGACGTGCTGCGGGTCCTGGCCGACGCGGGCGCGCCCGAGCGCACGGTGTTCCACTGCTACTCCGGCGACGCCGAGATGGCCGAGGTCTGCGCCCGGGCCGGGTACTTCATGTCCTTCGCGGGCAACGTGACCTTCAAGAACGCCCAGCCGCTGCGCGACGCGCTCGCCGTCGCCCCGACGGAGCTGGTCCTCGTCGAGACGGACGCGCCTTTCCTCACCCCCGCTCCGTACCGCGGACGGCCCAACGCGCCCTACCTCATCCCCGTCACGCTCCGTGCGATGGCCGAGGTCAAGGGCCTGGAGGAGGACGCGCTCGCCGCCGCGATCTACGACAACACGGCGCGGGCGTTCGACTTCTGACCGCAGGCGAACACTTTCTGTAGCTGTGTCGCTTTGGAGAGTCACCGCTGCTCCGCTATCGTCCCCGCGCACGACGGGGCGGCAGCGGACGGATCTTCAGGAGCGGTGTGAACACTTCGCAGGACGGGCGTCTCGACGCGTTCCACGATCAGCTGACGCTGGGCGGCGGGGACAGGGTGTGGGCGCACGCCCCGACCATGGTCGACGCCCCGTTCGTCGACACTCCGCTCACCGGGCCGCCGCCGCACACCACGCTGCCCCTGCAGGGCCCCACCCGCGCCGAAGCGCGCCGGGCCGCCAAGCGTCGCCGCACCCTCGTCGCCGACCCCGAGAACCTCAAGCGGTTCGTCCCGAAGGCCCTCGTCGTCGCCTTCCTGGCCGGCGGCACCACCGCGTTCGTCGCCCACGACAAGGCGGTCCGGCTGGAGGTCGACGGCACGCCCCGCACCCTGCACACCTTCGCCGACGACGTCACCGAGCTGCTCGAGGAGGAAGGCGTCACGGTCGGCGCGCACGACCGCGTCTCCCCGGACCCCGGCGCCGGCCTCGACCACGGCGACGAGGTCGTCGTCCACTACGGGAGGCCCGTCACCCTCACCCTCGACGGCGCCCGCCACCGGGTCTGGACGACCGCCGACACCGTGGCCGGGGCGCTGCGCGAGTTCGGGATCCGGGCCGAGGGGGCGCACCTCTCCGCCGCCCGATCCACCCGGATCGCCCGCACCGGCCTCACCCTCACCGTCCGCACCGAACGCGCCGTGACCTTCATGGCAGACGGCCAGGAACGCACCCTGCGCACCAACGCCGCGACCGTCCGCGAGGCCCTCGCCGAGGCGGGCATCACCCTGCACGGCCAGGACACCACCTCCGTCGACCCCGCGAGCTTCCCGCGCGACGGGCAGACGATCTCCGTCATGCGGATCACCGACAGCAGCGAGGTGCGCGAGGAGCCGATCCCGTACGCCGTCGAACGCAGCGACGACCCCGAGCTGTTCCGGGGCGTCGAGCGGGTGGAGCGGGCGGGACGCGACGGCGTACGCCGGGTCACGTACGCCGTCCGTACGGTCAACGGCGTCCGGCAGAAGCCGCGCCGGACGGCCGAGGAACTGGTCCACCTGCCGGAGAGCCGCGTCGTGCGCACCGGCACCCGGCAGCGGCCCGCCTCCGTCGCCGGGGCGGACGGGCTGAACTGGTCCGCGCTCGCCGCCTGCGAGTCCGGCGGGCGCGCCGACGCGGTCGACCCGAGCGGCACGTACGGCGGGCTGTACCAGTTCGACACCCAGACCTGGCAGTCCCTCGGCGGCAGCGGACACCCCCAGGAAGCGCCCGCCGCCGAGCAGACGTACCGGGCGAAGAAGCTCTACGTGCAGCGGGGGGCGAGTCCGTGGCCCCACTGCGGCCGTAGGCTTACCGGGTGAGCAGCACAGAGCCCGACGCCCTCCTGGGCCCCGCAGACATCCGCGACCTGGCAGCGAAACTGGGCGTACGCCCGACCAAGCAGCGCGGTCAGAACTTCGTCATCGACGCCAACACCGTCCGCCGCATCGTGCGCACGGCCGAGGTCCGCCCGGACGACGTGGTCGTCGAGGTCGGTCCCGGGCTCGGCTCGCTGACCCTGGCGCTGCTGGAGGCGGCGGACCGGGTGATCGCGGTCGAGATCGACGACGTGCTCGCGGCCGCGCTGCCCGCCACGGTCCAGGCCCGGATGCCGGAGCGCGCCGACCGCTTCGCCCTGGTCCACTCCGACGCGATGCTGGTCACGGAGCTGCCGGGCCCGGCGCCCACCGCGCTCGTCGCGAACCTCCCGTACAACGTGGCCGTGCCCGTCCTGCTCACCATGCTGGAGCGCTTCCCGAGCATCGAGCGGACCCTGGTCATGGTCCAGGCTGAGGTCGCCGACCGCCTCGCCGCCCGCCCGGGCAACAAGGTCTACGGCGTGCCGTCCGTGAAGGCCAACTGGTACGCGGACGTCAAGCGCGCCGGGTCCATCGGCCGCACGGTCTTCTGGCCCGCCCCGAACGTCGACTCCGGGCTCGTCTCGCTGGTCCGTCGCACGGAACCGATCGCCACCACCGCGTCCCGCGCCGAGGTCTTCGCGGTCGTGGACGCGGCCTTCGCCCAGCGCCGCAAGACACTGCGGGCGGCCCTGTCCGGCTGGGCCGGGTCCGCACCGGCCGCCGAGGCGGCGCTCGTCGCCGCCGGGATCTCGCCGCAGGCGCGCGGCGAGGCGCTGACGGTGGAGGAGTTCGCGGCGATCGCGGAGAACAAGCCGGAGGTGTCGTCCCTGTGAGTGCTGTGACCGCCGCTGTCACCGTCCGCGTTCCCGCGAAGGTGAACGTCCAGCTCGCGGTGGGCGCCGCCCGCGCGGACGGCTTCCACGACCTGGCCAACGTCTTCCTGGCCGTCGGCCTGTACGACGAGGTCACCGCGACCCCCGCCGACGAGCTGCGCATCACCTGCTCGGGCCCGGACGCCGCCCAGGTGCCGCTGGACGCCACCAACCTCGCCGCCCGGGCCGCACTCGCGCTGGCCGAGCGGTACGGCATCGACCCGGCCGTCCACCTCCACATCGCCAAGGACATCCCGGTCGCGGGCGGCATGGCCGGCGGCAGCGCCGACGGGGCGGCCGCCCTGGTCGCCTGCGACGCCCTGTGGGGGACCGGCGCGAGCCGCGACGAACTCCTCGCGATCTGCGCGGAGCTGGGCAGCGACGTGCCGTTCAGCCTGGTGGGCGGGGCCGCGCTCGGAACGGGACGCGGCGAGAAGCTGACCCCGATCGAGGTCGGCGGCACGTTCCACTGGGTCTTCGCGGTGGCAGATGGGGGCCTCTCCACGCCCGCCGTCTACGGGGAGTTCGACCGCCTCACGGCGGGAGCGGAGGTCCCCGAGCCGACCGCGTCCCCCGCCCTGCTGGCCGCCCTGCGCTCCGGCGACTCCGGCGCACTCGCGGAAGCCCTGAGCAACGACCTCCAGCCCGCCGCGCTCTCCCTGCGCCCGTCCCTCGCGGACACGCTGGCGGCGGGCACGGAGGCGGGTGCACTGGCCGCGCTGGTCTCCGGATCCGGCCCGACGACGGCGTTCCTGGTGGCGGACGAGGAGACGGCCGAGAAGGTGGCGGCCGCCCTGCCGGCGTCCGGGACCTGCCGCAACGCACGCGTGGCGGCCTCGCCCGCGCCGGGGGCACAGGCGATCTGATGCGTACACGCCACGTCCTCGTACTCACCGCCCACTTGAGTACGAGGACGCTGCCGTCCCCCACCCGGCGCACGCGACCGTACGGGTATGGGATCAAGTGTTCGTGAACTGGCCGGGGCGACGCCCGTCACCCGGGACCGTTACGTCGACCTCCTGCGGGTCGCCTCGCTCGGCGCGGTCGTGCTCGGCCACTGGCTGATGGCCGCCGTCACCCCGGACGGGGTGGGCAACCTGCTCGCCGTCGTCCCGGCGCTCCAGCCGCTGACCTGGCTGCTCCAGGTCATGCCGGTGTTCTTCTTCGTCGGCGGCTTCTCGCACGCACTGTCCTACCGCTCCCTGCTTCGCAAGCGCCCCGAGGCCGCTCCCGGGGCCGCCGAGGACTCCGTCTACTCCGCCTTCCTCCGCGCCCGGCTCCAGCGGCTGCTGCGCCCGACCATGGTGTTCGTCCTGGTCTGGGGCGCGGCGGCGCTGCTGGTCCAACTCCTCGGCGGGGGCGGCGGGCTGACCGGCGTCACCCTGCGGATGGTGACCCAGCCGCTGTGGTTCATCGGGATCTACCTGGCGATGGTCGCGTTCACCCCGGCGCTGCTGAGGCTGCACGAACGGTACGGCTGGGGCGCGTTCGCGGGCCTTGCGGGCGCGGCGGCCGCGGTGGACGTGCTGCGCTTCGCGGCCGGAGTCCCGTACGTCGAGTTCCTCAACTTCGCGTTCGTCTGGCTGGCGGTCCACCAGCTCGGCTTCCTGCGCGCCGACGGCCGCATCCGCCTGCGCCGCGCCGCCCTGCTCGCCGGTGGCGGCCTGA
This sequence comes from Streptomyces durocortorensis, assembly GCF_016901035.1. GTDB lineage: Bacteria > Actinomycetota > Actinomycetes > Streptomycetales > Streptomycetaceae > Streptomyces > Streptomyces durocortorensis. The sequence goes on from NZ_JAFEUF010000150.1 coordinate 14,470, forward strand.
CCGCAGCGATCGCACTGGTGGCGTTCGGCCCGTACCCGCTCTCGATGGTCGGGATGCCCGGCGAGAAGGTCAGCAACATGGCCCCGCCCACCCTCGCCCTGCTGGCCCACGGCCTCTGGCTCGTCGGCGCGGTCGAGCTGCTCCGCGCCCCGGCCGCCCGCCTGCTGGAGCGCCCCCGCGTCTGGCGCACGGTGGTGGCGGCCAACGGGGTGGCGATGACCGCGTTCCTCTGGCACCTCACGGCGATGTTCGGGGTGTACGGGGCGCAGCTCGCCCTGGACGTCGAGCTGCCCGCCCCCGCGTCGGCCGCCTGGTGGACCCAGGTCCCCCTGCGGCTCGCCCTCGCGGCGGCCCTGACCGCGGCCCTGGTCGCCGCCTTCCGCACCTTCGAACGCCCGGCCGCCACAGCCCCCGCAGAGGGGCACGGCCCCCTCGCGGCCCTCGGCGTGACGCTCTGCCTGCTCGGCGTCCTCGGCCTGTCCATGGTCGGCTTCAACGGCCTGCTGGACGGCCGCACGGCCCTGCTGATCGCGGTTCCGGTCAGCGCCCCGGCCGCCGTCGCCATGACGCTGGGCGGCTGGCTGCTGGTGGAGCGGGCGGGGCGGGGGCGTGGCGTGCGGTAGGGGTCAGTGGCCGTAGTGGAGCTGGTACGCGGTCTCCTCGAAGGACTCGTACTCGTCGAGCGCCACGATCACCACGGGTTCGGCGCCGCGACGAGCGCGACCACCGCCGCTTTCGGCAGCCACCGGTGGCTGATGAACCGTTCCCATGCCGCTGCCACCACGTCGCCCCCCGGCCCTTGATCGGTCGCCGCACGGTATCGCAGGCCCCCGGCCCGGCGGCGGGCACGGGCCGGTCAGCCGAGCTTCAGGGACTTCCTCGCCAGCTCGTACGCCGGCAGCATCGCTGTGTGCTCCTCGGTGTCCATCCCGCCCAGGTGCACCAGCACCGGGCCCTCGGGTGTCGAGACGGCGAAGGCGCGCTCCTTCTTCGGCTCGTCGAGCAGCGCGCTGTGCCCCGTGTACGCGACCTCGGCGGCCGCGAGCGCACCGGCCTTCCCCTGCGAGTAGGCGGCCTCGCCCGCTTGCGGATCGTCCGCCACGAAGGCCTTCAGCACTGCCTGCGGGTCCTCATCGGACGCCTCGCCCCGCCACACCCGCAGGAAGCCGATGTTCCCCGTGGGCTTGGCGTCGATCTCGCAGACCATCTTCACGGTGCCCTGCTCGGCCAGATCGGCCAGGATGGAGTCCGGCTCCAGCTCGATCGCCTTCGGCTTCCAGCGGGCGGCGAGATCGAAGGTCACCGGCAGCTCGCACGCCGAACCGGCGCCCCCGAGCCGCCCGCCCTTCGCCGCCACCTTCGCCTCCTCGGCTTCGGCCGTGTCCGTTCCGGCCTTCTCCGCCGCCTTCGAGGGCGCGCCGGCGGGCGCGCTGCTGCTGACCGCCGGCCCGGCCGAGCCCCTGTCCTCGGTCCCGCTCCCGGTCCCGGCCGACGACGAACAACCGGCCAGTGTCATCGCTGCCGCTGCCGCCGCCGCTGCCGCCAGAGCCGCCGCCGGAACCCGGCCCCTTCTCGTCCCACGCGTCATCGTCATGAAGTCCCCACCCCGGATGTCTGCCGTACCCCTACGACCTGGGGCTTCTCCCCATGATCGATCGCGGCACGTTAGCGCACTCCACGCGACGACTACTCTGGTACGTCGAGTGGTCCTCGCCGCAGGGATCCCCAGGACAGGAGTGAAATGGCCGTCAATCTGGTCAATGTCGAGCAGGTCAGCAAGGTGTACGGCACCCGTGCCCTGCTCGACGGCGTATCCCTCGGGGTGTCCGAGGGCGACCGGATCGGTGTCGTGGGCCGCAACGGTGACGGCAAGACCACTCTCATCCGGATGCTCGCCAAGCTGGAGGACGCGGACACCGGCCGCGTCACCCACAACGGCGGACTGCGCCTCGGCGTCCTCACCCAGCACGACTCCCTGGATCCGGCGAAGACCATCCGCCAGGAGGTCATCGGGGATCTCGCCGACCACGAGTGGGCGGGCAGCGCCAAGATCCGCGACGTGCTGACCGGGCTCTTCGGCGGTCTCGCCCTCCCCGGCTTCGAGCACGGGCTCGACACCGTCATCGCCCCGCTCTCCGGCGGCGAGCGCCGCCGTATCGCGCTGGCCAAGCTCCTCATCGACGAGCAGGACCTGATCGTCCTCGACGAGCCCACCAACCACCTCGACGTCGAGGGCATCTCCTGGCTCGCCGGACACCTGCGCGCCCGCCGCTCCGCCCTCGTCTGCGTCACCCACGACCGGTGGTTCCTGGACCAGGTCTGCACCCGCATGTGGGACGTCCAGCGCGGCACCGTCCACGAGTACGAGGGCGGCTACAGCGACTACGTCTTCGCCCGCGCCGAGCGCGAACGCATCGCCGCCACCGAGGAGTCCAAGCGGCAGAACCTGATGCGCAAGGAGCTGGCCTGGCTGCGCCGCGGCGCCCCCGCCCGCACCTCCAAGCCGCGCTACCGCATCGAGGCCGCCAACGAACTCATCGCCGACGTGCCGCCGCCGCGCGACACCAGCGAGCTGATGAAGTTCGCCAACGCCCGCCTCGGCAAGACCGTGTTCGACCTGGAGGACGTGACCGTCCAGGCCGGGCCCAAGACCCTCCTCACCCACCTCACCTGGCAGCTCGGCCCCGGCGACCGTGTCGGCCTCGTCGGCGTCAACGGCGCGGGCAAGACCTCCCTGCTGCGCGCGCTGGCCGAGGCCGCCCGTACGCAGGGCGACGAGCAGCCCGCCGCCGGGAAGGTCGTCGTCGGCAAGACCGTCAAGCTCGCCTACCTCTCCCAGGAGGTCTCCGAGCTGAACCCGAACCTCCGGGTCCTGGAGGCCGTCCAGCAGGTGCGCGACCGGGTCGACCTCGGCAAGGGCCGCGAGATGACCGCCGGTCAGCTCTGCGAGCAGTTCGGCTTCACCAAGGAGAAGCAGTGGACGCCCGTCGGCGACCTCTCCGGCGGTGAGCGCCGCCGGCTCCAGATCCTGCGGCTGCTGATGGACGAGCCCAACGTCCTCTTCCTCGACGAGCCCACCAACGACCTCGACATCGAGACCCTCACCCAGCTGGAGGACCTCCTCGACGGCTGGCCCGGGTCGATGATCGTGATCTCCCACGACCGGTTCTTCATCGAGCGGACCACGGACAAGGTCATGGCGCTCCTCGGCGACCGCGCCCTGCGCATGCTGCCGCGCGGGATCGACGAGTACCTGGAGCGCAGGCAGCGCATGGAGGAGGCCGTCACTCCCTCCGCCGCCCCTGCCCCCCGTTCTACCATCTGCCGCCGCAGGGCAGCCCGGGGGAGCAGGGAGGCTTCGGCGCACCGTACGAACCGCAGCCCGGTGC
>NZ_JAFEUF010000151.1 GCF_016901035.1 Streptomyces durocortorensis
TGTACGCGATCCACGCGGTGCTGACCGGTGTGTCCATGGCCCTCACCTGGGCGCTCGGCATGAAGGACGGCTTCGGCGTACCCGTCACACGGGGCGTACGGAATCAGGCACGTCCAGCCGGTAGATCTGGCGGGAGCCGCCCTCCGGGCCGGGGTCGGCGGGCTCGCCGGGCGCGAAGCCGAGCTTCTCGTAGAAGGCCCGGGCCCCGCTCTCCACCGCCCCCGGGTGGTCGGGCCCGAAGGTGACCACCTCGACGGTGCCGGGCCCCCTCACGTACCGGCGCATCGCCTCCGCCATCAGCAGCCGGCCCACGCCCGCGCCCCGGCGGTGCTCGGAGGTGACGAGCCAGTGCACGTGGTACGTCGGCGGGGCCGCGCCGAACAGCAGTCCGCCGCTGAGGCCGGGGGCGGCGCCGGGGACGGCGACGGAAGCGTCGGCCGGCTCTGTGGACTCGGCGATCAGCGCCGCCCCGTCACGGATATGGGCTTCCACCGCGCGGTGGAAGCCCGGCTCCTCGACCATCGGCCCGAACCAGTGCTCCACCTGCGACGCCAGGGCCAGGAAGCCGTCGAGATCGCCCTCCCGGGCGGGTCTGATCGTGATCATCCGGGCAGTCTCGCAGAGCCGCCCGGACCCGGGAAGCGGCCGCCGTCTCAGATCTCGTACACCGCTCCCGGGACCGCCAGCTCCACCGGGCCCGGGTAGACCGCGCGGGCGTCGGCGGCGTTGCGGTCGGCGTCGGTCCACGGCGGGATGTGGGTGAGGACGAGCCGGCGCGCTCCGGCGCGGGCCGCCGCCTCGCCGGCCTCGCGGCCGTTGAGGTGCAGGTCGGGGATGTCCTCCTTGCCGTCGACGAACGACGCCTCGCAGAGGAAGAGGTCCACGTCCCGGGCCAGGTCCTCCAGCGCATCGCAGGTCCCCGTGTCGCCGGAGTAGGCGAGGGAGGAGCCGCCGTGCTCGATGCGGATGCCGAAGGTGTCGACGGGGTGGCAGAGCTTCTCCGTACGGACCGAGAACGGGCCGATCTCGAAGGCCCCGGACTTGAGGGTTTGGAAGTCGAAGACCTCGGCCATCGCCCGGTCGGAGGGGGTGTCGCCGTGGGCGGCGGTCAGACGCTGCTCAGTGCCCTCGGGGCCGTAGACCGGGAGAGGGCGGGGGCGGCCGCCGCCGTGCGGGTAGTAGCGCACGACGAAGTACGCGCACATGTCGATGCAGTGGTCGGCATGCAGATGGCTGAGGAAGATCGCGTCGAGGTCGTAGAGACCGACGTGGCGCTGCAGCTCGCCGAGGGCGCCGTTGCCCATGTCGAGGAGCAGCCGGAAGCCGTCGGCCTCTACGAGGTAGCTCGAGCATGCCGAACCCTTGGAGGGGAACGAGCCGGAGCAGCCGACGACGGTGAGCTTCATGGAGCGTGAACCTCCGGGGCGCGGGAACGGGGAGGGTTCGTGCGATCCGCCGAAGCCTGGTGTCGGTTCCTGCGGGATCGGTTTTGCGGTTTGTCGAGCGTAAGGCGCGAAACTCCACGTCGCTCCTTTGCTGCCCTCCGTTGTGGGGGAACTCACCTGCTCTGTCACCGGTTCGATGGAAGCGCGCCCACGGTCCGGCCCGCCGTGCCCCTCCCGGCCGCCGGTACGGTCGGGGGATGAACACGTTCTGGTGGGTGGCGCTGGTCGCCGTGGTTCTGCTGGCGCTGGTCGCCGCGGTGGTGGACGGGCGGGGGCGGTCGGACCGGGGGCCGCGGTCGCGGAGGCCCTGGCAGCCGGCGGGTTCGGCCCGGCCGCCGTCCCGGCCTTCGCGTCCGTCGCGGCCCTCGGGCCCGGAGGGGCGTGGGGACGGGCGTACGCCGCGGGCGGGCGAGGTGTGGTGGGCCGATGTGCCGTACGAGGACGGGCCCGGGTCGAAGGACCGGCCGTGTCTGGTGATCTCGGTACGGGGGCGAGGCGGGGCGCGCACGGCGCTGGTCGCGAAGATCACCAGCAAGCATCACGAGGAGCGGCCCGGGGTGATCGCGTTGCCGGCCGGGACGGTCGGGGACCGGCAGGGGCGGCAGAGTTTCCTGGAGACGGATGAGCTGCGGGAGGTGCGGATCGCCTCGTTCCGGCGGAGGGTGGGGTCCGTGGATCCCGGGGTGTGGGAGCGGGTCCGGAAGCTGAAGGCGAGGTGAGGGCGGGGTCCTTCGGGGTGCTGCCCCGGACCCCGCTCCTCAATCGCCGGAGGGGCTGAGATGGTGCCCCAGGCCCGCTGGAGGGCAAGCCCTGACGGGCGAAAAGACGTCCTCAAACGCCGGACGGGCCGGAACTACGGCTCACGCCCAGAGTTGGCCCTGCAGCGTTTCGATCGCTGCTTCCGTCGTCTCCGCCGTGTAGACGCCCGTCGACAGGTACTTCCACCCGCCGTCCGCCACCACGAAGACGATGTCCGCGCTCTCCCCCGCCTTGACCGCTTTCTTCCCCACGCCGATCGCCGCGTGGAGCGCGGCGCCGGTGGAGACGCCCGCGAAGATGCCTTCCTGCTGGAGGAGTTCGCGGGTGCGGGTAACCGCGTCGGCGGAGCCGACCGAGAAGCGGGTGGTGAGGACCGAGGCGTCGTACAGCTCGGGGACGAAGCCCTCGTCGAGGTTGCGGAGGCCGTAGACCAGGTCGTCGTAGCGCGGTTCGGCGGCGACGATCTGGATGCCCTCGCGGTTCTCGCGGAGGTAGCGGCCGACGCCCATGAGGGTGCCGGTGGTGCCGAGGCCCGCGACGAAGTGCGTGATGGACGGGAGGTCGGCGAGGATCTCCGGGCCGGTGGTCGCGTAGTGGGCGCCCGCGTTGTCCGGGTTGCCGTACTGGTAGAGCATCACCCAGTCCGGGTGCTCCGCCGACAGCTCCTTCGCGACGCGTACGGCGGTGTTGGAGCCGCCCGCGGCCGGGGAGGAGATGATCTCGGCGCCCCACATGGCGAGCAGGTCGCGCCGTTCCTGCGAGGTGTTCTCCGGCATGACGCAGACGATGCGGTAGCCCTTGAGCTTGGCCGCCATGGCGAGCGAGATGCCGGTGTTGCCGCTGGTGGGCTCCAGGATGGTGCAGCCGGGGGTGAGCCGGCCGTCCTTCTCGGCCTGTTCGACCATGTGGAGCGCCGGGCGGTCCTTGATCGAGCCCGTGGGGTTGCGGTCCTCCAGCTTGGCCCAGATGCGGACGTCCTCGGACGGGGACAGCCTCGGGAGGCGGACGAGGGGGGTGTTCCCCACGGCCGCCAGCGGGGAGTCGTACCGCATCAGCGCATGCCGCCGGCGACGGCCGGAAGGATCGTGACGTTGTCGCCGTCGCTGAGCTTGGTGGAGATGCCGTCGAGGAAGCGGACGTCCTCGTCGTTGAGGTAGACGTTCACGAAGCGGCGGAGCTGCTCTCCGTCGACGATGCGCTCACGGATGCCGGTGTGGCGGCTCTCCAGGTCGGCGAAGAGGTCGGCGAGGGTGTCCCCGTTGCCTTCGACGGCCTTCGCGCCGTCGGTGTAGGTGCGGAGGATGGTCGGGATGCGGACCTCGATGGCCATGGCGTGGGCTCCTGTCGAAAGCGGAGAGGTGGCGTGGGGCGCGCGTTTCTGCCCCCGCGCGGGGGGTGGTGCGTATGGGTGGGCGCGCGGACCGCGGCTCAGGCCGGGCGGCTCACGGGCAGGCTGCGGCTGGGACAGATCGCGCTGGCCAGCCTGCACAGGTCGACGTGCAGCCGCGCGACGAGCAGCGTGCCCGGCGTCTTGTTGCTCACGTCATGGGGAACCATGCGGGCATCGTATCGATTCCCTGTGCGGAAACCCGAGTGTGATCCCACATGGTGGATGGTGAGCGACCGTTATGTGGACTTCTGCCGCGCGGCGCTGTCCTCCGGAAGGTAGACGACCGTGGGTGCGCCGGTCTTCGGGTGGGCGCTGACCTCGGCGGCCACGCCGTACACCTCGCTCAGCAGTTCGGCCGTGAGGACCTCTTCCGGGGTGCCGGAGGCGACGACCCGGCCGTCCTTGAGGACGTAGAGGCGGTCGCAGTAGTAGGCGGCGAGGTTGAGGTCGTGCAGGGCGAGGAGGTTGGTGGTGCCCAGCTCGCGGACCAGGGAGAGGATCTCCAGCTGGTAGCGGATGTCCAGGTGGTTGGTCGGCTCGTCCAGGACGACGAGCGAGGGCTGCTGGACCAGGGCGCGGGCGACCAGGGCCCGCTGGCGTTCGCCGCCGGAGAGGGAGGCGAACGTACGGGGTGCGAGCGCGGCGATCCCGACCCGGTCGAGGGCCTCGGTGACCAGGGCGGTGTCGGCGGCGGTGTCGGCCTCCCAGAACCGCTTGTGCGGGGCGCGGCCCATGGCGACGACCTGGCCGACGGTGAGTTCGAAGCCCGCCTGGCCGTCCTGCGGGACGGTGGCGATGCGCTGGGCGCGGGCCTTCACGGGGAGGGCGGCGAGGTCGTCGCCGTCGAGGAGGACGCGGCCGTGCGTGGGGCGCAGGGTGCCGTAGACGCACCGCAGGAGGGTGGTCTTGCCGCTGCCGTTGGGGCCGACGAGGCCGACCGTCTCGCCGTCGGCGGCGGTGAGGTCGACGGCGTCGACGAGGTGGCGGCCCTCGCCGGTCCCGTACGAGAGGCCTTCGGTGCGCAGGGTGGTCACGGGCGGGCTCCCTCGGGACGTGGCCTCGTCGTGCCGGTGCTCCCCCGGCCGACGCGTACGGGCCTCATGCGGGCGCTCCTTCCGGCCTGCGTCGCAGCATCCACAGGAAGAACGGGCCGCCGGTCAGCGCGGTGAGCACCCCGACCGGGATGTCCTGCGGGGCGGCGAGCGTCCGGGCGGCCAGGTCCGCGAGGACCAGGAACACCGCGCCGCCGAGCGCGACGACCGGGAGGAGGGCTCGGTGTGCGGCGCCGACCGCCATCCGGGCCATGTGCGGGACCATCAGCCCGACGAAGCCGATCGCTCCGCTGTACGCGACGAGCGCGCCGGTCATCAGGGAGGCGAGGACGAAGACGGCGGCCCGGAAGCGGGCGGTGTCGAGGCCCAGCACGGTCGCACCCTCCTCCCCCACCAGGAGCAGGTCGAGCGGGCGGGCCAGGGTGAGGAGGACCGCGGTGCCGATGACGAGGGTGATCGCGGGGAGCGCGAGCATGTCCCAGCGGGCCGCGCCGAGGCCGCCGAGGGTCCAGTAGAGGACTTCCTGGAGGTGGTCGGCGCGGGCGGAGGTGACCAGGATCAGGCTGGTCAGGGCGGAGAGGATGTAGGAGACGGCGACCCCGGCGAGGACGAGCCGGTTGGTGGTGAGGCCGCCCCCGCCGCGCGCCAGGGTGTAGACGAGCAGCAGCGAGAGCAGGGCGCCTGCGAAGGCGGCGGCGGGGATCGTGACGGTGGTGGCGAGGGTCGCGCCGATACCGAGGACGATGACCAGGACCGCGCCGGTGGAGGCCCCGGAGGAGACGCCGAGGAGGAACGGGTCGGCGAGCTGGTTGCGGACGAGGGCCTGGAGGACGGTGCCGATGACGGCGAGTCCGGCGCCGACGACGATGCCGAGCAGGACCCGGGGCAGCCGCACGTCCAGGACGATCGTGCGGAACGGGCTCGCCTCCGCCCGCCCGGTCAGGATGTCGATCACCTGGCCGGGCGGGATGCGGACGGAGCCGAGGGCGAGGGCGGCCAGCACGGCGACGGCCAGGAGCGCGGCGAGGACGCCGAGCACCAGGACGTAACCGAGCGGCCGCCGCGGTGCGGAGGCGCGGCAGGTCACGAGGTGGGGGCCGCCGGGTGGAGCTGGGCCGCGAGCTTGTCGACGGCGGCGGGGACGCGGACGCCGAGGACCGCGTCGGACAGCGGCATGACCGCGAAGCGCTTGTTCTTGATGGCGGGGACGTCGGCGAGGGCCGGGTCGGTGAGGAGGCGCTTCTTCTTCTGTTCGACGGTGGTGGCCCCGTAGTCGTAGATCACGATGACTTCGGGCTTGCGGTCGACGACGTTCTCCCAGGAGGCGTCGCCGAAGGGCTTGTCGAGGTCGGCGAAGACGTTGGTGCCGCCGGCCCGTTCGATCAGCTCGTTGCCGATGCCCTCGCCGCCCGCGGTGAAGGCGGTCTTGTCGCCGCTGTCGTAGACGAAGACGGAGACCGGCTTGAGGTCGGCCAGCTTCTTCGCGGTGGCGGCGTTGTCGGCCTTGGCCTGCTTGATCCAGGCCTCCGCGCGGTCGCTGATGCCGAAGGTGCGGCCGACCTCGCGGATCTCCTCGTAGAGGGTGTCCATGGGCTGGTCGCCCTTGGTGCAGCTCTCGGTGTTGAGGCGGGTCTCGATGCCGGACTTCTCGAACGCCTCGCGGCCGCGGCCGTCGCCGGCGGTGAAGGCGCTGCCGTAGCCGCCGTAGACGAAGTCGGGGTTGGCGGCGAGGACCTGCTCGTAGGAGGGGTACTCCTTGGCGAGGACGGGGACGGAGGCGTAGTCCTTGGCGTACTTCGGCAGGACCTTGTCGTCGAGGTAGGCGGTGCCGACGAGGGACTTCTTCAGGCCCAGTTCCAGCATGATCTCGGTGACGTGCTGGTTCATGGTGACGACGCGCTTCGGCGGGGCCTCGTACGTCGTGGTGACACCGCAGTTCTTGACGGTGTACGGGAAGCCTTCGCCCGTCGCCGACGCCTTGTCCCCGGTGGCGGCGTCGCCGTCGGAGGAGGACGAGCAGGCGGTGAGGGCGAGCGGGAGCAGCACGGCGGCGGCTATGAGCGCAGGGGTGCGCCGGGACATGGCGGGGCCTCTCCGGGGGATTTCCGCGTCCCCTGGTCGATGCGAGAAGGCGGCGGGCCAGTTCCTGGCTTCCGGGCCGCCCTCCGGCACGGAGTCGGAGTCCGTACGGGAGGGGGCCCGGTCACAGTGGCGGGACCGTGCCGGATTCGCACCGGCTTCCTGGTTCCTGCTGCCTTGATGGGTTTGGGGTGCAGTGTGCCAGACCCGTCCGGTGGCTCCGCGAGGTACCCGGGGGCTCAGTACGCCTCGACGACCTGCACGTCTTCCTCGGTGATCTCGCCGTCCACGATGCGGTACGAGCGGAACTGGAAGGGGCCCGAGCCGTCGGTGTCGGCGGTGGAGACCAGGACGTAGTGGGCGCCGGGCTCGTTGGCGTACGTGACGTCGGTGCGGGAGGGGTAGGCCTCGGTCGCCGTGTGCGAGTGGTAGACGACCACGGGCTCCTCGTCGCGGTCGTCCATCTCGCGGTAGAGCTTGAGGAGGTCGGCCGAGTCGAACTCGTAGAACGTGGGCGAGCGGGCGGCGTTGAGCATCGGGATGAAGCGCTCGGGGCGGTCCGTCCCGGCCGGGCCGGCTACCACTCCGCACGCCTCGTCGGGGTGGTCGGCGCGGGAGTGGGCGACGATCTGGTCGTAGAGCGTCTGGGTGATGGTCAGCATGGCGCCAGGATAAGCAGGCGGGCCCCGGCGTACCGGTGGGTGGTACGCGGGGGCCCGCATGCTGGACGGCGTCGGCCTTTGGGGAGGCCGACAACAGTCCGGGAGGAGGGTGGTCGTGGGGCCCGCCCTCGGGGTCGATGGGCGCCGGTCTCCGGGTCAGTGGCTGCCGGAGGTGGTCTTCTTCCCGGCCTGCTCCGGGTTGCGCGCCTGGAGCACCCGGTAGGAGACGAAGAGGATGAGCGCCCACAGCGGTGCGCAGTAGAGCGAGATCCGGGCGTCCTTGTCGATCGCCATCATCACGATGACCATGCCGATGAAGCAGAGCGCGAACCAGCTCGTGTACGGGGCTCCGGGGGCCTTGAACGAGGACTGCGGCAGCATGCCCGCGTCGGCCATGCGGCGGTAGCGGATCTGGCTGATCAGGATCATGATCCAGGCCCACATGCCGGAGATGGTCGCGAAGGAGACGACGTAGTTGAACGCCTCGCCCGGCCACTGGTAGTTGATCCACACGCCGACGAGCATCAGGGCGGCGGAGAACGTGGTGCCCACCAGCGGCAGGCCGTTCTTCGTCAGCTTGGTGAAGGCGCGGGGGCCCTGCCCGTTGAGGGCGAGGTCGCGGAGCATGCGGCCGGTGGAGTACATGCCGGAGTTGCAGGAGGAGAGCGCCGCGGTGAGGACGACGAAGTTGACGATGGCCGCGCCGACGCCGAGCCCCATCTCCTCGAAGGCCTTCACGAACGGGGAGACGCCGGGCTTGAAGGTGGACCACGGCACGACCGAGAGGATCATGATCAGCGCGCCGACGTAGAAGACGGCGATGCGCCACGGCACGGTGTTGATGGCCTTGGGCAGCACGGTCTTGGGGTCCTTGGACTCCCCGGCGGTGACGCCGACGAGTTCCACGGCGAGGAAGGCGAACATGACGATCTGGAGCGTCATGAGGGTGCCGGTGATGCCGTTGGGGAAGAATCCGCCGTCGTTCCAGAGGTTGGAGACGGTCGCGGTGTCGCCGGCGTCGGAGAAACCGACGGTGAGAACGCCCGCGCAGATCAGGATCATGCCGATGATGGCGGTGACCTTGACCATGGAGAACCAGAACTCCAGCTCACCGAAGAGCTTCACGGAGATCAGGTTGGCGCCGTAGAGAATGACGGTGAAGACGAGGGCGGAGAGCCACTGCGGAATGTTCCACCAGTACGTCATATAGGTGGCGGCGGCGGTGACTTCGGTGATTCCGGTGACGACCCAGAAGAGCCAGTACGTCCAGCCGGTCACGAATCCGAAGAACGGGCCGATGAATTCCCGGGCGTACTCCGAGAAGGAGCCGGAGACCGGGCGGTACATGAGCAGCTCGCCCAGGGCCCGCATGATGAAGAAGATGACCAGACCTGCGACGACGTAGGCCAGGATGAGGCTGGGCCCGGCCCGGTCGATGGCTTTGCCGGCGCCGAGGAAGAGCCCGGTGCCGATGGCTCCGCCGATGGCGATCATCTGAATCTGACGAGCTCCCAGACCGCGCTGGTATCCCTCGCCACTGGTTCCGGCGTCCCCGGCATTGCCGCCGGGCTGACCCTTGTCGACCTGTCCCTCGTCGACCTGCGCCGATGTCATGGTGGTGCGCCTTTCTCCACGCCGATCCGCGCCGTACAAGGCTGCGGATCAGGTCCTGATCCCCCCGGATATGGATGGAGTGCGACCGGCGTTCGGCCGGTGTGTAGCGCCCCCGGGAAACAGGGGTGGCGTCCCCCGGGCGGTCGTGAAGATTTATCACGGCCGTCACAGGACACCGTGGGACATTCTGTGGTGTACACCACAGGCAGAAGGGGACATAAAGCGCTGCCCGGAACGAATGACCCGAATGACTTGGCGGGATCATTACTCGGATCTGAGCGTCCGTTGAGCGAACAGAAGCCGCCCCCCCCGGCTGGGTGGGCGGCTCGGCTTTTCCGGAGGCTGCCTACGGCATGAGCGTCTCGACCAGGGATTCCTGGAGGGCGCCGAGCCAGAGGTAGGCCATCACCATGGGCTTGCGCGGATCACTGTCGGGGAGCCGGTAGAGCGAGCCCTCCTCACCCTGGTCCTCGTCGGAGACCTCCAGCCGGGTGCCGATGGTCAGGCGCAGGTCGTTGAGGGAGCGGAGCCAGCTGCGGCACTCGTCGCCGGTGAGGGTGAGGACGGCCCCGTCGTCCGGGGCGGGCGAGAGCGCGTCCAGGGTGCGGACGACGGCGAGGGCGTCGTCGCGCTTGCCGGTGCGCAGGTCCATCTCGGTGAACCGGCGGAACTCCGCGGACAGCTCGCGCAGCTCCTCCTCCGGCTTTCCGGCCCCGGCGGGCCCCTCGGCCCCCTCGGGACCGCCGTAGGCGTCGGGGAAGAGCCGGGCCAGCGCCGGGTCGGTGGGCGGCTTGCTGGGGCCCTCGGCGAAGAGCGCGGCGAGCGGGTCCTCGCCGTCGGCGGGCTCGTCGCCCGGACCGATCAGTTCGAGCAGCTGCACGGCGAGGGAGCGGAGGATCGAGATCTCGACCTCGTCGAGCGCGACGGCCGCGCCGCCGCCGGGGGTGGCCTCGAAATGGCCGGCCATGGATTCTCCGATGGTGGGTCGAACGGGGCGGGTGGCAGGGGCGCCGGGAGCGGCTAGTTGCGGTCCTGGGTGAGGGTGGCCCACAGCCCGTAACCGTGCATGGCCTGGACGTCGCGCTCCATCTCCTCGCGGCTCCCGCTGGAGACGACGGCGCGGCCCTTCTGGTGCACGTCCATCATGAGCTTGTGGGCCTTGCCCTTCGGATAGCCGAAGTAGGCCTGGAAGACATAGGTCACGTAGCTCATCAGGTTGACCGGGTCGTTGTGGACGAGCGTCACCCACGGGACGTCCGGCTCGGGGACCGCGAAGGTCTCCTCGGCCGAATCGGGACGTTCGATCTCTAGCGGGGTAGCAACGCTCACCTGTCCCATGCTGCCACCCGGGCGGGCCCGACGCACAAACGGACCCCACATCTCGTCACTTTGACGAATAGGGGGTAGCATCCCAGCCATGAACACAGCGGACCTCGGTCGGCGGGTCGGCGTTCCGTCGACCGCGCTCTTCACCGACCAGTACGAACTGACCATGGTGCAGGCCGCCCTCAAGGCCGGCACCGCCGACCGCCACTCGGTCTTCGAGGCGTTCACCCGCCGGCTGCCCGAGGGGCGGCGTTACGGCGTCGTCGCGGGCACCGGGCGGGTGCTGGACGCGGTGGAGAACTTCCACTTCGACGACGAGATGATCGGCTTCCTGCGCCAGCAGGAGATCGTGGACGAGCCGACCCTCGAATGGCTGGCGGGCTACCGCTTCAGCGGCGACATCTGGGGCTACCCGGAGGGCGAGGTCTACTTCCCCGGCTCCCCCATCCTGCGGGTGGAGGGGTCCTTCGCCGAGTGCGTGCTGCTGGAGACGGTGATCCTCTCCATCCTCAACCACGACTCCGCCATCGCCGCCGCCGCCTCGCGGATGTCGGCCGCCGCCGGGGGCCGCCGGCTGATCGAGATGGGCGCGCGCCGCACCCATGAGCTGTCGGCGGTCGCCTCGGCCCGTGCCGCGTACGTCGGCGGGTTCGACGCCACCTCCGACCTGGCGGCCGGGTTCCGCTGGGCGATCCCGACGGTCGGCACCAGCGCGCACGCCTTCACCCTGCTGCACGACAGCGAGCGGGACGCGTTCCGGGCGCAGGTGGACTCGCTCGGCCGGGGCACGACGCTGCTGGTCGACACGTACGACGTGACCGAGGCGGTCCGGGCGGCCGTGGAGATCGCGGGGCCCGAGCTGGGCGCCGTACGGATCGACTCGGGGGATCTGCTGCTGGTCGCGCACCGGGTGCGGCAGCAGCTGGACGAGCTGGGGGCGACGGGCACGAAGATCGTGGTGACCTCGGACCTGGACGAGTACGCCATCGCCTCGCTGGCCGCCGCGCCGGTGGACGCGTACGGCGTCGGCACCCAGCTGGTCACCGGGAGCGGGCACCCCACCTGCTCGATGGTCTACAAGCTGGTGGCCCGCGCCGGCTCGGCGGAGCCGGACGCCCCGCTGGTGCCGGTGGCCAAGAAGTCGCTCGGCGCGAAGTCGTCGGTCGGCGGCCGCAAGTGGGCCGCGCGCCGGACCGACGAGCACGGGGTGGCCGAGGCCGAGGTGATCGGCACCGGCCCGGTCCCCGAGGAGCTGGCCGGCCGGCAGCTGCTGGCGGAGCTGGTGCGGGGCGGCGAGGTGGTCGCCCGCGAGCCGCTGGACACGGTCCGGGAGCGGCACGTGGCCGCGCGCGCCGGGCTGCCGATGTCGGCGATCCAGCTGTCGCGGGGCGAGCCGGTGATCCCTACCGAGTACGCCTGAGCCGGGCGGGGCCGCCGCCGGGCCGGTCAGCGCCGGGCCGGGTCAGCGCCACTACCCGGCCGGTCAGCCCCCGCCCCGGGCCCCGGACCGGGCCGGTCCGTAACCGGTGGTTTCGCGGACGGGCTTGATTGTGACGTTCCAGTGCCTAGGCTCGAACCCCGGCAACCTCCCGGACACCCGCCATGCACCGCGCATTGATCGTCGTGGACGTTCAGAACGACTTCTGCGAGGGCGGCAGCCTCGCGGTGGCGGGCGGTGCCGATGTCGCCGCCGCCATCACCGACCTGATCGGCGACGCCCAGCCCGGCTACCGCCACGTGGTCGCCACCCGCGACCACCACATCGACCCGGGCGACCACTTCTCGCCGAACCCGGACTTCGAGCACTCCTGGCCGGTGCACTGTGTCGCCGGTACGGAGGGCGTCGGCTTCCACCCGAACTTCGCGCCCGCCGTCGCCTCCGGCGCGATCGACACGGTGTTCGACAAGGGGGCGTATTCGGCCGCGTACAGCGGGTTCGAGGGCTCCGACGAGAACGGGGCCGGCCTCGCCCAGTGGCTGCGCGACCGCGAGGTCACCGAGGTCGACGTGGTCGGCATCGCCACCGACCACTGCGTACGCGCCACCGCGCTGGACGCGGCCCGTGAGGGCTTCGTCACCCATGTGCTGCTCGACCTGACCGCGGGCGTCTCCGGGGCGACCACGGAACGGGCCCTGGCAGAGCTGCGCACGGCGGGCGTGAAGCTCTCCGGCACGCCCGTCGTCGCGTCGTAGCCCAGCCCCTCGGGCCAAGCCCCCTCGGCCCCTACGCGGCCGGGCGGGCCGGTCCGGCGTACCCGGAGGGGCCCAGCAGGGCCCGGATCGGGTGCCACAGCTCCTGGCAGGACGACACCGGCTGGGACGACGCCTGATGCACCGGGCCCAGCGGCCGGACGCCGGCCGCGTCCGCCTGCGGGGCGGCCCGCCACAGCAGCCCGTCCGGGTGGTGCAGCACCGCCGTGACCTCGTCCGGCGTCGGCGGCCGGTCGTTGCCGCGCAGGTACACCGCCCGCAGCCCCAGATTGCGCAGCCTGGTCAGGGCGCGCGCCCGGTTCGCCGCGTGCACCAGCACCCGTACCGGGGCTCCGGGCCCGGCTCCCGTACCGCCGCAGGATCCCGTGCCGTCGGCCGGTCTGGTGAGGGTCAGGGCGACCACCACCGTGCCGTTCGGCAACCTGCAGAAACCTCCGCCTGCCATGCTCCGCGCTCCCCCGTGAGACGTCGTGTCAATAAGGATGTGAACAAGACGCACCTAAACACGATCGGCCGCCGCCCGCTAGAGGGCGACGGCCGATCATGGTTTGACCTGCGGTTTTACTTGATCAGCGGCCCGAGGGGCTGACCAGCACGCTCATCGTCCGACCGTCGAGCGGCTCGTGGACGATGGAGATGCGGGTGTTCGTGTCAGAAACCTTGACACTGCCCGTGGGGTTCTCCTTGTACCAGTAAGTGCCCTTGCGGTCGTCGAAGACCGGGTTGCCCAGGCTCGGCTTGATGTACAGCGGCACGTCCGCGTTGTGGAGCGTGAAGCCCTTGTTCGGGTACCAGCTGAACGGCGCGTCGAACGGCTGGATCTTGTTACGCAGGAGCGAGCCGTCCTTCCACTTGAGCGGCTTGGCGTGCGCGTCGATCGGCAGGATCAGACCCTGGCCCGGGTGGACGGAGGTGTTGTTGTCCTTCTGGGAGGTGTCCCAGAGCCAGACCAGCAGACCGTTCTGGTACGCGTAGTGCTCGACCCAGTCCGGACGGGTGCCGGAGAAGCCGAAGTTGTACGGGCCGACCTTCAACGTCTCGTCGTACGAGACGTACTGGCGGTTCTCCGCGATGTAGTACTGCGGGTAGTCCTGGGTGAAGGACTCGCCGATCCGCGAGAAGCCCTTGGCGGTCCAGCCGTTGTCGTCGCCCTCGGCGTTGTCCGAGAAGAGCGCCGCGCCGTCGGCCGTGATGGTGATGGCGTCGGCCGCGAAGCCCTTGCCGCCCGCGCCGCCGTCCGTCTGGTAGCGGAAGCGGAGGTCGACCTTCTTGCCCGCGTAGGCGTCCAGCGGGAAGGAGAGCTTCTTGTACGCGCCCGAGACGTCGGTCAGAGCCGGCTTGTCACTGGCGTCGCGCGGGATGGCCTTGCCGTCGGCGGTGCCGTCGAGCGCGGTCCAGCTGGTGCCGCCGTTGTCGGACACCTCGGTGTAGAGGTAGTCGTAGTCGGCCTCGATGTCGTACCAGCCCGAAAGGTCCAGCGTGGCCTTGGACTTGCCGGTCAGGTCGACCGAGCGGGTCAGGGTGTTCGACAGGTCGTCGCCCATGTCGCTCCACCACTGCTTCGCACCCTCGGCGGGCTTGGTGACGGTGGTGGTGACGGCCTTCTTCGGCAGCTCGACGACGAGCGCCTGCGGGTTCTTGGTGTTGTACTCCGAGACGCCCAGCTTGTGCAGCGAGGTCTTGCCCGCCCTGGCCTTGTCGTAGTCGAGCCAGCCGAGCTGGAGCTTGTCCCACGAGGTCATGTCGCCGGGCAGGTTGCCGATCTCGCCCTTGCCGGTGCCGAGCCAGGAGCCCGCCGACATCAGGGACCAGAAGCCGACCGAGTTCTCGCCGCCGCCGGAGGTGTCGTACAGGTCCGGCAGACCGAGGTCGTGGGCGTACTCGTGGGCGAAGACACCCAGGCCGCCGTTCTCGGGCTGGACGGTGTAGTCGCCGACCCAGATGCCCGTGTCGCCGATCTGGGCGCCACCGGCCTTGTTGTCCGCGGGGCCGGTCGCACCGGCGTTGGTGCCGTACGCGTACCAGCGGTGCGCCCAGATGGCGTTGGTGCCCTCGGCGCCGCCGCCGGCCGACTCGTCCTCGCCGGCGTGGACCAGCTGGAAGTGGTCGATGTAGCCGTCGGGCTCGTTGAAGTTGCCGTCGCCGTCGAAGTCGTAGCGGTCCCACTCGTCGTACTCGGCGAGGTCGGCCTTGATCTCGGCGTCGGTGCGGCCCTTGGCCTGCTGTTCGGCGACCCAGGCGTTCACGCCGTCGCGGACCGCGTCCCACACGTTGGCGCAGTTGGACTGGCCGCAGTAGTTGGAGCCGTAACGGGCCTCGTTGTAGGGGACCTTGACCCAGTCGGAGACCTCACCCTCGACCGAGTAACGGCCCGAGGAGGTCTTCTCGTAGTAGGTCTTGAGCGAGTGGACGCCCTTGCCCTCGCCGAAGTAGAGCTCCTGGAAGTGCTCCTGGTTGTAGTCGGACTTCCAGGCGGTGCTGTTGTCCTTCTTCGGGTCCGGCTTGGCGATCTTGTTGTGCGCCGGTCCGGGGGTGCCGCCGAACTTCTTGACGGGCGGCTTGGGGCCGTCGCCGTCCGGGTCGAACATCGTGGTGTCGTCGACCTGGTCGCCGAACTCCAGCAGGATGGTGAAGATCTTGTCGGTCTTCTCCCGGCCCAGCTCCACGTACTTCTTGTCGCCGAGCTTGACGACCTTCGATCCGCTCCGGTTCGCGACCTTCTTGTCCCCGGCCAGCACCTGCTCCAGCGCGGCCTCGCGCTGGGCGGCCTGCTGCTCGCTGAAGGGGCCCTCCAGGTTGTGCTCCACATGCCCCTTGGCCGGCGCCGGGTCACGGCGGTCGACGGTGGAGACACCGGAACCTGATGAGCTGTCATGCGCCTGGGCGGTGGCGAAGGTCGACGCCGTCGCGGCGGTCGCAGCCATGGCCACGACAACGGCGGCGGTGCGAAGCGCCCGTCTCTGATTGGTCACTTGAAGCAGTCCTCCCCGGGCGTCCGCGCTGCGGCCAGGGGGGTATGAAGCGGGCCGCGCGCGTAAACGCGTCACAAGTGACGACATTCGATCGGAGTTATGAGAGAAAAGACAGACCTTGACTTGAACAGACCAAGTGCACTATGCGGAGTGCTCTTCCGGTATGCGGACGGTATGTGAAGGGCATGGGAACGGCAAAGGAACGGCGACCGGGGCCGATCCGGTCCGGCGGGACACGTCAACAGGCGCGCTCCGCTGTCCGGTTGGTGAGAGCCGTGACTCCGTGCGCCCCCTGTGCACCGGTACCGTGCGTTAGGTCACGCTTACTACCGGTCCCGGTCGGGCATCCACCGTCGTAGGGTCGTTCGGTGCGCACGATCGTGCCGAACGCCGCCCGCCCATCCGACGTCCGAAGGACGGAAACCGCCATGCCGCGTCCGACTGCCGCACAGTTCGTCTACGGTTCGGCCACCGTCGTCACCACGACGCTCGCCCTGCTGCTGCTGTTCCGCACGGAGTCCGGCATCGGCGTGGCCGCCGTCGGCGCGACCGCGCTGGCCCTCGGCCTGCTGGTCGCCCTGCGGCTGCCCCGGCCCGACCGACGCCCGACCGCCGCGGCCGGGCGGCCGACGGCCGACCGGGCCTCCGCCGCCGCCCGGACGCACCAGGCCCTGGAGAGCATCGGGGCACGGGAGCGGGTCACGGCGGGGCGTTCCCCGGCGCGGACCGACCAGCACTCGCTGCGCCGCTGACCGACCCGCTAACGGGCGACCACGACGACCGTCTTGGCCGCCTTGTCCTGCAGCCCCTGCCGGTAGGGCTTGTCGGTGAACATCAGCACGATGTTGATGAGCCACCACAGGCACGGGCAGCACAGCAGCGCCGGAGCCCACAGCACGACCGCCCGCATCAGCGCGGCCCCGGTGTCGGGCACCCGGCCGTCGTTGAGCATCGCGACGCGCAGCTTCAGCAGCCGCTTGCCCAGCGTGCGGCCGTCCTTGTGGGTGAAGTAGGTGTCGTAGGCGACGTAGACCACCAGGCCGATGATCGACCAGAGCAGCTGGTGCCCGCTGTACCCGCTGGCGACCGCGTCGCCGAACCCGTCGTCGCCGTCCCCGTTGACGTCGACCGCGCCGCCCCAGGGCAGCGAGATCAGATACAGCGGGATCGAGATGATGAGGAAGTCGATGAGCCGCGCCAGGATCCGCTTTCCCGGCTCGGCGAGCGGAGGCATCCCGGCCAGCGGATCGGGCGCACCGAACCCGCCGCCGCTGCCGTACGGATCGTTCGGCGGGGGCGGCGGCGGGGGGGGCGGCGGCGCACTGCCGTACGGCTGACCGTCGGACGGCGGCGGGGGCTCCTGCGGCTTCTTGAGGAACGGATCGTCGTCCTCGGGCGGCTGGCCGGGCGTCGGCTGGTCGTTGCTCATGGGGGCAGTGCATCCCGCACCACCGGGGCCCGCAACGGCTCAGGTGCGTTCGGGGGACGCGAGGCGGCATACGAGTCTAGACCGGCATGTCGCCACCCGCCCGGCCGGATTTTCCGATAAGCGGGCAGGTGGCTCCCGGTCAGCCGGTCCCGCTCAGCCCGCTCAGCCCGCTCAGCCCGCTCAGCCCGCTCAGCCCGCCACGAACGTACGGGCCGCCTTGTCGTGCCAGCACTGGCGCCACGGGCGGTCGAACAGGCACCACAGGACATTGACCACACCGAGGACGAGCAGCCCCAGCACGCCGTAGACGAGCCAGCGGCGCAGGGCCGCGCCCAGGGAGGGGGCGTCATGGGACTCGATGTCCCGTACGTCGAGCCCGAAGAGCTTCTTGCCCAGCGTCCGGCCCCACTTGGCCGTGGGCAGGGCCTCCAGCAGGAAGCCGAGGAGCAGGAACGCGGCGAGCAGCGCCCCCAGCAGGACCCCGGTGGTGGAGTCCAGCAGCCAGACGGTGACGGTCTCCCCCGTCTCCTTCGCCGCGGTGATCTTCCGGTCGATGTGGTCGAGCGCCCGGGCCGACAGCGGGACGGCCACCGCCCCGACGATCGCGCCGAGCACGAGGCTGTCGACCAGCCGGGCGGCGAACCGCTTGCCGAGCCCGGCGGGACGGGCGGATGCCTGGTTGCGGGCGAGTTGCTGGAAGGGGTCGTCGACCGGCGGCTTCCAGGGCACGACGGGCTGGTCCGCCCCGGCCCCCGCCGCAGGGCCCTGATGCTGCGGCGGCTGCTGAACCTGGTGCTGGTGCTGCTGCTGCGGTTCGGGCTGGGCCAGTTGGTGGACCTGCTGCGCCCAGGAGGCCGAGCCGCCGCCGGGGCCGGTGCGGGGGCGGGTGCCGGTGCGGGAGTCAGCGGCTGCACTGC
>NZ_JAFEUF010000152.1 GCF_016901035.1 Streptomyces durocortorensis
ATCGGACATGTGTATATCAGACTCGAGCCGGCCGGACGGCGGTCCTGTGGGGCGGCCGGAAGGCGGCGGTTGGACACTCACGGGCTCTGCTCCCCGTTGTCGGTATCGCCCCGGAGCCCCCCGCCCGACCCGATTCCGTACGGGGTCCGAGAGGTGGCAAATCTAGGGCATTTCGCACCATTGTCTGCTCCGCCCGGGCGGTCCTCGCAAGCGGAGGAGCGAACCGTTTCCTCGGGGAGCGAAGCGCCCGGTCCCTGCTTAGCGTGGGGTCGTGAACGTCCGGGCGAGCAACGAAGCGAACACCGCACGCACTCCGCACGGCTGGCGCGACGCGCTCCTGGCGGTCCTCACCGGCGTACTGGCGATGGTGGTGACCGCGGCGCTCGGCCTGTGGGCCGCCGGTGCGGCCGGGCTGCCCGGCGGCGCCTTCCCGGCCGTCGTCGCCGCGGTGGTGGTGATGGCGGCGGGCGGTTCGGTCGGTCTCTCCGGGGACGCCGGTTCCCTCGTGGGGACGCAGGCCGACCTCTCGGTCCTGCCGCTCTCGGTGACCCTGGTGGGCGCGCTCCTGGTCGCCCGGGGCTTCCTCCGGCCGCTGCACCACCGGGCCGTCGCCGGGGGCCGCGAACTGGCCGGCTGGGCGGGCCGCGTCGCCGCCCTCTGGATCGTCGCGCTGATCGTGCTCTCACTGATCGCCCGGCACACCTTCACCCTCTCGGCGGAGGACCTCACCGGCAGCGGAGCCGGGGATCTCCTCGGCGAGGACCCGAAGGTCGGATTCCGGGCCGAGATCCCCCTCACCCTGGTCTTCGGGCTGCTGTGGCTGGCCGGGGTCCTCGTGCTCGCCCTGCTCGTCTCGCGCAGTGCCCCGCTCCCCGGCCGGCTGCTGCGCTTCCAGGAAGCGGTGCGCCCCGCGGCGTTCGCCATGGTGGTGCTGCTCCTCGCGTGCGTCGCGCTCGGCGTCGTCGCCGGGATCGTCGTGATGATCACGCGCGGGCACCCCGCCGAAACCGCCGCCGTGCTCCTCCTCGGACTGCCCAACCTGGTCTGGCTCGCGCTCACCCTCGGCCTCGGCGCGTCCTGGGAGGGCAAGGTGGACGGCCCCTTCGGGCTGCCCATGCCCCAGGTGCTCGACACCGTCCTGCGCACCCCCGACCTCTCCACCCTGAACCTGAGCACTCTCGCCGAACAGGACGGGCGCGTCCGCTGGCTCGTGGTCGTCGTCGCCGTGCTGGTGCTGGCCGCCGCGTTCCTCATGGCGGCGAGGTCGCCCGCCCGGACGCGCCTGTGGCAGCACGCGGTCCACATGGCGGTGGCGCTCATCCTGACGGTGCTGTTCATCTGCCTCACCGTCCGGATCTCCGCCCACTACGGGCTGTCCCTCCTCGGCCTCGGGGACCTCGGCGGCGGACTCGGCGGGGAGGTGTCGCTGCGAGCGAAACTCTGGACGGCGCTCGGATTCGCGCTGCTGTGGGGGCTGGTCACCGGTTTCCTCGGCGGCCTGGCCGCCACGCGGGTGCACCGGCGCGGCGAGGTCGTGGAGCCGGAGGCAGGCCCCGGCCCCGGCGCCTGAACGGCCGCCGCTCCCGCGCTCAGCCGGTCCCCGGGAACACCGGGGCGGCCCAGCGCGGCGGCGCGGGCGGCGGCTCGGGGGCGTCGGACCAGGAACCGGCCGGTGCGTCCACCCGGGTCGGCCGGTGCTCGCCGGGCCCGATGCCCGCCGCCGCGGCCCGCAGAGCGGCGACGAACCGCAGACAGGTGTCGTAACGGTCCTCCGGCGACTTGGCGAGCGCCTTCGCCAGTACGCCGTCGACGGCGGCGGGCAGCCCGGGCCGCAGCCCGCTCGGCGGGGCGGGCGGGTCGTACTGGTGGGCCCACAGCAGGGCCATGTCGTCGTCCCGCTGGAAGGGGGGCGCCCCGGTCAGGGTCTCCTGGACGACGCAGGCGAGGCTGTACACGTCGCACCGCCCGTCCACGGGCCGCCCGGAGATCTGTTCCGGCGCCACGTAGTCGAGGGTGCCGACGAACTGGCCGACCGTGGTGAACCCGGTCAGCGACAGCGACTTCTTCGTCAGCCCGAAGTCCGTCAGGTACACATGCTCCGGATGATCACTGTCGGTGCCCGCCGCCACCAGGATGTTGCCGGGCTTCACATCCCGGTGCACCAGGTCGTGGTCGTGGGCCGCGTCGAGCGCGGACGCGACCTGTGCGCCGATCCGGACGGCTGCCGTCAGGTCCAGCGGCCCGCGCCGGTCGATCAGGACGCGCAGGTCCGCGCCCGCGACGAACCGCATGGCGATGTAGAGCAGCCCTTCCGTCTCGCCCGCCTCGAAGACCGGCACGATGTGGGGGTGGTCGATCGCGGCCGCCACCCGCGACTCGTGCGTGAACCGCTGCCGGAAGGTGTCGTTACGGGCCAGCTCGGGCGCGAGCAGCTTCAGCGCGACGATCCGGTCGAGCCGCAGATCCTTCGCGCGGTAGACGACCGCCATGCCGCCGCGGCCGATCTCGGCCTCCACGAGATAGCTCGCGATCCGCTTGCCGACGAGATCGTCCTCGCGCCCGGTGGGCATCCCGGCGTCGTGCGACGGGGGAGGCGGCGGGGCCATGGCCCGTCACCGCCCGCCCGTCGAACCGTCCGACACTCCGCCGGCGGGCGGTTCGTCGGGCCCGGCGACGGTGATCGCCCGGGTGGGCTCGGGGGCGACGAGGCGGGTGGGTTCGTGTTCGGCTTCGTCGGGTGTGACGACGCGGGTGGGCGCGGGGCCCTCGGGTGGTACGACGCGGGTGGGTTCGGGTTCGTCAGCAGTGACGACGCGGGTCGGCTCGGGCCCCTCGGGCGGAACCACACGAGCGGGCTCGGGGTCCTCCGGCGGGACCACCCGCGTCGGTTCAGGTCCGTTCGGCGGGACCACCCGCGTCGGCTCGGGCCCCTCGGGCGGAACCACCCGCGTCGGCTCCGGTTCCTCACCGCCCGCTACCCGCCGAAAGGGCTCCGGCGTCTCCGTCCCCTCGGACGCGGAGGCCGGTGCCGCCGCCCCCGGGCCCGCCTCCGCCGCGTACGTACTCAGCCGGGTTCCGTCGCAGAAGACCCACCGCTCGTGCTCGGCGTCGAACAGCCACACCGACTCCCCGTCCACCACCATGCCCACCCGCAGCCCCCGCGTACGCTGCCGGAAGCCCTCCCCGTCGCTGCGGCCCTCGGCCAGGTCCTGGGCCGCCCGGCGGTACCGGCTGAGCGACTCCTCCGCCCTGGCCAGCAGCGGCCGCGGGTCCGCCGTACGTGCGAGCGGCGCCCCGGCTGCCGGTGGCGTCCGCGGTACGGAGACGAGGAGGCGGCCGTCGACCCAGGCCGACCAGCCGTTGGAGCAGGCGACATAGGCCCAGTCCCCGCGCCGGTCCTGCACCTGCACCGGCAGCAGTGCGTCCAGCGGATCGGTGGGCCGGGCGACGTCAGGGGACTCCCACGCCGGCAGCCCGTCCGGCGGGACGACGTGCGTGGGGCGGAATTCCGGGGTCGGGGTCGCCATGGAACCACCTCACTTCCGCATGACCGCGGGCTCGTGCCGCTTCAGCAGTTTCGCGACCAGGTATCCGAAGACGAGCGAGAGGACGACCATCATCCCCATGTTGAGCAGCCAGACCCCCGCCGAGTGCCCGAAGAGCGGATCGGAGGTCAGCTCACCCGGCACGATCCGCGCCAGGTCGATCGTCCCGGCCATCGCGCCGAGCGCCCACCGCGACGGCACCAGCCAGGCCAGCTGCTCCACGCCCGGGACGCCGTTGAGCTTGAGCAGCGCCCCGCAGAAGACGACCTGGACGATCGCGAGGAGGACGAGCAACGGCATCGTCACCTCCTCCTTGCGCACCAGCGCGGAGACGAGGAGGCCGAGCATCATCGCGGTGAAGGACAACAGGGCCACGGCCAGCGTGATTTCGACGAGTGGCGGCAGGAACACCCCTTCGCCGCCCGGCGCGTTGAGATCGACGCCCACCAGCCCCACCAGGGTCAGCACCACGGCCTGGAGGACCGTGATGGTTCCGAGCACCACGATCTTCGACATCAGGTACGCGGATCTGGACAGGCCGACGGCTCTCTCCCGCTGGTAGATCACCCGTTCCTTGACCAACTCCCGTACCGCGTTGGCCGCTCCGGTCAGCACCCCGCCCACACAGAGGATCAGCAGGGCGTTCATCGCCGTCTCCTGGGTGAGCCGGCTGCCGGCCAGTGCGCGGGCCATGGCTCCCATGACGAAGGGCAGCGCGATCATGATGATCAGGAACGTCCGGTCCGCGCTCAGCGCGGAGGCGTACCGGCGTACCAGGGTGTTGAGTTGCGCTCCCCAGTTACGGGTCTTGGGCGGTGGCGCGACCAGCGCTCCGGGCGCGGCCGGCGGCAGATGGGGCTGCGCCGTCGCGTTGTCGATGTACTGGCGGCGCAGGGGGGAGCCGGCGTAGGTGGCCGCCCAGTCGCGGTCGCGGTCGTTCTCGAACGCCTCGAACGCCTCCGGCCACTCCTCGAAGCCGAAGAAGGCGAGGGCGTCCTCAGGAGGGCCGTAGTAGGCGATGCGGCCTCCGGGTGCGAGAACCAGCAGCCGGTCGCAGACCTCCAGGCTCAGCACGCTGTGCGTCACCACGATGACGGTGCGGCCGTCGTCGGCCAGTCCACGCAGCATGTGCATGACCGAGCGGTCCATGCCGGGGTCGAGCCCCGAGGTCGGCTCGTCCAGGAAGAGCAGTGAGGGCTTCGTCAGCAGCTCCAGGGCCACGCTCACCCGCTTCCGCTGACCGCCGGAGAGCGAGTGGATCGGCTGGTCGGCGCGCTGTTCGAGGCCGAGTTCCTGGATCACCTCGGCGACCCGCGCCTGCCGCTCCGCCTTCGCGGTGTCCTGCGGGAAGCGGAGCTCGGCGGCGTAACCGAGGGCTTTGCGCACGGTCAGCTGCGCGTGCAGGATGTCGTCCTGCGGTACGAGGCCGATGCGCTGGCGCAGCTCGGCGAAGTCCCGGTAGAGGTCACGGCCGTCGTAGAGCACCGTGCCGCTGTCGGCGGGGCGCAGGCCGGTGAGCGCGTTGAGCAGCGTGGACTTCCCCGCACCGCTGGGCCCCACCACGCCGAGCAGGCACTTCTCGCCGACGGGGAAGGAGACCTTGTCCAGCAGGGTTTTCCCGCCCTTGCCCGCCCGGCCGACCGTCACCTCCAGGTCCTGGACGTCCAGCGACACCTCGCCGGTGTCCACGAATTCCTGGAGGGAGTCGCCGACCAGGCAGAACGCCGAGTGGCCGATACCGACGATGTCGCCGGGCCCGACGAGGCCGCGGGCGACCGGCTGACCGTTGAGGAAGGTTCCGTTGTGGCTGCCGAGGTCGACGATCTCGTGCCCGCCGTCGGGCAGCGCCCGCAGTTCGGCGTGGTGGCGCGAGACCACCAGGTCGTCGATGACGAGATCGTTGGAGGCGTCGCGCCCGATGCGGACCGTCTTCGCCGGCAGCGGCCGTACAGTCGTCGGCTGCCGGAACGTACCGGTCGCCGCGGGCATCGAGACGGCCGACGGGCGCTCGGCTTTGGAAGCGGGGGCCGGGGAGGGCGCGGGGGGTTCCCGGCCCAGCAGGACGGCGCGCGGTCCGTCGCTCGGGTTGCCGAAGCGGATCTCGCTGCCCGCGCCGACGTCCGAGGCGTGGATGCGCCGGCCGGCGGTGTACGTGCCGTTGGTGCTGTCCTCGTCCTCGATGATCCAGTGACCGGCCTCGGGATGCAGGATCGCGTGGTGCCAGGAGACCCGGTCGTCCTCGATGACGATGTCGCTCTCGGGGTCGCGCCCGACGTGGTAGTCCCGGCTCGGACTCATCACCGTGGAGCCCAGATCGGTCTCCAGAACGAGTTCGGGCGCAGTCGGCGTCGCAGGCCGCTCTCCCATGCCTGAATTGTACCGATACGTAACGATCGGCGCCCGCCGTCAGGAGTCACTCCGGGCCACCGGGGTGCCGAGGCCTTCCGAGGGCTCGTCCTCAGCGCGGCACGGTGGCCAGGATGACCTTTCCGCCGCCCACCGCCTCCCGGACCCGAACTTCCTGGGCCAGTCGCTGGACCATCGGCCAGCCGAAGCCGCCGGTCCGGCCCGTCAGGTCGGGCGTCCGGTCCTGCGGGTGCGCCGGGCTCGGGTCGGTGACCCGGACGTGGACGCCCCTGCGGTCCGCCGTCAGCCACAGCGCCGTGACGGCCCCCGCGTGCAGAACGGCATTGGTGACCAGCTCCGACACCAGGAGCAGGAGGTTCTGGACGGTGTGCGAGGTCGGCGCGGGATGCAGCCGTGAGACGAAGGCGCTGACGGCGTCCCGTGCGTCGGCGGCCTTCTCCGGTCGGCAGACGAAATCGGTACGAGTCTCGCCGTCCGGTGAAAACGTCATCAGAATACGGTCGTTCATAGCTTCCACCCCGTCGCGTGAGCTTTCTGGCTGGAGTGCGCGTACCCCCGAAACGGCATTTCATGAAAACCGGCCGGGGAAAGCGCGCGCAGTACGCCGAACGGCTCAGCCTCCGTCTCCGGCCCTGCCCCCTTCTCCGTCCCCGCCCCCGAGCCGGTCCCGCTGGATCCGGTGCGCCAGGGTGCGGCGCACCGAGGCCGATCCGGTGGCGGCCGCTCCCGTGGGAACGTCGAGCCCTCGGCTGATCGTGTCGTACGTGCTCCGGTGGCCGGCGGGGAGGTCCGCCCGACGCGCTCTCAGGTCCTCCTCGACGAGGCGGCGCAGCGCGTCCACGTTCTGCGGAGTGAAGCGCTTCCGGCCCCGACCGAGGGCGTCGACCAGGCGTGTGCAGCGGGCGTCGTCGTGGAGCGCCTCGGAGATCTCCTCCGCCAGGCCCCACAGCCGCCCTTCGAGCCAGGGCGTGTCGTGCTGGTCGAGTGCGATGCCCGGCGGGTGCTCCGGCTCGCCCGGTCGGCACTTCGCCAACTGCTTGGACACGGCGGGCTGGCTCATGCCGGTGAGCCGGGCGATCCTCTCCTGGGTCCAGCCGAGACCGGCGAACATGATGATCATTTCGCTGCGCAACCGACGCGTCTCCTCTCCCGCGAGGATGACCTCGTTCATACCGGCGAACATTCTGGCCGCCTGTTCCTCGGTCAGGAACGCGGGGCGGTGACGCACTTCCTCGTCATCTCTCATGGCTCGGTTGTACCTGAAATCGACGATTTACATAACCCAGTTGTACAACCTGGTTATGGAGATCGGAGGAGATGTCGCTGTGTCGTCATGTCGCTGCTTCCGGCATTCGGGAGGGTCCGGCGCGCCTGCCGGTCCGCCCGGCGTGCTCCCCTGCGCGGGTCGCAGCGTGGGCCCGGCGTGGGCTTCGGTGGCCGACCCGCGCGGGGTCTGTTTTCTATCGTTGAAAATTCTGCGTGCACGACCGTTGTGCAGTGTTTGGTGTTGTGGCTCAATGTTCGACTATGTGCAGTGCCTCGCAGGTTGGAGGCACCCCGGCTCTTCGACGAGGACGACGCCTTGAGACGACAACACCCGCGCCCCCGCGCCCTGTTCAGGGCCCTGACCTGCGCTGCGGCGCTGCTCATACCGGTCGGTGCCACTCTGGTCCCGACGGCGGCCGCCGCACCCGCCGTACCTGCCGAAGTCACCGCGAAGGCCTTCACGGCCGACGACCCGGTCACCGATGTCCGCGGGCTGAAGGGCGAGTACTTCAGCATGTCCGCCCCGGGCGCCCGTGACTTCGCCGAGCTCGGTGCCACGACCCTGGACCCGGACATCAACTTCCCGGGTCTCACCGGCACGTTCGAGTCGGCCACCGGCAAGACCGAGCACACGACGGCCCGTTGGACGGGGCAGCTCGAAGCCCCGGAGGACGGCGACTACACCTTCTCCGCCATCGGCGACAACGGCTTCCGGCTCTTCCTCGACGGAAACGTTGTCATCGACCACTGGGAGCCGGACTGGGACAAGGAACAGCGCAGCGAGCCGATCACCCTGAAGGCGGGGGAGAAGCACGACTTCAAGCTGGAGATGTTCCAGGACACCGGCGGCGCCAGCATGTTCCTGCGCTGGGAGGCCGACGGCCTCAAGAAGCAGATCGTCCCCGAGTCCGCGTTCACCCCGCCGGCCGATTTCGAGGTCTACCCGGTCGCCCTGAGCGTCGCGCAGAGCGGCAAGCGCCTCCAGGCCACCTTCCGGGACCGCGTCGCGGACTGGCGGAAGGTGAAGGAGCACCTCAAGATCGAGGTCGACACCTCCCCGATGCCGGTGAAGTCGGTGAACCGGGCCTCGAACAACCCGAAGGCGCTGGTCATCGATCTCGCCGCGCCGGTCCAGAAGGACCAGCGGGTCAAGGTCGCCTACGACGGTGAGGGCGGTCTGAAGTCGGGGACCGAGACCGTCCCGGAGATCGGCCGCACCGCGAAGAACCTCTCCACGCACCGCCTCACCACCACCTGGGGCGACAAGCTGGACAAGAACCACCCGCTGCCCGAATACCCCCGGCCGCAGCAGGTCCGCGACCGGTGGAAGAACCTCAACGGCCCCTGGGAGTTCGCCGGGGCGACCGAGGGTGAGCAGCCGGTCTTCGGCAAGAAGCTCGACGAGAAGATCACCGTGCCGTTCCCGGTCGAGTCCCAGCTCTCCGGCCTGGAGCGCGACGAGGACCACATGTTCTACCGCAAGCTCGTCACCGTGCCGAAGAACTGGTCGATCGGCAAGGGCGGCAAGGGTGCGCCCGGCAAGGACCAGCGGCTGAAGCTCAACTTCGACGCGGTCGACTATCGGTCGACGGTCTGGGTGAACGGCACCAAGGTCGCCGAACACACCGGCGGCTACACCGGGTTCAGCGCCGACATCACCGACGCGTTGAAGGGCGCCGGCCCTCAGGAGATCGTCGTCGCGGTCACCGACAAGACCGGTCCCAACCAGCCCAAGGGCAAGCAGTCCACCAACCCCGGCGGGATCGTCTACACCCCGTCCTCCGGCATCTGGCAGACCGTCTGGATGGAGCCGGTCGCCCCCGCCGCGATCGACTCCCTCACCACCACCCCGGACATCGACACCGGCCGCCTCGCGGTCACCGTCAACTCTGCGAAGGCGTCCGCCGACGCCCGTATCACCGCCGTCGCCCGCGACCACAAGGGCAAGGTCGTCGGCACGGTCAGCGGCCCCGCCAACCGCAAGCTCAGCCTCCAGCTCAAGAACCAGCACCTCTGGTCGCCCGACGACCCCTACCTGTACGACCTCGACGTCTCCCTCACCGACGGCCGCTCCAAGGACAGCGTCGAAAGCTACTTCGGCATGCGGCAGCTGAAGGTCGACAAGGTCGGCGGCTACCAGAAGCTCGTCCTCAACGGGAAGCCGTTCTTCTCGCTCGCCATGCTCGACCAGGGCTTCTGGCCCGACGGGCTGTACACCCAGCCCAGCGACGCGGCCCTCGCCTTCGACCTGAAGGCCCAGAAGGACCTCGGCTTCAACGCCGTACGCAAGCACATCAAGGTGGAGTCGCCGCGCTGGTACTACCACGCCGACCGGCTGGGACTGCTCGTGTGGCAGGACTTCGTCAACGCCGACATCGACAACGACGCCGGCAAGGACGCCTTCCTCACCCAGGGCAAGGAGTTGATGAAGCAGTTCCACAACTACCCCTCGATCAGCGGCTGGATCGTCTTCAACGAGGGCTGGGGCGAGTGGGACCGCACCGAGACCGGCAAGATCGCCGAGGACGTCAAGGCGCTCGACCCGTCCCGCGTGGTCAACGCGCACAGCGGAGTCAACTGCTGCGCCTCCAAGGGTGATTCCGGCAAGGGCGAGATCATCGACCACCACGACTACGTGAACAACGACCCGGCCTTCCCGGACGAGCACCGCGCCGCGATGGACGGCGAGCACGGCGGCTTCACGCTCCGGACCCCCGGGCACATGTGGCCGGGCGCCCCCGCCAACATCTACAGCGGGGTCGCGGACAAGGACGCCCTCACCGCGAAGTACGTCGACAACACCCGTACGTACTACCTCGCGGCCGCCGGCGCCGAACTGTCCGGCTCGGTCTACACCCAGGTGAGCGACCTGGAGAACGAGCTCAACGGGCTCTGGACGTACGACCGCCGAGAGATCAAGGTCGACCCGAGGAAGGTCCGAGAGATCAACCGCCAGGTCATCGCCGCCGGTGCGAAGGCCGGTGAGCGCGACGAGCTGAAGGGCGGCGGCTCCTGGTCGCTCGACGAGAACAAGGGCACGACCGCCCGCGACAGCGGACCCAACAAGGCCCACCTCGCCCTGGCGGGAGGCACGTCCTGGGCCCCGGGTGTCACGGGCTCGGCGCTGAAGTTCGA
Organism: Streptomyces durocortorensis; assembly: GCF_016901035.1. Taxonomy (GTDB): domain Bacteria; phylum Actinomycetota; class Actinomycetes; order Streptomycetales; family Streptomycetaceae; genus Streptomyces; species Streptomyces durocortorensis. The sequence goes on from NZ_JAFEUF010000152.1 coordinate 10,314, forward strand.
CGGCGAGGGGCAGTACGCCGAGAGCCCCGGCCCCGTCGTGGACACCACCAAGGACTACACCGTCTCCGCGTGGGCCAGCCTCGACGCCGTGCCCGGCAACTACGCCACCGTCGTCAGCCAGGACGGCCGACGCACCGAGAACCCCTTCTACCTCCAGTACGGGCAGGGCGCGTTCGCCTTCTCCACCCCGGGCGGCAAGCGCGCCCGCCTGGAGGTCACCCCGGAGACCGGGAAGTGGTACCACCTGGTCGGGGTCCGCAAGGGCGACGAGATCACGCTGTACGTCGACGGGAAGCCCGCCGCCACCACCGAGGCCGGTCCCGCCGAAGTGGGCTCCGGCCCGCTCTCCGTCGGGCGGGCCCGGTACGACGGCGCCAGGACCGACTTCTGGAACGGCTCCGTCGATGAGGTCGGGGTGTACGACAAGGCCCTGACCGCCGAGGAGGTGTCCGCGCTCCACGGCCGTCAGAAGCCGTAACCCGCAAGAAGAACCGGGGCCCTTCCCGGCGCATCCGGAATCCCCGGGCGCGCCGGGAGGGGAGCGGACCCCGCAATGGCGTGAATGGTTCTCCAACTCGCGGACCATTCACGCCTTTTGCTGTCATTCCCGAGACGTAGAGGAGTTGGGGCCCCGGGAGGGATACGCAGACGTACACAGGTCCGACAAGATCCTCCTGTCCGAACACGCGACCGGAAGGACCGATATCGTGCGCAGACGACGTCTCGCGCCCCTGGTGGCCGTGAGCGCCCTGGCGACGCTGGCCCCGGCGTTCGCCGCCTCGACGGCCACCGCGGCCCCGGCTGCCGCCCCCTCGGCCGGAACCCCCTCGGCCGTCTCCTCGCCCGCCGCCAAGAGCGTGCTCGACCGGTACGCGAAGCAGAAGCCCAAGTGGAAGCGGTGCGACGCCGACACCTCGGCGGCATACCAGTGCGCCACCGTCAAGGTCCCGCTGGACTACCGGAAGCCCGGAGGCAAGCGGATCGACCTGGCGATATCCCGGATCAAGACCGCCGAGCCCGGCAAACGGCGCGGCATCCTGCTCTCCAACCCCGGCGGCCCCGGCGGCGAGGGGCTGTGGATGCCGATGATGATGAAGGAGGAGCTGCCCAAGTCCGTGCTGAAGAGCTACGACCTGGTCGGCTTCGACCCGCGCGGCGTCGGCCGCTCCAGCCCGGTCTCCTGCAACCTCACGCCGGAGCAGGAGAACTGGCTGCGGCCCTACAAGGCGCAGACGTACGCCAAGGACGTCGCCTGGGCGCGCACGGTGGCGGACAAGTGCGCCAAGAAGATGGGGGACCGGCTCCCGCACATCACGACCCGCAACACCGCGCGCGACCTGGATCTGGTGCGGGCGATCCTCGGCGAGAAGAAGATCTCCTACTTCGGCTACTCCTACGGCACCTATCTGGGCGCCGTCTACGCCCAGCTCTTTCCGGCCCGGGCCGACCGGTTCGTGCTGGACAGCGCGGTCGACCCGAAGCGCGCCTGGCGCGGGATGATCCAGTGGTGGGCCGAGGGCGCGGAACCCGCGTTCGACCGGTGGACCGAGTGGGCCGCCGCGCGCTCGAAGACGTACGGCCTCGGCGACACCCCGAAGAAGGTCGACCGGACCTTCTGGGATCTCGTCGCACGGGCCGACAAGGACCCGATCGAGGTGGACGGTCAGCCCACCGACGGTGACTCCATCCGCCAGGGGATGCGCGCGCTGTCCTTCACCCCGCAGTCCGCATCCGAGGCGGTCGTGGAGCTGAAGAAGGCCGCGCAGGGCAAGCCCGCCTCCGCGAAGAAGCTCGCCCGCATCACCGAGGACGGCGGCACCCCGGCGCCCGAGTGGGCCGGGAAGGCCGCGCTCGCCGCCGAGACGCCCGCCGACAACGGGACGGCCAGCTTCTGGGCCGTGGTCTGCGGCGACAACTCGGCCGCCTGGTCGCGAAATCCGGAGACGTACCGGCGGGACGCCATCGAGGACAAGGGCCGCTACCCGCTCTTCGGGGACTTCGCGTCCAGCATCAAGCCCTGTGCCTTCTGGGGGAAGTCCGCCGAGCCGGCCACCGTGGTCAAGAACAAGGTCGGCTCCCTGGTCGTGCAGAACGAGTGGGATTCGCAGACCCCGCTGCCCAGCGGCCAGGCCCTGCACGCCCAGCTGCGGGGCTCGAAGATGGTCACCGTTCTCGGCGGCGAGGGCCACGGCGTCTACCCGAGCGGCAACACCTGCACGGACGGTGCGGTCAACCGCTACCTGGCCACCGGCAAGCTGCCCGCGAAGGACGTGACCTGCAAGGCGACCGCCGCGTCGAACGCGCAGGCCCGCCAGAACGAGAAGCCGGACGCGCTCCCCGGGGCCCCGGTCCCGGAACGCGCCCCGAACCGCTTCTGATCCGCTGAGCCCGGCCGGCCCGCCTCAGCAGCAACTCTGAGCAAAAGGGGGCCCACGGCGCCTCCACCGCCCACGTCGTGTCCTCGGTGAACAGTGCCGGGCTGTCGAAGGGCTGCTTGCCACCGGGCGTGGCGAGCCACACCTCGGAGTCGATGTGGCGCAGATAGCTGCCGGGCAGATTGGCGCTGGTGAACCGCACCCCGCCGTTGCCCGCGACCGCGCACCACGTCGCATCCGCCTTGAACAGCGCGGAGTTGTCGTTGGCGTCGCGGCGCACCCGGAACTCCCGGTGGCGGAGGAACTCGCCGGGATAGTTGCGGGACTCGAAGGAGTAGCAGTTGCTGTTGGCGAGTCCGGTGACGATCTTCCAGGTGGCGTCCGCCTTCAGCACGGCCGAACTCCCGCTGTTCACCACCTCGGTGGCCGCCAGCGCGTCGTAGTGGCGCAGGTGCTTCGTGGTGTGCCCGGGGGTGGTGACCCGCAGCGACTTGTTCTGCCCGGTGGGGAGGTTCACCGGGGGAGCGGGGTTGCGGGACGCCTGGATGAGGGCCTGGTTGGCGGCCTTCACCCGGGCGGTGTCCACCTTGACGACCTGGCGGTCGTACGTCAGCAGCCCGTTCGCCTCGTTCTCGACGTCCGTGATCTCCGTGTAGACCGACGCGGAGAGCCCGGCGGGCAGTTGACCGATCCGGATGGCGTCCAGCAGCCCGACGAACCGGTCGTTGAGCGCGGCGACGCTCGGCTGGTCCTCGTAGCTGAAGCCGCCGCCCGGATACCACTCGTGGCCCGGCACCTTGTAGCCGAGACCGCCGAACTCGCCCAGCACGGCGGCCCGGGTCGCGCTCGGAGCGGTGTTGCCCGGGCCGACGTAGATGTGGTTGTCCACCACGTCACCGTTGCCGCCGTCGACCGAACCGCAGCAGTTGACCCCGCTCATGTTGTTGACCAGGCGCGAGGGGTCCTGCGCCTTGACCTCGTCGGCGATCCTGGCCTGGTCGTACTGCCCCCAGCCCTCGTTCTGGTTCACCCACATGACCACCGACGGCGAACTGCGGTGCTGGTCGATGATGGTGCGGTACTCCGCCTCCCACTGGGTGCGCGCCGGCCCGTCCGGGACCTTGCCGTTGTCCATCGACGGCATGTCCTGCCACACCAGCAGACCCAGCTTGTCCGCCCAGTAGAACCACCGCTGCGGCTCCACCTTGATGTGCTTGCGGACCATGTTGAAGCCGAGGTCCTTGTGCGCCTGGAGGTCGTACTTCAGCGCCTCGTCGCTCGGCGCGGTGTAGATGCCGTCCGGCCAGTACCCCTGGTCCAGGGTGCCCGTCTGGAACACGAACTTCCCGTTGAGCACCGGCCGCAGGATGCTGTCCACCTTGGCCAGGCCCACGGACCGCATGCCGGTGTAGCTGCCCGCGGTGTCGGTGACGGCCGAGCCGTCCAGGAGATCCGCCTTCACGTCGTACAGGAACGGATCCTCGGGCGTCCACAGCCGGGGGTTCGGTACGGGTACGGAGATCTCGCCGCTCACCGCGCCGGTCGCCGTGCCCACGACCGTACCGCCGCTGGAGACGGTGATCCGGGCGCTCCGGCCCGCCGCGCCCGCCGTCCGGACCTTCACCCGCAGGGTGTTGTTCCCCAGGTTCGGCGTCATGTCGAGGCGGGTGATGTGGGCCGATGCCACCGGCTCCAGCCACACCGTCTGCCAGATGCCCGAGGCCGCGGTGTAGAAGATCCCGCCGCCCGGATGCGGCTTCACATCGTTGATGCGCTGCTTGCCGACCGCCTGGCCGCCGGTCTGGCTCGGGTCGTAGACGGAGACCACGACGGTGTTCGTCCCGCCGTTCAGCTGCGGGGTGATGTCGTACGCGAACGAGTCGAACCCGCCCTTGTGCGCGCCGACCTCGGTGCCGTTGACCCAGACCGTGGTCTGCCAGTCGGAGGCCCCGAAGTGCAGTTTGACCCGGCGGCCGTCCCAGTTGGCGGGAACGGTGAAGGTCCGCTTGTACCAGAGTTTGTCGTTCTCGGTGATCCGGCGCTGGATGCCGGAGAGCGCGGACTCCGCGACGAACGGCACCCGGATCTGCTCCGGGAACGTCGCGGGCTGCCCGGCGTCACGGCCGGTGACCGCGAAGTCCCAGATGCCGTTGAGGTTCGTCCAGTCGGGGCGGGTCAGCTGCGGGCGCGGGTACTCCGGCAGCGGCTTGTCGACCGGGACGTCGTTCGTCCACGGCGTCGTCATGGGCGCCGGCTTCGGCTCCCAGGCGGCGGGGGCGGCGGCGGCCGGCGAGGTGCCGGTGCCGACGAGGGCGGTGGCCGCCAGGGCGAGCTGGCCGGTGGTGGCCGTCAATCTCCGCCACCAGGCGCGGCGGCGGGGTGCGGGTGCTGGTCGCATGGTTGGAACATCCCTTTCATGGTTGTGCCGGGGCTCTTCGGGCGGGGGAGCGATCGGTTCTCAGACGAGCCGCCACAGATGGTCGGCCGTCCCGTTGTCGTCGTACTGGACGACGTGCGCGCTGTCGGCCGTGGACATCCCGTCCACGCCGAGCACCTTGTCCGAGTTCCGGTTGCGGATCCGGTACCAGCCGCCCCCGTCCGGGACGAGCTGCCACAGGTGGTCGGCGGTGTCGTTGTCGTCGAACTGCACGACGTGCGCGCCGTTCTCGGTGGACATCAGGTCGACGCCCAGCACCTTTCCGGAGTGCTGGTTGCGGATCCGGTACCAGCCGTCGCCGTTGGCGACCAGCCGCCACAGATGGTCCGCCGTACCGGTGTCGCCGAACTGCACCACGTGGGCGCTGTTCGCGGTCGACATGCCGTCCACGCCGAGCACCTTGCCGGAGTGCCGGTTGGCGATCCGGTACCAGCGGTCCGCCAGCCACGGTTCGGCGTCCGGGGCAGCCGTCGGGAACGACGTGATCCGCAGCCGCGCCGCGCCCATCGGGACGAGCGTGACCTCCTCGACCGGCTCCGCGGAGCGCGCCGGGCTCGGCTGGAGGGGCGCGACCACGTGCTCGTCGTCCGCCGTCCACTCGGGGATGCGGCGGGCGCGGGCGGTCAGGGTGAGGGGGGTGCCGTCCAGCGTGAACGGGTTGTCGCCGGGGGCGCGGCCCGTGGAGCGGCGGCGCAGGGACGCGGCGGGGCGGGCGGGGTCCAGGACGAGGCCGTAGTTCCACGGGGTCGTGGCGTGGACCGCGTACTCCGGGAACGTGTCGCTGCCGCCGATCCGCTCGTACTCTTCCCCGATCCGCAACGAGTACGTGAGCGGCCCGTGGTCCACGCTGACGGAACCGTGGTTCTCCGCCCAGGCGCGTACGGTGGTGCGCTGCGGCAGCCGCAGGGTCACCTCGTCCCCGCTCGACCAGGTCCGCTCGATCCGGGTGAAGGCCGGTCCGGCCGGCGCGGCGACCCGCTGTCCGTTGACCCGGATGTCGGGTTCGGCGCACCAGGCAGGGATGCGCAGGACCAGCGGGAAGTCCAGGGGCTTCGGTGCGGTGAGGGAGAGAGCGACGGTGTCCGTGAAGGGGTAGCCGGTCTCCTCGACGAACGTCACCTCCGTGCCGTCGGCGACCTTCGCGGTGACCTCGCTCGGCGCGTACATCGCCGCCGCGAGCCCGCCGTCCGGGGTGGCGAGCCACAGCTCCTCGGTGAAGTAGGGCCAGCCCATCCCGTAGTTGTGCGGGCAGCAGCGGTACTGGTCCACGCCCGGCAGGTACGCCAGCATCGCGAACGGGTTCTGGAACTGGCGGTCCCGCTTGGGCTCGTCGTCCAGGTCCACGCTGTTGGCGCAGGTGATGTAGTGCACCGCCTTGCCGGACGGATCGAGCGAGGCGGGCAGTGAGTTGAACGCCAGTTCCTCGCAGCGGTCCGCCCACAGCGGGTCGCCGGTGATCCGGGTGAGCAGCTGGTGGCTCGCCATGAACTCGACGATCCCGCAGGTCTCGAAGCCCTGGCGGGGGTCGCCGTGCCCCGGGCGGGCGTTCTCGTCGCCCGCGAAGCCGCCGCCGGGGAACTGCCCGTAGGCGTCCATGGCCTTCGCGTACGTGCCGTAGGTGTTCCGGGTGTCGGTGGCCGAGCCGCTGCGCAGCGCGAACTGGGCGGGCTCCCGGAAGCCCTGGGCGATGTTCACGTTGTGCGGGTTGACCAGGTTGTCGCCCCAGTCGGCCCCGTACCGGTGGATCTTGTCGACGAGGTCCAGGAGGAAGGCGTCGCCGGTGCGGTTGTAGAGCCACATGACGCTGTCCAGGCCGTCGCCCCAGCGCAGGGCGATCCAGCTGGTGTCGAAGGCGCCCGGGCCCTGGGCGTTCATGTACCGGAAGAAGCGGCTGAGGAAGGGGATGATCCGGTTGTCCTCGGTGTACTCCTGCCAGGAGCGCAGGGCCTGGATCAGGGGGAGGAACGGCCAGAAGTCGGGGCCGCCGTTGAGCGAGGTCCGCAGCGCCTTCGGGCCGAAGAAGCCGTCGGACTGGCCGGTGGCGAGGATCGCGTCCATCCAGCGCCGGGTGGTGGCCAGCGCGGTCGCGTCACCCGTGACGATCGCGAGGTCGGCGTAACCGCGCAGCCAGTACGGGACTTCCTCCCAGCCGCCCTTGTCCGGGCGCACCCAGCCGGTGGCCGTGAAGTCGAGGAAGTGCGAGAACTCCTCGTACCGGCCGCACAACCCCTCCAGTTGGAGCTTCAGCTGCCCGGCCAGCCAGCCGTGCGCCCTCACCCTGCCCGGGGGCAGCTTCAGGAAGGCGGTGGGGTGCAGCGGGGCCGCGTTGGGGGAGTAGTGGCCGCCCCGGGCGGGCCGCCCGGGGGGGGGGGGGGGGGGCGGGGCCGGGGCGGCCCCCGGGGGATGAGCCCCTGCGGCGCCGGTGGGCCCCCGGGCGGGTGTGTGGTGGGCTAGGGGCTTCGCG
>NZ_JAFEUF010000153.1:0-7658 GCF_016901035.1 Streptomyces durocortorensis
CCCAGCACCACGGCGGCCCCTACCCCGCCACCACGTCCACCTCCACCTCGGTCGGGGCCACCGCGATCGAACGCTGGCTGCGCCCGGTCACGTACCAGAACACCCCCGACGCGCTCCTCCCGCCCGAACTGCGCGAGGACAACCCGCTGGGCCTGCCCCGCCGGGTGGACGGACGCCGCGCATGAGCCCGAACCTGAACCTGATCGGACGCCGCGCATGAGCCTGCCCCTGCACCTGGACGCCCTCCCCTTCGCCCTGGACGGGGCGGGCCCCGACGGACGCTGGACCCACGCCGACGGCGTACTGACCGGCAGGGCCGGCCCCGGTCAGGACCTCTTCGTCCCCCCGTCCGGCGACTCCCTCGCCCCGGCCTCCGACGCCCCGCGCCTGCTCGGAGCAGTGGGGGAGGGCGACTTCCGGCTGCTGGCCCGGGTACGCCCCGGTCTGGTCTCGGCCGGTGACGCGGGCGCGCTGTACCTCCACGTCGGGGACCAGGAGTGGGCCAAGCTCTGCCTGGAGCACTCCGCGGACCTCCCGACCGTCTGCACCGTCGTCACCCGCGGCCACTCCGACGACGCCAACGCCTTCGTGGTGGAGGAGGGCGTCTGCTGGCTCCGCCTCAGCCGCACCGGCAACGCCTACGCCTTCCACGCCTCCGCCGACGGTGACAGCTGGACCTTCGTTCGTGTGTTCACCCTCGGTACGCCCGAGGAGCGGGCGGCCGCCCGTATCGGCTTCCTCGTCCAGTCGCCCACCGGGGACGGCTGCGGCGCGGTCTTCGACCGGATCGCGTTCCTGCCCGGGGGAGTGGCGAACCTGCGCGACGGGCGGTGAGGTGCGAGGGGCCGGGTGCGTGCGGAGAGCGTCAGGAAGCCGTCGCGGCCCGGTCGGACGCGCTGCGCAGTACGCAGAACTCGTTGCCCTCGGGATCGGCGAGCACCGCCCAGCCGGAGCCGTCCGGGTTCCGGAGGTCGGCGACGAGGGCGGCGCCGAGGCCCAGCAGCCGCTCCACCTCCTCCTCGCGCGAGGTCTGAGGGCGCAGACACAGATGGAGCCGGTTCTTGCCCTTCTTGGCCTCGGGCACCTGATGGAAATAGAGCATCGGGCCCTCCGCCATCATCACCTGCGTCTCCGCCATGCCCGGTTCGTCCTCCGGATGCAGCGGACGGCCGGTCACCTCGCTCCAGAACCGCGCCAGCTCATACGCGTTCACACAGTCGATCGCCACGTTCTGCACCACTGAGACCATGCGCGCGAGCTTTCCCGATTTCCGCTCCGGACGCCAGCGGGCCGCGGAGCGGGAATCACCTGGTCAGGTTTGGTGTTCGTACGGAGACGTGACGTACGGAGGGCCTCTCCGCACGCCCCCCCGTGAGCCTGGGAGAGAAGAAGAGTCATGCGCGTCGAGATCTGGAGCGACATCGCCTGTCCGTGGTGCTACATCGGCAAGGCCCGCTTCGAGAAGGGCCTCGCGGAGTTCGCCCACCGGGACGAGGTCGAGGTCGTGCACCGCTCCTTCGAGCTCGACCCCTCGCGGGTCAAGGGCGACACCGCGCTCGTGATCGACATGCTGGCCGAGAAGTACGGCCGCAGCCGCGAGGAGGCCGCCGCGATGGAGGCGAACGTCGCGGCCAACGCGCAGTCCGAGGGGCTCGGCTACCGCACCGAGGGCCGTGACCACGGCAACACCTTCGACATCCACCGGCTGCTGCACCTGGCCAAGGCCCGGGGCCGCCAGGACGAACTGCTGACCCTCGCCTACCGGGCGAACTTCGCCGAGGAGCGCTCCGTCTTCGACGACGAGGTGCTGATCGCCCTCGCCGAGGAGGCCGGGCTCGACGCCGACGAGGCCCGCGCGGTGCTCGCAGACCCCGAGGCGTACGCGGACGACGTCCGGACCGACGAGCGCGAGGCGGCCGAACTGGGCGCCAACGCCGTCCCGTTCTTCGTCCTCGACCGGCGGTACGGCATCTCCGGCGGCCAGCCCACCGAGGTCTTCGTCCAGGCGCTGGAGCAGGCCTGGAAGGACCGCCCCGCCACCGCGCTGACCACCGTCGGCGGGGACGCGGCGGCCTGCGACACGGACGGGGCCTGCGAAGTTCCGCGGGGCTGACCTCCTTCCATAAGTATCCCTTGGTGCGCCCCGTAACTCTTCGTTGTTGACTTTGAGTTAGGGGCGCTCCAGGGTGGACGCATGACGATCCTCGCGCCCATCCGAGCCGCAGCCGTCGAATTCGCGCCCGACGTCACCTACCTCAACACCTCCAGCTGGGGCTTGCTGCCCCGCCGGACGATCGCCGCCGTCAAGGCCCTGGCCGACGAGAACGCCGCCGGGCGCCGGGTGGGGGCGGGCAGCTTGGAGGCGGTGGAGGCCGCCCGGGGCGGGTTCGCCCGGCTCGTCGGCGTCCACCCGGACCGGGTCGCCACCGGCAGCTCCGTCACCGTCCACGTCGGCCTGATCGCCGCCTCGCTGCCGCCCGGCGCCGAAGTCCTCTGCCCCGAGGGCGAGTTCTCCTCCGTGGTCAGCCCGTTCGCGCTCCGCGGCGATCTGCGCGTGCGGTACGCGCCGCTCGCGGACCTCGCCGAGGCCGTACGCCCCTCGACCGCCCTGGTCGCCTTCTCCGCCGTGCAGTCGGCCGACGGCCGGGTCGCCGACCTCGCCGCCGTCCGCGCGGCCGCCGCGGCGCACGGGGCTCGGACCCTGCTGGACGCCACCCAGGCTGCGGGCTGGTTCCCGCTGGACGCCGGGGCGTACGACTACACCGTCACCGGCGGCTTCAAGTTCTTGCTCTGCCCGCGCGGTACGTCGTTCCTGACCGTCACCGAGGAGGCCGAGGCCACCCTGCCGCCCCTCTTCGCCGGCTGGGTCTCCGCCGGCGCCCCCTGGGCGAGCAATTACGGCCCGCTGGAGCGCCTCGCCCCGACCGCACGCGGCTTTGACGAGCCGCCCGCCTTCCTCTCGTACCACGGGGCCGAGCACTCCCTGGACCTGCTCGCGGAGGTCGGCGCCGAGGCCCTGTACGCCCACGCCACCGGGCTCGGGGCCCGGCTGCGGGCGGGGCTCGCCGAGCTCGGGCACGCGGCCGTCCCCGGGGAGTCGGCGATCGTCGCCGTGCCGGGGCTGGACGGCCGTCAGCCCGGCCTGGTGGAGGCCGGTATCGCCGTCTCCGCCCCGGCCGGGAATCTGCGGATCTCCTGCCACCTCTACAACACCGAGGCCGATGTGGACCGGGTGCTGAATTTCCTGGCCTGAGCCGTACGCAGGCGACTCGGGCGGACGCGTCTCAGCGCCGGTCGGGGCAGTCCTCGGCCTCCCGGCAGAGGTTCTCCTCGATCTTCGCCAGCAGCCGGACCAGCTCCGTGCGCTCGGCCGGCTCCAGACCCGCGAGCGTGTGCTCCTCCAGGCTGCCCCAGGCGGCCTCGACCGCGGTGTGCAGCGCGCAGCTCTCGTCCGTCGCCTCGACCAGCACGGCCCGCCGGTCGGCCGGGTCGGGGCGGCGGCGCACATGCCCGGTCTGCTCCAGCCGCTGGAGCATCTTCGTGACCGTGGACGGGTCCAGGTCCAGGGCCCTGATCAGCTCGGTCTGCCGGACCGCCCCCCGGTCCCACAGGTGCATCATCAGCAACTCCTGCCCCGGGTAGAGGTCCACGCCCCTGAGCGCCTTGCCCGCCGCGATCCGGTGCAGCCGGGCCACCCGGGAGACGGCGTGGCTCACGGGCCCGCTGAGCGCCGCCGTGGGCAGCGCGTCGGTACAGGCCTCTTCCGCGGGGGTGGCGTGGCCGGTGGTCATGGTGGGCTCCTGAGGTCCTCGGGGCTGCGAGCGGCGGCTTTCGGCAGTGGCTTTCAGTGGCTTCCGATGATGCCCGACTCCATGGCCGACTCCGCGTCCAGCTCCATGTCCGCTCCCTGCCCGGCGGTTGTCCACAACTTTACCTTGGTCGGCCAATCAATGGGTTACAGTTGCCGTCGGCACCGATACTTGGCCGACCACATACTTATCTGGGAGCCTCCATGACCACAGCGTTCGACCCGATCGACCTCTCCGGCACCCCGCTGGCCAACCGCATCGCCCTGGCCCCGATGACCCGCAGCCGGGCCGGCGCGGGAGGCACCGCCACCGAGCTCACCGCCACGTACTACGCCCAGCGCGCCTCGGCCGGCCTCGTGATCACCGAGGGCATCCAGCCGTCCGTCGTGGGGCAGGGCTACCCCTCCACGCCCGGCCTGCACAGCGCCGAGCAGGTCGCCTCCTGGCGTACGGTCACCGACGCGGTGCACGCCGCGGGCGGCCGGATCTTCGCCCAGATCATGCACGCGGGCCGCATCGGCCACCCGGTCCTGCTGCCGGACGGGCTCGTGCCCGTCAGCGCCTCCCCGGTCAAGGCCGAGGGGCAGGTCTACACCCACGCCGGACCGAAGGACTTCGTCGAGCCGCACGCGCTGACCGACGCCGAGGTCCGCGCGACCGTGGCCGATTTCGTCACCGCCTCCCGCAACGCGGTCGAGGCCGGATTCGACGGGGTCGAGCTGCACGGCGCCAACGGCTACCTCATCCACCAGTTCCTCGCCCCCAACACCAACCGGCGCACCGACGCGTGGGGCGGCTCCGACGAGGCCCGCACCCGGTTCGCCGTCGAGGTCGTCAAGGCCGTCGCCGCCGAGATCGGCCCGGAGCGCACCGCGCTGCGGATCTCGCCCGGCAACCCGTACAACGACATCGACGAGCCCGCGCCGGAGGCCACGTACACCGCGCTGGTCCAGCAGATCGAGCCGCTCGGCCTCGCCTACCTGCACGTCCTGGAGGCCGCCCCGATCCGCGAGCTGACCCTCGCCCTGCGCAAGGCCTTCTCCGGGGCCCTCGTCATCAACGTGCACACCGAGGGCCCCACCGGGCCCGGCGACCACACCGTGATCGACGACGGCATCGCCGACCTGATCTCCTACGGGGCGCTCTTCCTCGCCAACCCGGACCTGCCCGCCCGGCTGAGGGCGGGCGGCCCGTTCAACACCCCCGACCCGTCGACCTTCTTCGGCGGCGACGCCAAGGGCTACACCGACTACCCGGCGCTCGACGCCGTCTGATCCGCGGGAGGCCGCCCGTCCCACCGCCACGACGTGCGGCGCGGGTGGTCCGGCAACTCGGCGCGACCGGTGGCCCACAACAGGACGGTCCACCGGTCCCCGCCCGCCGGGGCGTCCGGGAAGAGCCGGGCCAGCACCCGGTCGCAGAGCGCGGCCGACGGCGCCCACGTGAGGCCCAGGCCCTCGGCCAGGTCATGGGTGTGGACCAGGGTCTCCACCACGCCCATCGCGGCGAAGCCCTCCGGGTCGGAGATCCCGTACCCGTGGTACGAGCGGACCCCGGGCGGCGTCGTCCGCGCCATCGAGGCCAGCAGCGCCCCGCTCGCCTCCAGTGTGGCCAGCAGTCCGGCGGGCCCGGCGGCACGGTCGGCGAAGACCGCGTTGTGCGGCCCGCCCTGCCGGTCGGGCGCCCACCGGTAGGGCACCTCGCCGTCCAGCGGGGGCGTACGCGGTCCCAACTGGACGGCGTACGCGAACAGATCGTCGCTGAGGTGCTCCACCGTCTCCCAGCAGGTCCACGTCAGGCTCCCCGCCGGCGTGTCCCAGCGGTCCGCCGGGGCCCCGGCCAGCACGTCCACCGCGAGCCGCACGGCACGCGTCACGTCGTCGGCGGTCACCGGCAGCCGGGTGCCGCTCAGCGCCGCCCGTTCGGCCGCGCCGCACTCCACACAGAACTCGTTGCCCTCGGGATCGGCGAGCGTCGCCCAACCCCGCCCGTTCGGCTTGCGGTGGTCGCCGACCAGGGTCGCCCCGAGCGCGAGCAGTCGTTCGACCTCCTCGTCGCGGGAGCGGTCCTGCGGCTGGATGTCCAGATGGACGCGGTTCTTGGTCCGTTTCTCCTCGTCCACCTGGACGAAGAGGATCGCCGCGCCGGGGGTCTCGACCAGGGCCTCCGGATCGCCGGGGAAGTCCTCGTCGGAGACGGGCGCACCGAGCACCCGGGACCAGAAGCCGGCGAGCCCGTAGGCGTCGGCGCAGTCGATCGTGATGTGGCGTACGTGGGAAGTCATGGCCGCCACCCTCCCCGCCGAACACGGCGCCGGTCCAGCGAGTTACGCGAAGGGCTACGCGTCAGGCCCGGGACGGCGTACCGTCCCGGGCCCCATGCGCCTGCTTCTCCCGCTGCCTTCCGCTACTTCACCGGGGTGAAGTCCCGCGCCCCGATGAAGTCGGGGCGGCGGATCGGAGCCGCGAAGGGCTCCTCGGCCGCGTTCTCCACGCTGTTGAAGACGATGAAGACGTTGCTGCGCGCGTACGGGGTGATGTTGTCGCCCGAACCGTGCATGGCGTTGCAGTCGAACCAGGTCGCCGAACCGGCCTTGCCCGTGAAGAGCCTGATGCCGTGGCGGTCGGCCATCTTCGTCAGCGCCTCGTCGGACGGGGTGCCGGCGTCCTGCATCTGGAGCGACTTCTTGTAGTTGTCCGTCGGCGTCTCGCCCGCACAGCCGAGGAACGTCTTGTGCGAACCGGGCATGATCATCAGCCCGCCGTTGGTGTCGAAGTTCTCCGTCAGCGCGATCGACACGGACACCGTCCGCATGTTCGGCAGGCCGTCCTCCGCGTGCCACGTCTCGAAGTCGGAGTGCCAGTAGAAGCCCGAGGCGCCGAAGCCCGGCTTCACGTTGATCCGGGACTGGTGGACGTACACGTCCGAGCCGAGGATCTGGCGGGCCCGGCCCACCACCCGCTCGTCGCGGACCAGCCCGGCGAAGACCTCACTGATCTTGTGGACCTCGAAGACGGACCGCACGTTCTGCGTCTGCTTCTCCACGATGGAGCGCTCGTCGGCACGGATCAGCGGGTCGGAGACCAGCCGGTCCAGCTCCGCCCGGTAGGCGGCGACCTCGTCCGGCGTGATCAGCTGTTCGATGCTGAGGAAGCCGTCGTGCTCGTAGCTCTGCAGGTCCTTGGCGGCGATCGGACCCGGTGCGCCCGGCGCGGACCAGATGACCGGGTCCTGGCGGGGAGTGGTCATCTCGGCGGCGCCGCGCGAGGGGTACAGATCGGCGCGTACTTCGGTGGTCATGGTTCAGCCCTCCTCGGTCAGCAGTGGGTAGACACCGTTCTCGTCATGGTCCTCCCGTCCGGTGACGGGGGGATTGAAGACGCACACGCAGCGGAAGTCGGTCTTGGGCCGCATGGTGTGCCGCTCGTGTCCGTCCAGCAGATACATCGTGCCGGGCGTGATCCAGTGCTTCTCGCCGGTCTCTTCGTTGGTGAGCTCGGCCTCGCCCTCGGTGCACAGCACCGCCTCGATGTGGTTCGCGTACCACATGGAGGTCTCCGTGCCCGCGTACAGCACGGTCTCGTGGAGCGAGAAGCCCACCTTCTCCTTGGCGAGCACGATGCGCTTGCTCTCCCAGGTGCCGGACGCGGCCTTCACATGCCGGTCGGTGTTCTCGATGTCACTGAACGATCGGACGATCACGGTGAGCGGTTGCCTTTCTCTTCTGTGCACGGGCCCCGGGGGGGGGGGGGGGGGGGGGGGGGGGGGGGGGGCAAGCACCCCCGCCGCGCGGCGGCGCGGCCGCCGACCCGGCGCCGCCGCCCGGGAGCCGCGGCGCCCGGGGCGGGT
>NZ_JAFEUF010000153.1:7668-17563 GCF_016901035.1 Streptomyces durocortorensis
TCCCTCTCTCGTTGATTGGGGGTTGGGGGGGGGGGTCTTTGTGTTTTATCCCCTCCCGCCCCCGGGTTGTCCAGCGGGGGGGGGGCCGGCCCCCCCCCCCGGGGGGCCGGGCGCCTCTCTTCTTCCACCTGCCCCGGCAGTGCCGGGTCAGGCCGTCTCGCGGACGCAGCGGGCCAGCGTGCGCAGGCCCTCGTCCAGTTCTTCGGGGGTGATGGTCAGCGGCGGCAGCAGCTTGACGACCTCGCTCTGCGGGCCGGAGGTCTCCAGCAGGAGCCCCAGCTCGAAGGCGCGGGCGCAGACCGCGGAGGCGCGGGCCGGCTCCTCGAACTCCATGCCCCACACCAGGCCCCGGCCGCGGAAGCTCGCGGTCGACTCCTCGGCGCAGATGGCCAGCAGCGTCTGCTCGACCTGCTCGCCGCGGGCCATGGTCTGCTTCTCCATCTGGCCGTCGGCCCAGTAGGCGTCCAGCGCGGCGGCGGCCGTGACGAAGGCCGGGTTGTTGCCGCGGAAGGTGCCGTTGTGCTCTCCCGGCTCCCAGATGTCCAGCTCCGGGTTGAACAGGCAGAGCGACATCGGCAGGCCGTAGCCGCTGATGGACTTCGACAGCGTGACGATGTCCGGGACGATGCCGGCCTCCTCGAAGGAGAAGAAGCCGCCGGTACGGCCGCAGCCCATCTGGATGTCGTCGACGATCAGCAGCATGTCCTGGCGCTCGCACAGCTCCTTGAGCGCGCGCAGCCACTCGGCGCGGGCGACGTTGATGCCGCCCTCGCCCTGGACGGTCTCCACGATCACGGCGGCGGGCTTGTTCAGCCCGGAGCCCTGGTCCTCCAGCAGACGCTCGAACCACAGGAAGTCGGGGACCGTACCGTCGAAGTAGTTGTCGAACGGCATCGGCGTGCCGTGCACCAGCGGGATGCCGGCGCCGGCCCGCTTGAACGCGTTGCCGGTGACGGCGAGCGAGCCCAGCGACATGCCGTGGAAGGCGTTGGTGAACGAGACGACGGACTCGCGGCCCTTGACCTTACGGGCCAGCTTCAGCGCCGACTCGACGGCGTTGGTGCCCGTCGGGCCGGGGAACATCACCTTGTACGGCAGGTCGCGCGGCCGCAGGATCACGTTCTGGAACGTCTCCAGGAACGCGCGCTTGGCGGTGGTGGCCATGTCCAGGCCGTGGGTGATGCCGTCGCGCTCGATGTAGTCGATCAGCGCTCGTTTCAGCACCGGGTTGTTGTGGCCGTAGTTGAGCGAGCCGGCCCCGGCGAAGAAGTCCAGGTAGGAGTGGCCGTCCTCGTCGGTCAGCCGGGCGCCCTGCGCGCGGTCGAAGACGGCGGGCCAGCCGCGGCAGTAGCTGCGGACCTCGGACTCCAGGGTCTCGAAGACGCTCAGTGCGGGCGGGGTGATGGTCACAGCGGGTCTCCTGCGTGAGGGGGTGTGACGGGCAGTGGTCGGTGCTCCCGGGCGCACGGATGCGGCCGGGACCGCGCCGGTCGGTCGGCCGGCGCGAAAAGTCGTGGGAACCGGGCGTACGGGTCGGCTGCGCCGGTCATCGGGCGTACGGGTCGGGTACGCCGGGGTCGTGTCCGGGAGGGCTCAGGTGGTGAAAGGGCCGATCCGGTAGAGCACCTCGGGCAGGTGCGTCCCTTCGGGGAACAGCTCGCCGTCGAAGAGCACCTCGTGCTCCAGGGCGACGTCGTGGCGCTGGGCGTAGGACGTGAACAGCCGGTCGGATGCGGTGTTGTCCGGGGTGATCGTCGTCTCCACGGACGACAGCCCCTGGTCGGCGGCGACCCGGGCGGTCAGCGCGTCCAGCAGAGTGGCGGCCAGTC
Organism: Streptomyces durocortorensis; assembly: GCF_016901035.1. Lineage (GTDB taxonomy): Bacteria > Actinomycetota > Actinomycetes > Streptomycetales > Streptomycetaceae > Streptomyces > Streptomyces durocortorensis. The sequence continues at coordinate 9,498 of NZ_JAFEUF010000153.1, forward strand.
CCTTGCCCCGGTGGGCCTGGTCGACGGCCACCTGCCAGACGACGAGGGTCTGGGGGCGGTCCGGCCTGATGTAGCCCGTCACGAAGGCGATGGGCTCGCCGTTCTCGCCCCGTGCGACGGCGGAGGTCGCGGCGAAGTCACGGCACCACAGCAGGTAGCTGTACGAGGAGTTCAGGTCCAGGACCTGGGAGTCGCGGGCAATGCGCCAGATCGCGGCTCCGTCCTCCACTCGCGGCGCATCGATACTGAGGAATTCGCTTCGGGCACGGGCAAAATCTGCTGGTGCGGCGGTCATGAAATTGAATTTACCCAGCAAATTTGGAAATTGCATCGACGCAAGGGGTTGGGTGGAGGGTGCCCATGTGTTATCAGGCGTGCGCGAACCCCCCGTCGAATCGGGGGTGACTTCCGCCTTTTTGTCCTGAATTTAACGGGCATAACGCCGGGCTTGTGGAGTCGGTCACAAGGTCGTAACTCTCTCGGTACGCGTCCGAATCATGAAGTCGGGTCTGCGGGAAAACTGCCGCGTTTAGCCGACAGGAAAGCGGGCATAAGAATGCGGGGAGCTGCTTTCGAAAAAGCTGCTCCCCGCATGATGGGTAATTTATCGGCTCGGCCAGGTTTCCGAGACAACCCGACGGGCAGCCTCGATATCGACCCGCAGGCCCGCATCGGTCAGCGCCGTCCCCAGAGCCGCGAGCGAGGACAGCACCGCCCCCCGCGTCGCATCCGCCCCGTAATGGTTGACCCGGATCATCTCCTTGGACAGCGCCCCGCCGCCCGCGACGAGCGGCAGCGCGGGGTCCGCCGCCAGTGCCGTCGCGACCAGCGCGGCCGCGTCCGTCCCCGCCGGGGCCCGCAGCGTCGTCGCCACCGGGGCCGCGTCCCGCGCCTCGTGGACGTACGGTTCCAGCCCGCCGCCCAGGGCCACCGCTCCGGCTCGGGTCGCCTCGGCGGCCGAGGCGTGGCGGGCCATCACGGTCTCCAGCCCCGCGTCCTCGATTCGGGCCACACACGCCTCCAGGCCCAGCATCTCCAGCTGCGCCGGAGCGTGCGGCAGGGCCGTGCGGCCGCCGTCGATCCAGCGCTCCTTCCAGTCCAGCAGGGAGAGGTAGGAGCGGCGCGGGGCGGCCGGGTTGGCGGCGATCCGCTCCCAGGCCCGGGCGCTCACCGACACCGCGGAGACCCCGGCGGGCCCGCCCATGGCCTTCTGCGCGCCGATCACGCACAGGTCCACGCCCCAGGCGTCCGGCAGCAGCGGCTCGGCGCCCACCGAGGCGACCGCGTCCAGCATGAACAGCGCGCCGTGCGCCCGGACCACCTCGCCGATCTCCGCGACCGGGTTGGTGTTGCCGGTCGCCGCCTCCGCGTGCACCAGCGAGACGAAGTCGATCTCCGGGTGCTCGGCGAGCGCCTCGGCGACCCGGTCGGCGGTCACGGCGGTGTGGAAGGGCACCGTGAGGTCGACGACCTGGGCGCCGCAGTCCCGCAGCCAGTTGCCGAAGGTCTGCCCGTACGGTCCGGTGACCACGTTCAGCGCGGTCGAGCCGGGCCGCGCGCCGCTGCGGATGCAGCCCTCCAGCGGCAGCAGCGCCTCGCCCTGGGTGATGACGACGTCCTGCTCCGTGGCGAGGAGCCGGGCCACGCGCCGCTCGATCGCCGCGAAGTGGTCGGCGGTGAGCGGGGGGAGGTCGAGGAAGGGGTGCGTCACGGTGGGGCTCTCTTCGGGTTCGTCCGTCGGTCGAAAGGCACTGGAAGCCTACCGACGGCCCACCGGCGGCCTCGTACAGTGCCGCGTATGAGTGATCAGGTGAGTGATCGGGTGAGGGGCCTGGCGGGTGGTCGGCGTGCGTGACCGGGAGGAGCAGCGGGTGCTGCGGGTGAAGGGCCGGGTGCTCGTCGGCCCGGACGAGGTGCGGGACGAACTGTGGGCCGTGGGCGGGCGGATCACCTACGACCGGCCGCCCGGCGCCGACGACGCGGTGACGGTCAGAGGCTGGGCGCTGCCCGGCCTCGTCGACGCGCACTGCCATGTCGGCCTGGACCGGCACGGTCCGGTGGACAGGGCGACCGCCGAGAAGCAGGCGCTGAGCGACCGGGAGGCCGGGACCTTGCTGATCCGGGACGCCGGATCGCCCTCCGACACCCGCTGGATCGACGACCGCGAGGACCTGCCGAAGATCATCAGGGCCGGCCGGCACATCGCCAGGACCCGCCGCTACATCCGCAACTACGCGCACGAGATCGAGCCCGGCGACCTCGTCGCGTACGTGGCCCAGGAGGCCCGGCGCGGGGACGGCTGGGTCAAGCTCGTGGGGGACTGGATCGACCGCGACGCCGGGGACCTCACCGCCTGCTGGCCGCGCGGCGAGGTCGAGGCGGCCATCGCCGAGGCGCACCGCCGCGGCGCCCGGGTCACCGCGCACTGCTTCGCGGAGGAGTCGCTGCGCGATCTGGTGGAGGCGGGCATCGACTGCATCGAGCACGCCACGGGCCTCACCGAGGAGACCATCCCGCTCTTCGCCGAACGCGGGGTCGCGATCGTCCCGACGCTGGTCAACATCGCCACCTTCCCCGACCTCGCGGCGGGCGGCGAGGCCAAGTTCCCCCGCTGGTCGGCCCATATGCGGCAGCTGTACGACCGCCGCTACGACACCGTGCGCGCCGCGTACGACGCCGGGATCCCGGTCTACGTCGGCACCGACGCGGGCGGCTCCCTGGCGCACGGCCTGGTCGCGGGCGAGGTCGCCGAACTGGTCAAGGCGGGCATTCCGCCCCTGGAGGCCCTCTCCGCGACCGCGTGGGGGGCCAGGAGCTGGCTGGGGCGGCCCGCGCTGGAGGAGGGAGCCCCGGCCGACCTGGTCGTGTACGACGAGGACCCGCGCGCGGACGTCCGGGTGCTGGCGGCCCCCCGGCACATCGTGCTGAACGGGCGGGTCGTCGGCTGACGTCGCCGTGCGTGGACAGGCAGCGAGTGTGTTGACAGGTAGTGACGGATGCGGTCGTCGGCTCGTTGATAGAGCCCAGCCGCTCCGCGCACCGCGGCTCTCTTGCGTGAAACGGGTGACACGGCGGGGCAGGAGGGAACGCGTGTGCCGAAAGATTCGAATATGCGCGCGGAAACCCCCCTTTGGGGTGAACTCACTTCAGGTATATGCGAGTTCACCCTCAGTGCGTAAAGATTCACGGAGTCGAGGCCACCGGCATCAGGCGATGTCCCCCATTGGACTGTGCCGGTGGCTCCATGTCTCTTGTGGGGGTTCCACCATCTTGAACAGCAACACCTTCCGTCTCGCCGCCGTGGCGGTCGCCGCCGCCCCCGTCGCTCTGCTTGCCGCCGTCCCCGCGCACGCAGCCCCGGCGACGCCCACCACCGGCGAGGGCAGGGCGAGCGCGGTCGTGCTCCGTACCGGGCTCGACGTCTCGCTCCTCAACAAGTCCGTCCAGGTGCCTCTCAAGGTCACGCTCAACGAGGTGCAGGCCCCGGCCAGCGCCGAGAAGACCGCGCTGAGCGTGAACCTGGACGGAGTGGAGGGCCGCCCGGTCGACGTGCTGCGCGCCGACGTGGCCACCGCGAACGCCACCGTGGACGAGCACAAGGCCGAGGGCTACACCAACCTGGCGAAGGCCCGCATCCATGTCCCCGGACTCGCGGCGCTCTCGCTCATCGAGGTCGAGAAGGTCACCTCCAAGGCGGTCTGCGAGGCGGGCAAGCAGCCCGTCGCCGAATCGAACGTGCTCGGCCACGTCAAGGTGCTCGGCAAGAAGGTGACGCTCAGCGCGGGCGGCCCGACCCAGGTGTCGGTGCCGGGCGTCGGCGAGGTCACCCTCGACCTGTCCAAGACGGTTACCACCGAGCGCACGGCGGCCGCGACGGCACTGCAGCTCAAGGTGTCGGTCAACCCGCTGAAGCTCAACGTCGCCGAGGTGAACGGCGAGGTCACCCTCGCCGAGGCGACCTGCGAGACCCCGAAGGGACCGAAGACCCCGGAAGAGCCGAAGGCCCCTGAGCAGCCGAGCTCCACGGACGGCGGCTCCACCAGCGGCGACGTGAAGACGCAGACCGGCTCCGACACCGGCCCCGCCCCCACCGAGGCCAACCTCGCCGAGACCGGAGGCAGCTCCACCACCCCGTACATCGCGGGCGGAGCGGCCCTGCTCCTCGCCCTCGGCGCGGGCGCCACGGTGGTGGCCCGCAGGCGCAGCAGCGGCCAGAGCTGATACACGCGCGACGGGGGGCCCGCCGCCCCCCCCCCCCCCCCCCCCCCCCCCCCCCCCCCCCCCCCCCCCCCCAGAGCGAGAACACCGAACGAGCACAGCCCAGAACGAGCACGGCCATCAGAACGAGCACAGCAGGGGACGGGGACAACCGATGCAGAACGTGAACTCCTGGCGGAGCGTGGCGGCCGCGACCGGCCGGGCGGACCGGGCGGCGGCCGAGGCCGGGGTGCGGCGCGCCTACCGCACCGCCGGTCTGGCCGGGCCGGACCGGATCATCTGGGCCGCATCGCCCCGGGCCGCCGTCGAGGCGGTGGAGAAGCTGACCGACGCCGGACGGTCGGTGCGCGAGGAGGTCCGCACCCGCCCCTGGGCCGAGGAGCGCCGCCGGATGTACGACGAGCTGGGCCCGGCGGGCTGGTCGGCGCTCTGGTCCGCCACCGGGGCCCAGCTGTGGGAGACCACGGCCGCACTCGCCGAGCGGATACGGACCGGGGTCGTCGCCGATCTGGCGCCCCGGCCCCAGGACGAGGGGGCCGTCCGGATGGTGCTCCTGGACGCCGTGCTCGGCCAGCACGACGCCGCCTGGCTCGCCGCTTTCGACGGGCGCGGCGACCGGCTTACGGGCCTCGCGGAGGTGGCCCGCAACGCCGGCTGGTGGTGGCCCTACGAGAGGGCCGTGGTCATCACCGAGCGGCCCGACGTCCTCCAACGTGACGAGGCGGGCCGGCTCGACCACGGAGAGGGACCGGCCCTCGCGTACGGGGACGGGTTCGCCCTCCATGCCTGGCGAGGCATGCCGGTGCCCGCCGCGTTCCTGGCCGAGCTGTCCTCCCTCACCCCCGAACGGATCCGCGCCGAGGAGAACGCGGAACTGCGCCGCGTGATGCTGGAGTACTACGGCTACGACCGGTATCTCACCGAGTCGGGCGCCGAGCCCGTCCACCGCGACGAGACGGGCATCCTCTGGCGCATCGCCCTCGACGGCGACGAGGACGTGGTGATGGTCGAGGTGGTCAACTCCACCCCCGAGCCGGACGGCACCTACCGCACCTACTGGCTGCGGGTGCCGCCCGCCACCCGGACCGCGAGGGACGGGGTCGCCTGGACGTTCGGACTGGAGGGGGCGGCCTACACACCGGTGCGCCAGACCTGAGGGCCCGCGCAGTCAGCGACGGGGGAGCCGGTCAGCCGCCGGCGGGGGAGCCGGCCACCTCCGCGAGGTCGATGCCCAGCTCCCGGGCGAGCGCCTCGTCGGTCCACCGCAGCATCGTGGACCGGGACAGCGGACCCGCGTACGAGGTCGTCTGCACCGCCATCCCGTCCAGCAGGGCGGTCAGCCGCCAGGCCGCCGACCGGGGATCCTCGCACCGGAACTCTCCGGCGGCGGCGCCCTCCTCGATGACCTGGGCCAGCTCCGCCTTCCACCGCTGGTCGAGGTCGCCCGCGACCTCACGGAGGGCGGGGTCGCGCAGGGAAGCCGCCCAGCCCTCGATCCACAGCCGCCAGCCCTTGGCCTGCCCCGTCGGCGCGTACCACCGCACGGCCGCCCGCAGCCGTCGCACAGCGCTGGTGCGGCGGGCCAGCAGCTTGCGGAGATGGGCGAGATCGGCCTCGGCCGCGTACGCGAACGCCGCCGCGACCAGCTTCTCCTTGGTCGAGAAGTGGTAGAGGACCAGCGCGTTGCTCACGCCCAGCACCGAGGCGACATCGGCGATCCGCACGGACGAGACCCCGCGGACCTCGATCTGCTCGACCGCCGCGCGCAACAGCTCCTCGCGTCGCTCCGCCACGTTCAACCGGACTCTTGCCACCGGGACACCCTAACGAATCGGCCATGTCGACGAACGGGCCAGGTCAGCGACGGTGACGACGGTGATACGGCCGCCGGCGCAGGCGACGGGAAGGCGCGCGCTCCGGAATCCTGCGGCCGTCCCGGACGTTGCACCCTGCATGACGCGCATCGAACCGGCACAGGAAGCACTGCTCCGTCTCTTCGGCGAGCACGACGGCGGTGTCCTGGTCACCCTGAAGCAGGACGGACGCCCTCAGCTGTCCAACGTCAATCACTCCTACTACCCCGAGGAGCAGGTGATCCGCGTCTCGATCACCGAGGGCCGGGCCAAGACCCGCAACCTGCGGCGCGACCCCCGGGCGAGCTACCACGTCACCAGCGACGACCGCTGGGCCTGGACCGTCGCCGACACGACCGCCGAGCTGACCCCGCCCGCCGCGGCGCCCGACGACGCCACGGTGGAGGCCCTGATCACGCTCTACCGGGACGTCCGGGGCGAGCACCCCGACTGGGACGACTACCGGCGGGCCATGGTCGAGGACCGCAGGGTGCTGCTCACCCTGCACATCGACCACGTCTACGGGCAGCCGCGTGGCTGACGCCCCCGTCGGCCGGACCGGCTGCCCCGTTCAGCATCTTCTGCTCGCCCTGTCGTACAGGCCGACCATAATGAGACGACACCGACTCCCTCAGGAGATGTTGTGACCGGCGCTGACTACTTGCTTCCGCTCCGCACCAAGCTGCGCTCGATGCGCACCGAGTCCTTCGGGGCCGATCCGGCCGGAGCGCGGATGGAGCGCATCCGCCGCTCGCCCCATTTCGTCGACGGAGCGTTCCAGAACCCGGTGGGGGCCCGGATCAGGCCCACCGGGTCCACCGTCGAATTCGCCAAGACCTATTTCCAGAAGGAGCAGCGGACCCGCAGGACGCCGAACGGCGCCGTCCCCGTCCACCCCACCACCCTCGCCGATCTGGCCGCGCCGCCCGTCACCGGGCTCCGGCTGACCTGGATGGGCCACTCCAGCGTGCTGGCGGAGATCGACGGACGACGGATCCTGTTCGACCCGGTCTGGGGCGAGCGCTGTTCCCCGTTCCCGTTCGCCGGGCCCAAGCGACTGCACCCCACCCCGCTGTCGCTGGCCGCGCTCGGCCCCGTCGACGTCGTCGTGATCTCCCACGACCATTACGACCACCTCGACCTCCCGACGATCCGCGCCCTGGCCGGAACCGACACGGTCTTCGCCGTGCCGCTCGGCGTCGGAGCCCATCTGGAGCGCTGGGGCGTCCCCGCCCACCGGATGCGCGAGCTGGACTGGAACGAGACCGCGACCGTCGCCGGAATCAGCCTCACCGCCACCCCCGCACGCCACTTCTGCGGGCGCGGGCTGCGCAACGGGCAGCACACCCTCTGGGCGTCCTGGGTGGTCACCGGCCCGGAGCACCGGATCTACCACAGCGGGGACACCGGCTACTTCCCCGGCTTCCGCGACATCGGCGCCGAGCACGGCCCCTTCGACGCCACCATGATCCAGATCGGCGCGTACGCGGAGTTCTGGCCGGACATCCACATGACCCCCGCCGAGGGCATGCGCGCCCACCTGGACCTTCAGGGCGGCCGCCCGCACGGTGTGCTGCTCCCGATCCACTGGGGCACCTTCAACCTGGCGCCGCACGCCTGGGCGGAGCCGGGCGAATGGACGAAGGACGCCGGTGAGGAGGCCGACCAGCCGGTGGCGTTCCCCCGGCCGGGCGAACCGTTCGAGCCGGCCGGAATCCTCCCCGTGGAGCCCTGGTGGCGAGCGCTGTCGCCGGTCCTCGCCCGCCCGTGGCGCCTCTCCGGGGAGCAGGCCGGATCCGCGCCCGGTCCCGGCCCGGCCCCGGCGGCGCGGGGCGACCTCGACCTCGCCGGGGAGCGCTGACCGCGCACAGGACGCACGGCTCGGGGCCCCCCCCCGGGGGGGGGGGGGGGGGGCCGGGCGCGCGGGGGGCACCCCCGGGGCCGCCCACGGCGGCGGGACGCGGGCCCGGGTGTGGGGCCCCCCCGGCGGGGGGG
>NZ_JAFEUF010000015.1:0-24431 GCF_016901035.1 Streptomyces durocortorensis
GGTCCGGGCGGGGGCGGATCGGTCGGTGACGGTCATGAGGTGCCCCGCATCCTGCGTACGGCGATGAGCAGCGCGGGTGCGCCGATGAAGGCGGTGACGACGCCGACCATGAGTTCGGTGGGCCGCATGACGACCCGGCCCACCACGTCCGCGAGGAGCAGCAGGGTGGGGCCCATCAGGGCGGAGAAGAGGACCTGGGCGCGGAAGTCGACGCCGACCAGGGCCCGTACGACGTGCGGGACGGCGAGGCCGACGAAGGCGATCGGGCCGACTGCGGCGGTCGCGGCGGCGCTGAGCAGGGTGGCGGCGAGCAGCCCGCCGCCCCTCGTGCGCCCGGGGTGCGAGCCGAGGGCGACGGCGGTCGCGTCGCCGAGGGCCAGGGCGTTGAGGCCGGGGCCGAGGGCGAGTGCGAGGAGGAAGCCGACGGCGGCGAACGGCAGGACGGACCAGAAGACCTCGAAGTCCCGGCCGCCGAGCGCTCCGACGACCCAGTAGCGGTAGCTGTCGAAGACCTGCGGCTTGCTGAGGGTCACCGCCTGGATGAACGCCATCAGTACGGCGGTGAGCACCGCTCCGGCGAGCACCAGGCGCACCACGCTCGTCCCCGTACCGGCGGAGCCGATGACGTGGACGAGGACGCCCGCGATCAGCGCTCCGGGCAGCGCCCACCACATGGTGTCGGTGGCGCCGGAGGCCCCGAGCCAGGCGGTCGCGGCGACGATGCTCGCGGAGGCCCCGGCGTTGATGCCGAGGAGGCCCGGCTCCGCCAGCGGGTTGCGGGAGACGCCCTGCATGAGGGTGCCCGCGACCGCGAGGCAGAGCCCGGCGAGGACGCCGAGGACGGTGCGGGGGTAGCGGCTCTCGATGATGGTCGTGATGTTGGCGTCGGCGGTGCCGCGCAGGACGTCGAGGACATCGCCGAACGAGGTGGAGCGGCTGCCGAACATGACGCTGGCGCAGAGCGCGAGTGCCAGCGCGGCCAGGCCGAGGAGCAGGAGGAAAGCCGTCCGAGCGACGCCGGTACGGGAGGTACCGGCGCCGCTCGGCGGTGCGACCGTGGTGGTTGCCATGGGAGTGGAGTGTGCCTGGTGGCCCTGGTCCTTCGGATACCCGGCCGGGGTTACTTGCCGGCGGTCTTGACGGCCTTGTCGATGAGCGGCAGGTAGCGCTCGATCGTCCACGGCACGGACAGCGGGTTGATGATCGAGGAGGCGGTGACGAAGGAGTTGTCGTTGCTCGCGACGACGGCGCCCTTCTTGATCGCGGGGATCGCGCCGTACAGCTTCTGGCCCTCGATCTCCTTGCGGTTCTTCTCGTCCGTGTAGAACGTGAAGACGAGGTCGCTGTCCTTGAGCTTCTCGGCGTTCTCCAGGCCGATGAGGGCCGAGTCGGTGCCGGGGGTCTCCTTGAAGCCGTTGACGACCGGGTCGACCTTCAGGCCGAGCGAGGAGACCATCTTGACGCGCTGCTCCTCGGGCTTGAAGACGCCGAGGGTGCCGGGGCCGGAGTTGTAGATGTACGAGAAGGTGACGTCCTTGTAGTTCGGCCGGGTGGCCGCGGCGTCGGCGAGCTGCTTCTCGATCTTCGTCTTGAGACCGTCGGTGTCCTCGGTGCGGCCGAGCGCCTTGCCGATGATGTCGATCTGCTGGTCCCAGTCGGTGCTCCACGCCTGGTCGGGGTAGGCGACCGTGGGGGCGATGTCCTTGAGGACGTCGTACTGCTTCTGCGTGATGCCCGACCAGGGGGCGAGGATGACGTCCGGCTCCAGCTCGGTGATCGCCTCGAAGTCGATCTCCTCGCCGCCCGTGAACTGCTTCGGCAGCTCGTCGCCGGACTTCTTGACGGCCTCGTTGATCCACGGGAGGTAGCCGGACTTGTCGCTGCCCCACGGGTAGCTCTCGATGCCGACCGGCGTCTCGCCGAGGGCTATCGCGGTCTCGGCGGATCCCTGGCCGAGGGTGACGATGCGTTCGGGCTTCTGCTCGATCTCCGCGGTGCCGAGCGAGCTCTTGATCGAGACGGGGAAGGCGCCACCGCTCTTCGCCGAGTCCTTCGCCCCGTCCTTCTCGTCGCCGTCACTGTCCGAGGAGCAGCCGACCAGGGCGACGGCGAGGGCGACGGTGGTGGCCGTGGCGGCGAGAGTGTGGCGGCGCACGCGGGTGAAGCCGAGCATGGAGGGTCCTCAGGTTTGGCCGAGCAATGAAGGTTAGGCAACCCTAAGCCACAGGTGTCGGCGGCTCAAACAGGCCCCCTGCCGGGAACGGCGGAAGCAGAGGCGCGACATGATCTCGCAATATTCAATCTTGCTTGAGATGATTGGCCGAAAGACGAAAAGTTCGTAGCGTCGAGCCTCGTGCGGCACTTCGGCGCACGCACGAAGGAGCGAGGCTCGATACGCGTACCGCCCCGCAGGGCAACGCCGTTGCTCACCGACGGCGCGACGGAACCGCCCCAGGAGGAGTCGGCGGAACGTACGACACCCGTGCGCCGATCGGTTGGCGATCCCGTCGAAGGACAGCCGCGGGTCGCCGGGGGTGAGCCGCTCCTCCGCCGTGCTTGGGACGCAGTGGGCGCCGGAATCGGGGCCGGAGCTAGTGCCGGTACCGGTGCCGGTGCCGGCAGTCATGCGTCTCACGCTCCAGGGCGGCAGGGCCGGAGCCGTCACCCGTCACGGACGACAGGACGACAACCCCCGGCCGACGATTCGATAAACGTAGCAGCGAAATCATCTGCAAGTAAACAATCTGGGCGGCAAGTATCTTGCGACGGCAGACCCTAAGCTGGGGCGGGGATCCTGGGCCCCAGGGCCCGGGAAGACGTTCTGGGGACGGATGATCTCGACACACCGGATGGCTCGCCGTCCCGGACCGCAGGAGGAACAGCCTTGACCGCAACACCGCCTTCCCGCCCCGCCTCTCCCGGCAGGCAGCCGGAGGCCGTTGACCGCGACCGGTACTTCTCCCGGCTGGCGCAGGAGCGCCCCGACATCGCGATGTGCCGGGCGACGACGCTCGTTGCCCGCTCGATCGACGAGGAGCTGGCCGGGCACCGGCTGACCGTGGCCCAGCACCTCGTACTGAAGATGCTGAACGACGTGGGCCCCTGTTCCCAGCAGGAGTTGAGCGCGCAGTTGCGCATCGACCGGAGCGTGATGGTCGGCTGTATCGACGGGCTGGAGGACTCCGGTCTCGTACGGCGCGAGCGCCACCCCCGGGACCGCCGGGCGTATGCGGTGACGCTGACCCCGGAGGCGGGGCCTGCACTGGTGGAGGCGGAGGACGGGGTGCCGCGACTGCTGGATCGGGCCTTCGGCACGCTGACGGCGGCCGAGCGGCGGACCCTGACCCGGCTGGTGGGCAAGATCCTCGACGTGAGCTGAGGCCCGGGCGGGCTCGGCGGAGCACATCCACGGGCACGTGGACGTGGAGGACGCCCGCCCGGCAGAGCGGGGCGGGCGGCGGTCAGTGGCCGTGGTCGGCGGACTCACCGTCGTGGGGCGCGGGCTTCTCGGGAGCCGCACTCCCGGCATGCACGGTGAAGGCGGCCGTACGGACCTTCCCCTCGTGCCGGAAGTCGAGGAAGAGGCGGTAGGCCCCCTTGCTCGGGGCCGTCGCGGTGAAGGAGACCTCCGGCCCGGACTCCGTGCGCCCGTCGCCCGGTTCGCCGTTCGGGTGCACGTGGAGGTACGCCAGGTCGCCGGCGCGCAGTGCGACAAGGTGGCCGTACGCGCCGAGGTAGGGCTGCAGGTCGGTGACGGGCTTTCCGTCCTTCTCGACCTCCAGCTTCAGCTCGCTGCCCGATCCGGGGCGCAGCGCCCCGTCGAGCGTGACCTCGTATCCGTCGACGGTCACTGTCCGCTCGGCGTCCGGCAGCGGCTCGGGGCGTGCGTCGCCGGAGGCGGCGAGGTCCGCCCCCAGGGTGACGCCCTCGGCGCCCTGCTCGTCCGGGGTGAAGTCGGCGAAGACCCGGTAGCCGCCCGCCTTCGGAAGCTCGACGGGGGCGGACCAGGTGCCGTCGGCGGCCCGCTCGGGGTGCAGGTGCCGGTAGGTGGTGAGGTCGCTGGACGCCACGATCAGGTGCAGATCCTTGCCGTGCTCGCGGCGGAACGCGGTCACCCTGCGGGAGGTGTCCTCGTCCACGACGGCGAAGCGCAGCTCGGCGGGCTCGCCCGCCTCGACGCGCGGGGTGTCGAGGTCGAGGGTGAAGCCTCCCTGCGAGACCTGGAGGCCACCGGGGGGCTCCGAGGCCTCCCCCGCGCCCTCCTGCTTCGCCGCGCCCCCCTCCTTCGCACCGTGACCCTCCTGGCTCTCCTGGTGAGACGGCCCTTTCGGCGCGACGGCGGGATCCACTGCGCCACCGACCGCGTACGCCGACCCGAAGGTCGCCGCGAGTCCTGCGGCGAAAGCCGTGATCTTGAGACCGGTCTGCATGACCCACTCCCTCGTCGAGGCCGCCGGAACGCGACCACTCACCGCCCACGATACCCCCCAGGGGTATGAAGTCAACCGGAGGAGATCTTGCGGAGGGCCATCGGGGACGGGGAGAATGGCGCTCACCGGTCGGACCGGGACGATGGGCTCATCGGTTCGACCGAAGCGAAGGGAAGCGAGGGCTTCCCTGAGGACCGGGGGGCTTCATGGGGGCGTTCGTCGCACTACTGGCAGGGATCGGCGGGTTGTCCGCGTGGTGTGTGGTGGTGCTGATCCGCCGCGGACGTCGCGGGTCCACCGAGAACGCGGACGGGTTGCTGATCGAGCAGGCGGCCCGGGTGCGGGCACAGCAACTGCGGAGCGAGGGGCGGGACTTCCGGGCCCACCCCCACGGGAGGCGGAACCCCGGGCCGGGGCCCCGTCGCTACTGACCCCCGGTCACCCGGCTGCCTCCGGTCGGCCTACTGCCCCCGGGCGTCCGGCTACTGACCCTCGCCGCCCAGCGCCGCCAGGGTGCGCAGCAACATGTCCGTCTGCTCGTCCATCGGGAAGAACGACTCCACCGCGAGTTCCGAGAGGGTCACGTCGGCCGGGGCCCCGAAGGTGGCGATCGTGCTGAAGAACGCCATGTCGCCGAGCGGCGTACGGATGCGCAGCGGGACGACGATGCCGGTCGGGTCCACCGGGCCGGGGTCGGTGTCGAGGTCCGGCGGGGCCGGGTAGGCGGAGACCTCCTCGTACAGCTCCCGCAGGTCCTCGTGACCGGTGGTGTCGACCTGGTGCCGCAGCCGGCCGAGGGCGTGGGCGCGGACCTGGGCGAAGTTCAGGCACTGGGAGGCGAGCCCCTCCGGGTGAAGGATCAGCCGCATCACGTTGCCGCCCGTCTCCGACAGGTGCGGCGGCACGGTGCCGAGCAGGAGGGACATCGCGTCGTTGCGGTCGACGATGTTCCAGGTCCGGTCGATCGCCGCGGCCGGGTAGGGCTCATGGCCGGCCAGCATCGCCCTGATCGCCGAGCGGACCATGGCCATCCGGTCGCTGTCGAGCGGCGACTCCCGGTAGGCGGGGGCGTAACCGGCCGCCAGCAGAAGGCCGTTGCGGTCCCGCAGCGGTACGTCGAGGTGCTCGGCGAGCCGGAGGATCAGCTCGCGGCTCGGCCGCGCGCGGCCCGTCTCCACGCAGGAGAGGTGCCGCGTCGAGGAATCCGCCCGCAGGGCCAGGTCGAGCTGGCTGAGCTTGCGGCGGCGGCGCCACGCGCGCAGCAACGGGCCTATCCGGGACGGCTCTTGGGTCTCCATGATCTCACCGTATCCGTGTGGATCACCCGCCGAGGCGTACTTGACCTGGGAGGTCATGGAGTCCCGGCCCCCGCGCGTGGCACGGTGTCGTCGACCCGCCGCACGAAGGAGATCCGAAATGACGTACACCCTCGCCCCGTCCGCAGCGCAGGCCCCCGCGCGGGACGCCGCCCGCTTCCTGCGGCTGGTGCTGCGCGTCGACAGCGTGAGTACCGCCGTGATGGGCGTGGTGCTGGTCGCGGCCGCCGTGCCGCTCGGCTCCGCGACCGGGATGCCGGTGGCCTTCGCCGTGGCGTTCGGGATCTTCCAGATCGGCGGGGCGGCCTCCCTCGCGCTGATCGCGGGCTACCCGGTGATTCCGCCCGTCCTGGCCAGGACGGTCGTCGCGGTGAACGCCGTGTGTGCGGTCGGGTGCGTGGTGATCGCCTTCACCGACTTCGTACCGCTCAACGGGTTCGGCGTGGTGTTCCTGCTGATCGGCGCGCTGATCGTGACGGTCTACACCGCGCTCCAGTACACAGGGCTGCGGCGGATGACCGCGGCCGCGGCCTGACCGTCCGCCGCCGGGTCCGTCCGCCGTCAGGCCGTGACGTTCGCGGCGTGGCGTCGCGGGAGCCGTCCTCGTCCTCCCTAGCGTGATGGGAGGCGGGACCTCCGACGGCGGGACAGACGCACCTCATGGCACCACGCACCCACTGGCTCTTCGGGGACCAGCTCGGCCCCCACTTCCTGGCACCGCGCCACGACGGCCCGGACGACCGGGCCCCTCTCCTGATGATCGAGGCCCGCTCCGTACTGCGCCGGCGCCGCTTCCACCGGGCCAAGGCCCACCTCGTCCTCTCCGCGATGCGGCACCGGGCGGCCGAACTGGGCGACCGGGTCCGCTACGTACGTGCCGGGACCTACGCGCAGGGGCTGGCGGAGGCGGGATTCGGCGGCGGGGGTGGCGGGGACGGTCGGCTGACGGTCTGCCATCCGACCTCCCGTGCCGCGCTGGACTTCGTGACCGCCCGGGACGACATCGACCTGCTTCCGGCCCGGGGCTTCCTGCTGGCGCAGGAGGAGTTCGGGGCGTGGGCAAAGGAGCACGGGGGCGACCGGCTGCGGATGGAGGGCTTCTATCGGTGGATGCGCCGGGAGCACGAGCTGCTCATGGACGGCGACGAGCCGGCCGGCGGTACGTGGAACCTCGACCACGACAACCGCGAGCCGCCGCCCCGGGGGTGCCCGACCCTGGACGAGCCCGCGCCCTACAGCCCGCACGAGGACGAGATCGACGACGAGGTACGCCGCGACCTCGACCGCTGGGAGCGCGACGGCGAGGTCGCGTTCGTCGGCCGCGACGGCCCCCGCCGCTTCCCCGTCACCCGGCGGGAGGCGCTGGCCGCACTCCGGCGCTTCGTCTCCCACCGCCTCGGCGACTTCGGCCGGTACGAGGACGCGATGCTCGCGGCCGACCCCGTGATGAGCCACAGCCTGCTGTCCGTCCCCCTCAACCTGGGGCTCCTGGATCCCGCCGAGTGCGTCGACCGGGCCGAGAAGGCGTGGCGCGCGGGCGAGGCGCCGCTCAACAGCGTCGAGGGCTTCGTCCGGCAGATCGCGGGCTGGCGGGAGTACGTGTGGCAGCTGTACTGGCACTTCGGCGAGGAGTACCGGGACCGCAACGCGCTGCGTCACACCGCCCCGCTGCCGGACTGGTTCCTCGATCTGGACGCCGACGCGGTCACCGCGAACTGTCTGTCCACCGTGCTGGCCCAGGTCCGGGACACCGGCTGGACCCACCACATCCCTCGGCTGATGGTGCTGGGCAGCCGGGCCCTCCAGGACGGCTGGGATCCGGCGGCCGTGACCGACTGGTTCCACCGGTGCTTCGTGGACGGCTACGACTGGGTGATGCTGCCCAATGTCGTCGGCATGTCGCAGTACGCCGACGGCGGCCGGATGACGACCAAGCCGTACACCTCCGGCGGGGCCTACATCAACAGGATGAGCGACCTGTGCGGCCCCTGCACCTACCGCCCCACCGACCGCACCGGCGAGCGCGCCTGCCCGTACACGGCGGGCTACTGGGCCTTCCTGCACCACCACCGGACCGCCCTGAGCGTCAACCACCGGATGGCCAGGGCGGTCAAGGGCCTGGACCGGCTGAAGGACCTCGACGGGCTCCTGGAGGAGATCGCGGAGCGCGGCGACCGGGCGCCCTGACGTCGGAGGCCCGCAACCCCGGGGCCCGACGCCCCAGGGCAGGACACCCCGGGCCCGACATCCGGGGGCCCGGCGTCCCGGGGGCCGACACCCCCGGGCCCGGGCCTCAGTCCCCCGCGAAGTCGTCCGGAGCGGACCGGGCGAGGCCGCCGAGCGTCGCAAGGGTCCGGGAGAGCACGTCCCGGGTGGGTGACGCCAGTCCGAGGCGGATCGCGTGCGGGCCCCGGGGGCGGCCGACGGAGAACGCGGCTGCCGGGGTCACCGCGATGCCGTGCCGCGCGGCGGCGGCGACGAAGGTGTCGGAGCGCCAGGGGGCGGGCAGCTCCCACCACAGGTGGTACGAGGACGGGTCGCTGCGGGTGCGGAAGTCGCCGAGGCGCCGGTGCACGATCTCCTGCCGCACCCCGGCCTCCCGCTGCTTGGCCCGTACGAGGGTGGCGACGACCCCGTCCTCCTGCCACCGCACCATCGCCTCCAGGGGGAACCGCATGGGCGTCCACGCTCCGGAGCGCACAGCCGCCGCGACCCTGCCCACCAGGGCGGCGGGGGCCACCGCGAACCCGAGGGACAGCCCCGGGGAGAGCCGCTTGGAGACGCTGTCGACGAGGACGGTGCGCTCGGGGGCCCGCGAGGCGAGGGTCGGTAGGTCGCTCCGGAGGAAGGCCCAGACGGCGTCCTCGATCGCGTGGATGCCCGAGGTCAGCAGGACGTCGGCCAGGTGGTCGAGCCGCCGGGCGGGCATGGTGAGGGTCAGCGGGTTGTGGAGGACCGGTTGTACGTAGACGGCGTGCAGCGGATCCGCGCGGTGGGCTTCCTCCACCGCCTCCGGGATCAGCCCGTCCTCGTCCATGGCCAGGGGCACGAGGGTCACGCCGAGCCGGACGGCGATGGCCTTCAGCACCGGATAGGTGAACTCCTCGACGCCCAGCCTGGCGCCCGGCCGGGTCAGTGCGGCGACGGCGGCGGAGAT
Source organism: Streptomyces durocortorensis (assembly GCF_016901035.1). Taxonomy (GTDB): domain Bacteria; phylum Actinomycetota; class Actinomycetes; order Streptomycetales; family Streptomycetaceae; genus Streptomyces; species Streptomyces durocortorensis. The sequence continues at coordinate 8,904 of NZ_JAFEUF010000015.1, forward strand.
GGCTTGCCGGCCGTTCCCGGCGAACAGGACGCGCTCCGGACCGGGCCGCTCACCGCCCCGTACGAGAAGGTCGGCGGCCGCCTCGCGGGCGGTGGGGGTACCGGCGGGTCCGACCGGGCGGAGCACCGACTCCAGGTTGTCGGAGCCCACCAGCCTCGTCAGGCCGGCGGCGAGCAGCCCGGCCTGTTCGGGGACGACGGGATGGTTGAGCTCCAGGTCGACCCGGTCGACGGCGGGCTCGGAGAGGGCAGGGGCGGGAACGGACGCGCCGGGAGCGGCCGTGACGAACGTACCGCGACCGACCTGGCCCACGGTGAGGCCCCGGCGGCCCAGCTCCTGATAGACGCGGACGGCGGTGGAGTTGGCGATGGCGTGCCGTCGGGCGAACTCCCGCTGCGGAGGCAGGCGTTCCCCCGGCCCGAGCCGACCGGACGCGATCTCCTCCGCCACGGCGTCGGCGACGGACCGGAAGTCCTTCACGGGCTTCCCCTCCCCTGGTGTCCCTCGTGTCCAAATCTGCCCCAAGGTGCCCCTAGGCACCCCCTGGGGAACGGACGGACCGGCATCGAAACACAACATTGCACCGAGTGCAATGGCTCCTATTGAACCGATCTGAAAGGCGAACCTAGACTCGGATTGCACCGAGCAGGGCGGTCGGTGCGCGAGGTGCCGGGCCGTCCGGCTCCGGACGAACTGAGCGGCGGGCGCGCATGGTTGAGCTGAGCGGGGTGCTGGGGGTCGGGATGATCGCCCTGGGCATGGTGCTCACCCCGGGGCCGAACATGATCTATCTCGTCTCCCGCAGCATCACCCAGGGGCGACGCGCGGGAGTGGTGTCCCTCGGCGGGGTGGCCGTGGGCTTCCTGGTCTATCTGCTGGCCACCAATCTCGGGCTGTCGGTGGTCTTCCTCGCGGTGCCCGAGCTGTACGTGGCGGTGAAACTGGCCGGTGCCGGCTACCTGGCCTATCTGGCCTGGTGCGCCCTGAGGCCCGGCGGCGTCTCCGTCTTCGCGCCGAAGGAGATGCCGCGCGATTCCCCGCGCAGGCTGTTCACGATGGGGCTGATGACGAATCTGCTCAACCCGAAGATCGCCATCATGTACCTCTCCCTCATCCCGCAGTTCATCAGCCTGGAGGCGGGAAACGTCCTCCTCCAGGGCTTCGTGCTGGGCTCCGTCCAGATCGCGGTGGCTCTCACCGTCAACCTGAGCATCGTCCTGGCGGCGGGAAGCATCGCCGTCTTCCTCGCCCGGCGACCTTCCTGGCTCCGCGCCCAGCGCTATCTGATGGGCACCGCCCTGGGCCTGCTCGCGGTGTCGGTGGCGACGGACACCTCGGCGCCCGCGACCTCGGGCTGAACGGCCGTCCGGGGCCGGAGCATCGCCGGGGCCGGGGTCAGAGCATGATGAGCAGGCGCGTATCGGCCTTGAGCTTCCTGTTCACCGAACGGCTCTGGACGTACACCTCCAGCTTGGGGTTGTTGCCCGCCTTCACCGAGACCGTCCCACGGACCCCGGCGCCGAACAGGAGGTTGCGTGCCGCCTCGCCCGTGTAGGCGCGGTCGGTGTCCTTCTCGACCACGATGACCTCCTTGTCGGGCTGCACCTGGACACGGGAGCCCAACTGGTAGTAGCAGGAGCCGCGTTCGTAGGTGACGCCCGGATGCGAGTCGACGAAGGCGCGGATCTCCGTCTCCTTGTCGACCTTCAGCAGGCGGTACTTGTCGGCCGCGACCGGCTCCAGGTTGGCCCGCACGTCGTCCACGGATATGTCCTGGCCGACGGCGAACAGGTTCTTCGTGCCGCGCACGCCCTGCTCGCGGCCGCGCAGGAAGCTGGTGGCGGCGGCGCGCACGGTGCCGATCGCGTCCTCGACGCCCTTCTGGGAATCCGCGTCCCAGATCGCGATGTTGCCGGCCGGGAAACCGTAGTTCTGGGCGGTGCGCTTGGCCAAGGAGTTCGGCACGAGGATCGCGGAGGTCCAGTGCCCGGGGAGCCCGTTCATCTTCGCGGTGATCCGGTCGAGCCAGGGGCCGAGGATGCTCATGTCGCCGTCGTGCCGCCGGTCGCCGCCGGAGGCGTTCTCCTCGCCGTCCGTCACCACGATCTGGAGGAAGCTGTGCTCGCCGTACTCCTCCCAGATGTGCCCCAGGTCGTCCAGGGACTTCAGGGAGGCCTCGATCAGCGCCGTCGCACCGTTGTTGACCGTGTACAGCCCGCGCATGGACGGCAGGTGCTTCACATCCATGTCCCAGACCAGGTTCTCCACCCGGTGGTCGAAGGAGTAGAGGCTGATCCGGGTCTCGTGGCCGAGGCTGTCCGACTCGGCCTTCAGCCCCGCCACGAACTCGTCCACGACGCGGATCAGCTGACCCTGGTGCTGGTACATGGAACCGGAGGCGTCCACGACCAGAGCGACGTGATTCACCTTGTGCTGGATCCTGTTGGCGGACATGGCTGTGCCCCTTCTCCGGTGTTCCCCGAACCCCCCGGGGGTTCCCCGAGCGATGTCTTCGACTGTATGGGGAGGCACTGACAACGGAGCCCGGGCCGGCCGCGCAACCCGCCAGCCAGGTGCGGAAGTCGCCGTCGTAACGGGTGCCGATGGTGGTGGTGAGGTGGGTCCGGGCGGCGGCCCACTGCCCGGTGCGGTAGTGGCCGAGCACCGTGTCCATGTCGGCGGGATGCCTCTCCAGCATGTATCGCACGGCGAGGTAGCCCCAGCGGTAGACGCGTGTGGTGTCGTGGCTGTAGTCGGTGCCGAACAGCGTGCTCAGGGCGTACGTCCCCTTGCCGGCCTCGGCCATCGCTGCGGTGTAGGGCTCGCCCCGGTAGTGGTAGGAGATGTACTCCGCGAAGCCCTCCACCCACCAGACGGTCGGGGTGCTCATGCCCGCGGCGAAGTCGCCGTACATCGTGAAGCGGCCGTCGAGGTAGTGCGTGTACTCGTGATTGAGGTTCCAGATGTGGAAGTCCGGTCGAAGCCACTCCGCCTCGTAGGCGATGAAGCGGGGCTGGTTGCCCACGACGGAGGGGTCGCCCTCCAGGTACATGCCGCCGTTGTTGGTGTCGATCCCGTACATGGCGCCGGCGTACGTCTGGTAGTCCGCGCTGGAGTCGTAGGCGATCACCTCGATGCTGGTGTTGCGGTCGTCGGCGACCGGGCCGTCGTCCTTGGCGACCCGGTGGAAGTAGGCGTCCTGCTCGATGAGGCTGGTGCAGGACGCGCTCAGCTCGGCGGCCGTCATCTGCTGGGCGAGGATGCGGATGCCGGGGCTACAGGTGTGACGGACCGGCAGGACCTCGCGCTTGAGCCGTTCCTGGAGGTCGCAGACGCCGTACGCCGAGCAGTTCGCGCGGTCGTAGGAGTCCGCCATCTCGGCTGTTCCCACCCAGAGCGGGGCGGTGGGGCCGGTGATGGAGCTGCGGCCGAGCAGATCGGTGGCCAGGGGCCGGGCCTTGCCCCGCAGGCTCGGGTGCTGGAGGAAGCGGCCCAGCTCCCGCCCTGCGTTGGAGGTCAGGTACGCGTGGTCGCCGCCCAGGAGGGCGAGGTGGTCGGCGGCGAAGCGGTGCAGGGAGTCGATAACGCTCGGGTCCGACTCGACGGCGCTGACGAATTCGGGCACCTGATGACCCCGGAAGGTCACCGTGTACACGCTGTTGACCGCGGCGAGCATCCGCGAGAAGTCGTTCCAGGAGGAGTCGTAGTCCGCCAGCAGCCGCTTGAGGACGCCGAGATAGCGGGCGTTCTCCTGGGCGCTGTCGATCAGGATGACCGCCTCGGAGAGCGTCTCTCCGTTCTCGTCGGTGACGTCACGCGACCGAGGGCTCGCGAAGAAGCCGTCCAGGCCCGAGCGGATGGCGGTCCGCAGGGCGCTGCCGTACGGTCCGACGACATCCGGGTTGTACCACTGCACGTAGTACCCGGCCCGGAGGTAGAGCACGAGCTGCGGGGTGCCGGTGCTCCCGTCGCCCGGGTAGTAGGCGGAGTTGTCGCGCAGCGCGTACGCCACCGAGGTCATCTGGGCTTCACGGAAGGCGAGTCGGGCGTCGTTGCCCGTCAGGCTGAACAGCGTGTTCAAGCAGTCGGTGCTGGACGCCTTGATCTGCCGCACCAGTTCGGCCCCGGTGCGGCCGGTGAAGTCGGCCGGGTCGCACGCGGCGGCGTTCGCCGGGGCCTCCCTTCCGGTGTCGTGGTCGCCGTACGCCTCCCTGAGGGCGGACTTGTCGGCGCTCAGCGGGGGTAACTGGGCCACCGATCGCCGGTCCTCGGTCCGGTGACCGGTCTCCGGTGAGGGGGACTGCTGCGCCTGCGGCGCGGGGTCGGCCGGCCCCGCGGTGCGGGCCGGCTGCGACGCGTTCGATGCAGTGGCGGCCGAAGGGGAGTCCGGCTGCGCCTGGGCCGGCTGCGCGAGCAGCGCGACGCCCATCGCCCCGGCCAGAGCCAGCGGCAGAACGGCACCCACACCTCGGCGGACGCGTGTGGTTCTCACGTTGTTTTCCTCCCATGAGCGATCGGGGCACACCCTGACAACTTGGCATGCCCACGTCCTGTGCAATGTAAAATTGCACAGGTCACACCTCACAAGGAAGACCCGTGCCGGAAATCGTCGGGTCGGACAACGGGACCGCCGAGGGCAGCGTCCGGGTACAGGGACGGCCGAGCGAGGAGAGGCGTATGGCGCAACGTGACATTGTATAGTGCGGTGACAAATCTGAGGGGGAACGCATGGGCGAGCTGAAGTCCCGCAAACTCATCTCGGTGCAGGAGCACTTGCGCGACCAGGTGGCCAACGCCCTGCGAGCCGGGCTGATAGCGGGGGAACTCCAGCCCGGCGTGATCTACTCGGCGCCCACCCTGGCCGCCGAGTACGGCGTCTCGGCCACCCCCGTGCGCGAGGCCATGCTGGATCTGGTCCGCGAGGGCCTGGTCGAGGCGGTGCGCAACAAGGGCTTCCGGGTCACCGAGCTCTCCGAGCGCGACCTCGACGAGTACACCGAGATCCGTGCGCTCATCGAGATCCCCACCATCGGCCGCGTGACCCGCACCGCATCCCGTGAGCAACTGGAGGCCCTGCGCCCGGTAGCCGAGGAGATCGTGGCCGCCGCGCAGCGGGGCGACCTGATCGGCTACCTGGAGTCGGACCGCCGCTTCCACCTCGACCTGCTCGCCCTCGCGGGGAACGCGCACCTCGTGGAGACCGTGGCCGACCTGCGCAAGCGCTCCCGGCTTTACGGACTCACCGACCTGTCCCAGGAAGGGTCGTTGGTGGGTTCGGCGCAGGAGCACACCGCGCTGCTCGACATCATGATCACGGGCGACGCGAAGGCGGCCGAGGAGCACATGCGCCGCCACCTCGCGCATGTGCGGACCCTGTGGGCGGCACGGAAGCGCGAGGCCGAACGCGCGGCCCCCTCCCGAAGCCTCGGCGCGCGCTGACGCCGAAGTCGTCTCTGTGCGGCGGGCGTTGATGCCGAGACTGAATGTGCGGACCGGCGGTCACACGGTGAACCCCTCCGGGTAGGGGTCCGTCGGATCGAGCAGATACTGCGCGGTTCCGGTGATCCAGGCGCGGCCGGTGACCGAGGGCAGGACGGCGGGCCGGCCGCCCACCGTGGTCTCGTCCAGGATCCGTCCGGTGAAGCGGGAGCCGATGAAGGACTCGTTGACGAAGTCCTGCCCGGTCTTCAGCAGCCCCCGCGCGTGCAGTTGGGCCATCCTGGCGCTGGTTCCCGTCCCGCAGGGCGAGCGGTCGAACCAGCCGGGGTGGATCGCCATGGCGTGCCGCGAGTGCTCGGCGGTGGATCCGGGGGCCTCCAGATAGACGTGGTGGCAGACGTCGATCGCGGGGTTCTCCGGGTGGACCACCGGACTCTGCTCGTTGACCGCCCGCATGACGGCCAGCCCCGCGTCGAGCAGTCGGCCCTTCTCCGACCGGTCGAAGGGGATGCCGAGTTCCTCGGTGCGCACGACGGCGTAGAAGTTGCCGCCGTACGCCATGTCGTAACGGACCGGACCGAACCCCGCCACCTCGACGACCTGGTCCAGCGCGTGGCTGTAGGACGCGACGTTCTCCAGGGTGACGGACTCCGCGCGGCCGTCACGCACGGCGACCCGTGCCGTGACCAGGCCTGCGGGGGTGTCGAGGCGGATCGGGGTCTCCGGCTCGACCGGCTCGACCATGCCCGTCTCCACCAGGACCGTCGCCACGCCGATGGTGCCGTGGCCGCACATGGGCAGGCAGCCGGAGACCTCGATGAACAGCACGCCGAAGTCGGCGTCGGGCCGGGTCGGGGGCTGGAGGATCGCGCCGGACATGGACGCGTGCCCGCGCGGCTCGCACATCAACAGAGTGCGCAGCCCGTCCCGTTCGGCCATGAACCGCTCACGCCGCTCCGCCATGGTCGCGCCCGGCAGGACCCCCACCCCGCCGGTGATCACCCGGGTCGGCATGCCTTCGGTGTGCGAGTCGACCGCGTGGTAACAGACCGTGGAGCGCACGTCAGTTCACCCCCGCGTCGATGAGGGCCTGGGTGGCGGAACGTACGACGGCCTCGGTCTCCGGGTCCAGACCCTGGCGGGGCGGCCGGCAGACGCCGCCGGTCCGGCCGGTCATGTCCTGGCCGAGCTTGATCGCCTGGACGAACTCGGTCCTGCTGTCCCAGCGCAGTACGGGGTGGAGCCGCCGGTAGAGCGGGAGCGCGGTGGCGAGATCGCCGGTCAGCGAGGCGTTGTAGAGGTCGAGGCAGGCGCGCGGGAAGACCTGGGGGTACCCGGCGACCCAGCCCTTGGCCCCGGCCACGGCAACCTCCAGGACGGTGTCGTCGGTGCCGATGATGAGGTCGAGCCCGGGGGCGAGTTCGTTGATGGCGTAGCACCTGCGTACGTCCCCGGAGAACTCCTTCACCCCCACGATGAAACCCTCGGCGTACAGCTTGGCCAGCAGCTCCGGGCGCAGATCGACCTTGGTGTCGATGGGGTTGTTGTAGGCGGTGACGGGAAGACCGGCGGAGGCCACCATCGCGTAGTGCTCCAGGACGGCGCGGTCGTCGGCCCGGTACGCGTTGGGCGGCAGGCACATGACGGCCTGGCAGCCGGCGTCCTTGGCGAACCGCGCGTGCCGCCGTGCCTCGATCGCCCCGTACGCCCCGACGCCCGGCATCACGGTGAAGCCCTCGGGGGCGTGGGCGACGGCGGTCTCGACGACGCGGTCGCGTTCCTCGTACGTCAGGGTCTGGTACTCGCCCAGCGACCCGTTCGGGGCGACGCCGTGCAGGCCCTGTTCGGCGAGCCAGGCGACGTTGTCCCCGTACGCGCCGTGGTCGACTGCGAGGTCCCGGCCGAACGGGAGGCTCGTCGCGACGATGACACCGTGCCAGGGCATGCGGCTGCCGGTGCGGGTGGAGGTGCGGTCCATGGGAACTCCTCAGGTGTGATCGGCGGTCGGCTCGCCGGAATCGGCGAGCGCACCGAGGGTGACGGGGGTCGCGATCAGCCGTTCGGCGGGGGTGTACGGCACTTCGCGGGCGGCGACGAGGCAGTGCACGGCGGGTCCGCACATCCGGCCCTGGCACCAGCCCATGCCCGCCCTGGTCAGCTGTTTGACCTGCCGGTGGCCGGCTGCCGAGCCGTCGGCGCGGACGGAGCGGACCGCCCCCGCGGTGACCTCCTCGCACCGGCAGACCGTGGTGTCGTCGGTCAGCCAGGCGGGCCAGGCGGGCGGCAGGGGGTGCGCCTGTGCCAGGGCGCGGGCGAAGGCGCGGTGCCGGGCCACCGTCCGGCGCTCCGCGGCGAGGCGTCGCGTGCCCGGCAGGCCCGGCGCGGAGAGGTCGGTGAGCACCGACACGGCGGCGACGCGGCCCTCGCTCATGGCGAGCGCCGCCCCGCCCACACCGCAGGTCTCGCCCGCCGCGTAGAGGCCCGGCACCGTGGTGCGCTGCCCGGCGTCGACGGCGGCGGCTGTGGTGCCGTCGCCCGCGTCGGCGAGGCCGCAGCCGAGCGGGAGGAGCAGGTCGAGCTGCGGGACGAACCCCCAGCCGACGCCCACGGTGTCGGCCTCGATGCGCCGCTCGGTGCCCGGGAGCGGTGTCCCGTCGGCGGCCAGGGACGCGGTGCGTACGACGGCGACCCGCCCTTCTCCTTCGGCCCTCTCGCCTTCGGCGCCCTCTCCTTCGGCGCTGATGATCGCGGTACGGGTGCGGACCGGGATCCGGTGCCGGGCGAGCGTGACCGCGTAACCAGCGGCTTCGGCCCACTTGGCGGGGTTACGCAGCAGGGGCGCGGGGTGGCGCAGCCAGGCCGAGGGCGCCGCCGCCTCGCAGACCGCGACGACCGCGGCCCCACGTCCGGCGAGGGCGGCGGCGACGGGCAGCAGGAAGGGGCCCGTGCCACCGAGGACCACGCGCCGGCCGGCCACCACTCCCCCGCCCTTGAGCAGCGCCTGCAGCCCGCCGGCGGTGAGCACGCCGGGCAGGTCCCAGCCGGGGAAGGGGAGTTGGCGGTCGTACGCGCCGGTCGCCACCAGCAGGGCCCGTGCGCGCAGCACGACGGCCCGCTCCTCCGGGGCCCGGCTGCGGTCCACGGCGTGGACGGTGAAGCCGTCCGCCTCGCGGGCCGTGGTCCACACGTGGTGGTCGAGCAGGAGCGTGAGCCGTCCGGTGCGCTCGTGGGCGGTCAGCGTGGCGCGCAGCGCCCGGTAGGTGCGCAGGTCGTGGTGCAGGTCCTCGGCGGGGAGTGCCTCGGTGGGGACGCCCTCGCGGGCGTGGTCCGGGGGGTGGCGCCAGAACTGGCCGCCCGGGGCGGGGCCCGAGTCGACGAGGAAGACGCGCAGCCCGCCGTCCAGGGCGGTGGCGGCGGCCGCCATACCGGCCGGTCCTGCGCCCACCACCACGAGGTCGTGGGGCTCGTCACGCCTCGCGCCGAGGCAACGGGGCTCACGCGAGGCGGCACGGCCACCGAGGTCCCGGGGCTCAGCCATCGTCGTCCTCCCCCGTCGTGACGGCCATGCCCGGGCGGGCCCGCACCAGGCAGGCGCGCTGCCCGCGCCTTCCGTCGACGGTGACCAGGCAGTCGTAGCAGACGCCGATCCCGCAGAAGACGCCTCGGGGCCGCTGTCCGACCCGGGTGGTCCGCCAGGCGACCCGGCCCGAGGCGACGAGCGCGGCGGCCAGGGTCTGTCCGGGGACGTACGCCAAGGGTTCGCCGTCCACGGTCAGTCCAGGTGCGGTGGGTACGCCGGTCTCCGCAGCCGCTCCGGTCACTTCGGTCACTTCGGCACTCCTCCGGTGGTGAGGAATCGCTCGGGCAGGAGGCCGGTATGGGCGGCCGGATCGGCGCCGCGCCAGGGTCGGCCGAGCATCTGAGCGGTGATGAGGGCGCCGGTCCCGGGGGCGAGGCCGATGCCGGCACCCTCGTGACCGCACGCGTGGAGGACGCCGGGGACGCGGGGGTCCGGGCCGACGACCGGCAGGTGATCGGGGCAGTACGGCCTGAAGCCCCGGTAGGCGCGGATCAGGTGGACGTCCCGCAGGAACGGGAAGAGGCGGCACGCCTGCGCGGCGAGCAGGGCCACCACGGCCGGGTTCATCGCGGTGTCGAAGCCGACGCGTTCGCGGCTGGCGCCGATCAGGATGATGCCCGCGCGGGTGCCCTCGACGACGCACGAGGTCTCCAGTCCCTCGTCGCTGGAGGCGACGTTGGCGACATAGTCGGCGGAGTAGACCTTGTGCCGGATCATCGGCGGCAGCGGTTCGGTGACGAGGACGAAACCCCTGCGCGGGAGGATCTCGACGGGTGCGCCCAGCCGGCGGCCGACCTCGCCGCCCCACGTACCGGCGGCGTTGACCACGGCATCGGCGGGCAGCACCACGCCGTCGGCCGTGCGAACTCCGGTGATCCGCCCGCCGGTTCCGGTGACTGCGGCGACGGCCTCGCCGGTACGCACCCGGGCACCGCGCCGGACGGCGGCCCGCAGCAGGGCGGCCGCCGCGAGGACGGGCTGCACCTGGGCGTCCTGCGGGTAGTGGACGCCGCCGGGGAGGCCGGGAGCGATATGCGGTTCGAACTCGCCGACTCGGTCCACGAGTTCGGTACGGACATCGGCAGCGGCCTGACGTGCGGCGAACGCGTGCAGGGCGGCGAGGCCTTCGGGCGCGCCGGCGACGACCAAGCCGCCCTTGGCCTCGAACTCAAAGGTCTCCGGACCCAGTTCATCGGCCGCCTCGTCCCAGAGATCACGGCTGAGCCGGGCCAACTCCAGTTCGGGGCCGGGCTCCTTGTCGGAGAGGAGGATGTTGCCCTCCCCTCGACTGGTCGTGCCCGCACCGACGGGCCCCCGGTCGAGGACCGTGACGTCGAGGCCGGCCGAGGCGGCGTGAAACGCGCACGCGGCGCCCACGATGCCCGCGCCGAGGATGACGACTTCCATGACCGCCCCCTAGTGCAATGTCACATGCCATAACTCAGGCTATACATCGGTTCACCCGGAGGACAACGCCGCCGCCGAGGTGACTTTCACCCGACACCTCGACACCCGGACATCCCGAAGGCCCCGAGCACGGCGACTCCGGGCAATCCCCCGGACGGGCTACCCCAACCCACATGAGTGATCGAACACGGGACCACGGCCCGCCGCGATCGACCGCACAAGGCGCGGGCCCGCTATTCGAATTCGGGTTCTAGATTTCGCCCACGCCCACCCGTTACGGCGACAGCAGGACCTCCGTTACCCGATCACCTGTCCGCATCTTGCCGCGAGGAGCCCTTCATGCATCCCTTACGCCACGCTGCGCTCGTCCATCCGGCGTTCGAAAACACCGCCGCCCTCTCGGGGGGCGCCCGGTGAAGAGGTTCTTCGGACCGGTGAAAATGGCCGAGCCCCGGGTCTCCGATGCCGAACAGGAGCTGTTCGGCGGTCCGTTGCGCTACGACATGGGCTGGTCCCACCACGAGCACGCGGGCCTGGACCTGACCATGATGTCGGCGCTCCGCTCGATGCCCGCGCTCGTCGGCGCCACCTTGCGCATGGCGTGGCAGGCCGACCGGCGCGCACTCGTGGCCGTGGCGGTCAGCGAGATCGGCCAGGGGATCGCGGCGGCCGTCGGCCTGCTCGCGGTCAACGCCGTCATGCACGCGCTGCTGGCCGGAACCGGCAGCGCCGAGCAGCGGTTGCACGCACTGTTGCCCGGCCTGCTGGCCGCCGCCGCCATCGGTGTCGTCAACTCCGCGCTCGCCGCCTGGTCCACCTCCCGCGCGGGGCGCCTGGAGCCGAAGGTGGAGCGGATCGCCACCACCCAGTACCTGGCGGCCGCCTCCGGCGTCGAGCTGGAAGCCATCGACGACCCCGACTTCCGGCGGCTCGTCGACGTGGCCCAGCACGGACCCGGCTCCGCCCGCCGGATGATCGGCGCCTGTGTCTCCGCGCTGAACGGCCTGATCTCCCTGATCGCCACCGCGAGCGTTCTCGCCGTGCTCCATCCCCTCCTGCTGCCCATGCTGATCCTCATCGCCGCCCCGCGCGGCTGGGGCGCCATGCGCGTGGCTCAGGAGCGGTACGTGTCGGTGATGACATGGATCGAGCACGTGCGGGCCGGCCGCCTCATCGGGAATCTGCTCACCGAGCGCACCGCAGCCCAGGAGGTCCGCCTCCACGCCGTCGGGGCCTTCCTCCTCAGCCGCTACGAACGCATGGCCGAGAGCGCCGAGGCCGAACAGGAACGCCTCGCCTCCAGCAAGGCGCTGACCGAATGGGTCGCCTCCGCGCTGTCCGGGCTGGCGATGGCCGCGACCTACGGCGCGATGTTCTGGCTGATCATCGCCGGCCACATGAGCCTCGCCGTCGCCGGGACCGCGGTGATCGCGGTACGGACCGGCTCGGCGAGCCTGGGCGCGCTGGTGATGAACATCAACCAGCTGCACGAGGAGTCCCTCTACGTCCGCGATCACGGCCGGTTCCTCACCGAGGCCGTACAACGCACCATCCCCGCAGGCGGCGACCCCGTGCCGGAGCGGGTCGGGGAGATCGGCCTGGACCAGGTCACCTACCGCTATCCCGACCGTGACACCGCCGCCCTGGAGGAGGTGTCGCTGACCCTGCCGATGGGGTCGGTCACCGCCGTGGTCGGTGAGAACGGCTCCGGCAAGAGCACCCTCATGAAGGTCCTTTCGGGCCTGCTGCTGCCCCAGACAGGCAGCCTGCGCTGGGGCACGGAGGACATCACCGGCCTCGACCGCGCTCAGGTCTTCGAGCGCGTCTCCCTGCTCACCCAGGACTTCCAGCGCTGGCCGGTGACCGCCGCGATGAACATCCGCCTCGGCCGTCCCGCCCACGCGGCGACGCCACAGGATCTGCAGCCCTCGGTCGACTACGCCGGCGCCGCACCCGTCATCGCCAAGCTCCCCAGCGGCCTGCGCAGTCTGCTGGCCCGGATGTTCCGCGGGGCGATCGAACTCTCCGGCGGCGAGTGGCAGAAGGTGGGCCTCGCCCGCACCCACTGGCGCAGTGCGACCTCGCAGGCGGACAGCGTCCTCATCGTGGACGAGCCCACCTCCGCGCTCGATCCCGAGGCCGAGATCGCGGCGTTCGAGCGCATCCGGCGCCTCGCCGCCCCGAACCGGGCCGTCGTCCTGGTCACCCACCGCATGTCCGGCGTCCGCCACGCCGACCACATCCACGTCCTCGACGCGGGGCGCCTCGTCGAGCACGGCACGCACGACGAACTCATCGCCGCACGCGGGCGGTATGCCGCCATGTTCGACGCACAGGCAGCCCAGTACGCCCCCACCATCGCCATCCCGAACCCCACCGCCCCCACGGTCGCGGACCCCGCGTGATCGGCTCGGACCTACGACCCTGAAAAGTCGCCTGGACCGTTGTCCCGACGACATGGTGTATCGACTCCACGGCCACCAAGTCGCCGCATCCGGACATGCATCCGGTGCTCAGTCGCCCCTGACCCTGCCGGCGAAGGACGAGCCGACCGACCGCCCCTGAGCGCCACCTCCGTAATCACACAGCACCTTCGCCCTGCCCCCGAGGGCAGGGCGAAGCACGTTCGTGCAGCAGAGAAGATCCCCACGGACGTGGTGGCGCAGCGCGTGGCTCACGCACCGGGGGGCCGTTCATGGTGAGAGCGGACGGCGGGTCAGACGTACCGTCACGATCTGGAAGGGCCGCAGAGCGACAGGGATCCCGGCATCGGTGACAGGCAGGTGCGGGGCGTCCGCCAGTGGCCTTTCCAGCAGGTCGGTCGTCAGCGCGGTGGTCACCGGGAATCCGGTACGGAGGTGTGCCGCGGCTCGTCCGCCGAGCGACTCGTAGAGGCGCACGATCACGTCCCCCGAGCCGTCGTCGGCGAGTTTGACCGCTTCGATGACGACCGCGTCGTGATCGACTTCGACGAGGGGCGGGACGGCGGCCGCGCCGGCGACCGTGCGCTCGGCGAGGTTGAAGGCGTAGCCCTCGCGGACCGCGTCGGCGATGTCCGCGCCGACCACGAGTCCGTAGCGCAGTCGGTGGGCGCCCTGGTCTGCTTCCGGGTCGGGGAAGAGGGGTGCCCGGAGCAGTGAGAGCCGGGCGGTGGTCGTGGTGCCGCCGTCCGGGCGTACGTCCCGGGTGACGTCGTGGCCGTACGTCGAGTCGTTGACCAGGGCCGCTCCCCAGCCGGGCTCGGCAAGGTGCAGGAATCGGTGGGCGCACACCTCGAAGCGGGCGTCGTCCCAGCTGGTGTTGGAGTGCGTGGGCCGCTGGACATGGCCGAAGGGGATCTCGCTCGTGGAGTGATCGGCGCGCAGGTCGAAGGGGAAGGCCGCCTTGAGGATCTTCTCGCGTTCCCGCCAGTCGATCGTGGTCTCGATGTCGAGTCGGCGGGTGCCCTCGCGGAGGGTCAGGAGCTGACGGATACGGGACCGGTTGAAGGACCGCACTATCTCGACCGCGTCCCCGCGGACGGTGACCTGATCCGCTTCGGTGAGGTCCTGAACGGTGTTGCGGTAGAAGGCGTCGAGATCCCAGGCGTCCCACTGGTTCGGGAAGTCCTGGTGGAGCTGGAGGAGATTGCCGACGGCTCCGGGTGCGAGAGCCTCGCGTCCGGCGGACAGATCGTAGGCGGAGGTGATCAGCCCGCGGGCGTCGACGGTGATACGGACCAGTCCGTTGTCCAGCACGTAACCGCCGTCATCGCCTTCCCGTACGGGTGTGACCCGCGGCGCCGCGGCGCGCGGCGTACCGCCCAGCGCGGGGACGCCGTCACGGGTGTGCGGGGCCGCGTTGAAGACGATCGAGCTTCCTGGCGCGTCCGGTGGGCCGGCCAGGCGACGCAACGCGGTTTCGACGAGGAGTTCCAGTTCCCGGGCCGCCTGCTCGTGGGCCTCCTCGGTCTCCCGGTGGACCCAGGCGATGGAGGAGCCGGGCAGGATGTCGTGGAACTGATGCAGCAGAACGGTCTTCCAGAGGCGGTCGAGCGCGGCGTACGGATAAGGGTCGCCGAGGAGCACCGTGGCGGTGGCCGACCACAGTTCCGCTTCCCGCAACAGGTGCTCACAGCGTCGGTTGCCCTGTTTGGTGGCCAGCTGACTGGTGAGGGTGCCGCGGTGCAGCTCCAGATAGAGTTCGCCGACCCAGACCGGAGCGTCCGCGTACTCCTCGTGGGCTTGGGCGAAGAAGTCCGCAGGGCTTTCCATGTGCACCTTCGCGGAGCCTTCCAGATCCGCGAGCCGGTGGGCCCGTGCCAGCATCTCGCGCGTCGGGCCGCCTCCGCCGTCGCCGTAGCCGAACGGCACCAAGGAGCGGTTCGCGGGCCCCTTGTCGCGGAAGTTGCGCTCGGTGTGGGCGATGTCGGCGCCGGAGAGATCGCCGTTGTAGGAATCGACGGGCGGGAAGTGGCTGAACACGCGCGACCCGTCGATGCCCTCCCACCAGAAGGTGTGGTGGGGGAAGGCGTTCGTCGTGTTCCAGGAGATCTTCTGCGTGAGGAACCAGTCGATGCCGGCGAGCTTCATGAGCTGGGGCAGTGCGGCGTTGTAGCCGAAGGTGTCGGGGAGCCACATGTCGCGTGTTTCGACACCGAACTCCTCCAGATAGAACCTCTTGCCGTGGACGAACTGCCGGACCAGGGACTCGCCTCCCGAGAGGTTGGTGTCGGGTTCGACCCAGAGGCTGCCGGTCGGCAGGAACTGTCCGGTCGCCGCCTTCTCCAGCACCCGGGAGTACACCTCGGGTCGTTCCTCCTTCAGCCAGGCCAGCTGCTGTGCCTGCGACATGACGAAGCGGAAGTCGGGGTGGTCGTCCATCAGCGCCGTCACGTTGGACACGGTGCGGGCGGCCTTGCGGACGGTCTCCCGCACCGGCCACAGCCAGGCCGTGTCGATGTGGGCGTGTCCGATCGCCGAGATCCGGTGGGGGGGGGGGGGGGGGGGGGGGGGGGGGGGGGGGGGGGCGCCCGGCGCCCCCCCCCCCCGCAACGCGCACGAGGAACCCCCGCCGGCCGCGGCCGGCCAGCCGCGCCCGCGCCCGGGGCTCACCGGGGCCGG
>NZ_JAFEUF010000015.1:24441-49359 GCF_016901035.1 Streptomyces durocortorensis
CCCCCGCCCCGAGCCGGCCGCCACCGGGGTGGCCGGGCGGGGGGGACCGCGCGCGGCCCCCCCCCCCCCGGGTCTGACCGTCCCCGCCGGACTCCCCCGGGGGGGGCGCGCCGGGGGGGGGCGCCGGGGGGGGGGGGCGCGGCGAGGACCGGGGCCAGCAGGGCCCTGGCCCGCCCGGCGGTGCCACCGATGTCCTGGAGGTCGATCACGTCCAGGGCCCTGCCCACCGCGTGCCGGATCTGGTGGCGGCGCGAGGAGTCCTCGGGCAGTTGCCGCATGAGCCCGGAGAGGACGTCCAGATCCTGGACCAGCTCCCAGACCGTCTCGTCGAAGACCGCCGCGTCCATGCGCCGCAGACGGTACAGGGGGGTGTCGGCGGATGTCCCGCCCGCCTCCGCGCGGAGCCAGGGGGCCACGTCCCCGGCACGGGTGGGGACGAAGGGGTCGCCCGCCGCGTCGGGGTCGAAGATCAACGGGTTGGCGGCCGCCTCGATGTGAAACTCGAAGTCCTCGCCGCCCTGGGCCCGTTCTGCGATCAGCAGCCAGGTGTTGCGCGGGTTGAGCGCCTTCACCGGAGTGCCGTCGGGGCGGTACACGAGCCCCTCGGCGGAGAACCCTGGCTGGGTGGCCCCGAAGCCGAGGTCGAGCACCGCCTCGACCCGCTCCCCCGCCCAGTCCTGGGGAACCGTGCCCCGGACCCGGAACCAGGTGGTGGACCAGGCCGGTCCCCAGCTCGCTCCGGGGGCGATCGGCCGGTAGGGCCCGGCTATGCCGTCAGGCACCGGCACGGGTTCGCCGGGGACGTGGTGGGCGCTGACCTCCAGCGGGAGGGAACGGACATGGACCGCGGGCCTCAGGCGCAGTTCGAGCACCCGGGCGAGACGGTTCTCGGTGAGCGTGCGGTCGTCGTGCAAGGTGACTCCATCCAGAGTTCTGCGTGAGCGGAGGCAGGTCTGCCCGCGATGCCGAGCGTGTGACGGCGGGCACCGGCGGGAGCGGAGGTTCGGGGTTCAGGTCTGCCCGCGATGCCGACCGTGTGACGGCGGGCACCGGCGGGAGCCGAGGTTCGGGGCTCAGGTCGCCCCGCGATGCCCACCGTGTGACGGCGGACACCGGCGCGAGCAGAGGTTCGGGTCTCAGGAAGGCTGCGTTCCGTACCGGATGACCTCGGTGGGGACCGTCGAACGCCGCGCGGGCAGGTCGGCGCCGGCCCCGGCGCTGATCCGGTCGATGAGCATCCGGCCGGCCCTGCGCCCGATCTCGTCGGCGTCGTAGGACACGATCGTCAGCGGCAGACCGAGGACGTCCGCGAGGTCGAAGTCGTCGAAGCCGGCCAGCGAGACCGGTACGTCGAGGGTCCGCAGAGCGCGGATGGCGCCCTGGGTCAGACGGTTGTTGGTGCAGAAGAGGGCGGTGGGGGCGTCGGGGTCTCGCAGCAGATCCAGCGCGGCCCGTTCGGCGGTGGCGACGTCGGTGGGCCCGCGGCGGACATGGCGCTCGTCCGGTTCCAGGCGGGCTTCCTCATGGGCGGCCCAGTAGCCGCGGAAGCGTTCGGCTCCGGTGTAGAGCGCGGGCGGGTTTCCCAGGAACCCGATCCGGCGGTGTCCGTCCTCGATCAGCCGGCTGGTCGCCGCCTGGGCTCCGCCGAAGTCGTCCACGAGGACGCAGTCGGCTTCCATGCCCCCGGGCGGCCGTGAGGCGAGGACGATCGGAATGCCGCGCAGCGCGGCCGGTGCCAGATGGCGGTGGCTGCCGCCGGCCGGCACCACGATCATCCCGTCGACCTGGCTGGCGGCCAGGTCCTCCACCAACCCCTTCTCACGGTCGACCTGTTCGGCGGAGTTGGAGAGCAGCACCCGCAGGCCGTGCTCGTAGGCCGCTTCCTGGACGCCGAGCGCCAACCGTGAATAGAAGGGGTTGGCCAGGTTGGTGACGACCAGGCCGATCATTCCGCTGCCGCCGACCCTGAGGCGACGCGCCGTCTCGTTGCGGCGGTACCCCAGCGCGTCGACGGCGCCCAGCACCCGCTGCCTGGTGGCCTCGGCGACCTTGGGGTCACCCTTGAGCACCCGGGAGACGGTCATGGCGCTGACCTTGGCGTGCGTGGCGACGTCACGCATCGTCGGCGCGGTGACGCCACTTGGCCGGTGCTGCGCCACAGCCGTTCCTTCCCTCGTGACGTCGGGGGGCCCGTGCCGCCACCGAGCTGCCGGATCCGCAGGCGGAGCCGCCATTCTAGGGAATACGGGAGTGGTGTCCGCTTCCGCCCCGGCGGGCGGCCCCGGCAGCTCCCCCGGGGTGGACGGGAGTGTGGTTCTCACGAGGGAGCCTCTCTGCGGGAGTCGCGGCCCGGATGGCCGGCCGGGGAGCCGGGGTGGCCGGCCAGGGAGCCCGAGTGGCCGGCCGAGGAGCCCGGGTGGCTGGCCAGGGAGCCCGAGTGGCCGGCCGAGGAGAGGGCGAGCCGCGCCGTGCCTTCTTCCGGCGCTTTCCGCAGGGCCCAGTACGCGGCGCCGATCAGGGGCGCGTCCCCGGGCCGCCGGGCGGTGTGCAGGCTCATCCGGGAGACGATGCCGGCGGCTTCCCGCCCGACACCCCGGGCCCCGAGGCCGAGGCCCTCGCGCAGGGCGGGCCCGATGAGGTCCCAGGACCGGGCCATGGATCCGCCGACCACCGTCGCGTCCGCCCGGAACGCGGCGCACCAGGGCGCCAGAGCCCGCCCCAAGGCCGTGAAGCACTCGCCGAGCGCCGCGGCGGCGTGCGGGTCCTCCCGGCGGGCCAGATCGGCGATGGCGCTGACGTCCGGTCCCTCGTCCGGTTCCGGGATGCCCGCGGCCCGGGCGTACCGCGAGCGGATCGCCCGACGCGAGATCACCTCCTCCAGCGGCCGCCCGTCGAGGGTGATGTGGTGGGCCCGCCCTTCGGGGGGCACCGCGGTCCCCTCGGTGACCGGGTGGCCGTCGCGCAGGAAGGAGGAGCCGACGCCGGTGCCCAGCGTGACGTAGACCGCCCTGTTCCACCGTGTCCCGGCGGGGCCGTGATGCTCTCCGAGGGCGAACGCGTCGGCGTCGTTGAGGAAGCTGACGGCACTCGGGCGGTTCAGTCGCTCCCGCAGTCCGGCGCCGACGTCGACGTCGTGCAACGCCTCGAACTTGCCGATTCCCCGGAACTTGCCGACACCGGACGCGTAGTCGAAGGGGCCCGGCACGGCGACGCCCCAGTGTGCTCCTTCGGGCGCCGCGATCCGGCGGGCGGTTCCGGCGAAGGAGTCGATGATCTCCTCGGCTGCCGCGTCGGCGGGCACCGGCCCGCGTACGACGGACCCGTCGACCGGCAGTCCGGTCGCGGTGTCGACCAGGGCCGCGGTGACGTGGGTGCCGCCTATCTCCAGCACGGGGACCTGGGTCATGACGGTGTCACCAGCGACTTGACGACCTGTACGGGACGTGAGCCGATGGGCACGAGGCGATAGCCGCCGACGGATGCCGGGACGGTGAGGGTCTCGGCGAAGGCCAGGTCGTGGTGGCGGCCGTCCGCGGTCTCCACCACCACGCCGTCCCCCGCGGCGACGTTGAGGATGTGGAACCGGCCCTCGGTGTCGTCCTCCGCCGGGCTCGTGCCGTCGAGGACGAAGCGGTGGACCGCGTAGAACATCTCGGGAAGGGCGCCGATCACCTCCTCCCGCCAGCCCCTGCCCTCGCGCAGGACGCGGGGCTGCTGGACCAGTTCGTCGACGACCCGCGCCCCGCGCCGGTCGGTGTCGAGGTTGGCGAAGCCGTGGCGGTGGGACAGCGGCCTGGGTACGCCGGAGGTGGAGCGGCGCAGCCAGTCGTAGAAGCGCAGGGAGTACAGATACGGTGTCGCGCTGATCTCCAGGACGAGGTTGCCCGCCCCGGAGGCGTGCGGGGTGCCCGCGGGGATCATGAACAGCTGTCCGGGGTCGGCGGCGAAGGCCTGGACGTGGTCCTCGACGCGGAGCGGGACGCCGTGCGCCGAGGACGCCTCCACCTCCTTGCGCAGGAGGTCGACGTCCGTGTCCTGCCGCAGCCCGAGGAGGACCTGGGAACCGGGCTCGCTCGCCGTGACGTAGTACGTCTCGTGCTGGGTGTAGGGCCAGCCGAAGGTCTCCCTCATGTACTGCTCGCGCGGGTGGCAGTGCAGGGAGAGGTTGCCGCCACCGACGGTGTCCAGATAGTCGAAGCGGATGGGGAACGACGTGCCGAAACGCCGGTGTACGTCCGTGCCGAGGAACTGTTCGGCGTACAGCACGCACAGCAGTTGGAAGGGCAGCTCGACCTGCGCTCCGGCGTTCTGGCCGACGAGGACGCCCGCTTCGGGGGCGATCAGCTCGTAGCCGAGAGCGGTGTTGCCGTCGTCGGGCTCGAAGCCGAGCTTGTCGACGGCCCAGTGGCCGCCCCAGGCGGTGGAGTTGAAGTAGGGGCGGGTGCGCACCGGCTGTCCGGCGAGGGCGGCGAGGGTGGCGCGCATCGCCGTGCCGTCCAGGGAGGAAGGCGCCCGGTGGTCCTGGACGTCGACCCAGCGGTCGATCCTCGGCGCCAGCGCGTCGCGGTGCCGGTCGGTGACGGGCCAGTCGATGTAGAAGAGGCTGCGCAGTTCACCCGGTGTGTCGGGGCGTCCGAGATTGGCCCCCACGGGCAGCGTTCCGGACGCCACGGCCCGCTCGGCGTAGCGCTTGGGCAGCTCCGCCCACCAGATCAGATCGGGTGAGCAGAGGGCGGCGCCGGGGCCGAAGACCAGCAGGACGCCCTGCGCGGGCCGTTCGACGGAGGGCGTGTCGTCGAAGAGGTCGGCCATCTCGAACTCGGCGAGCGGCAGGAAGAAGGCATCGGAGTCGGCGGGAGGTGTGCACAGGCGCTCCACCGCCGCCGACGACCAGCGCTCGCGCACATCGAGGACCGTGACCGGGAGGCCGGGGGGGGGCCGCCCCCCCGGGGGGAACGCACAAGCGACCGGGGGCGCCCCCCCCCCCCCCCCCCCCAAGCCCCCCCCCCCCCGCGCGCCCCCCGCCGCGCTCGACCCGCGGCGCGCCACTCGGCGCCCTTTGCGGGGGGGGCGGGGGGGGGGGGGGGGGGGTTTGCCCCCCGGGCCCCCCGCGTTCCAGTCCAGCGCCGCCGGCCCGTCCACCGCCAGAACGGCGGGCGCCGTGGGCATCGTCGCGACCGCTTCGTGCCACCCGCTGACCACGGTACCGAGGGCCGGGTAGCGCGGGTTGCGTTCATAGGGGCGAGGCTCTGCGCGCACAGGTACTCCTGGAGAGGTGGGTGGGGGGTGCACTGGAATGGTAACGATAACTTTCTGACCCAACAAGGGGAGAGTGTGCGGCAGGCACATACAGCCTGCTAGACAGCGGAGCGCGATGTTTTCTCGCCACGGAACCTTGTCCAGCCCATGTGGTGTCGTTAACATCTTGGCAATCCGGACCGCCGCAGCGTGCGGTACGGCGAGATCTCTTGGAGGGTCGCACCCTCCCACCCATCACACCCCAGAGCCGGGATCCCCGTCGGGTCCAAGGGAAGGGAACCATGAGATCAATCGGCCAGGCGACACCACAGTCGCCCCCTCCGCTCGGCCGCCGCAGCGTCCTGGCGGGAATCGGAGCGGGAGCCGCGGCGATGCTGGCCGGCTGCGCCCGGGGGAACAGCACGGCGGTCCAGCCGGGGACCACGTCACTCGCCAACGACAACGCCACCTGGGACCAGGGGTACGTCGCGGCCGGGCGCGAGCTGAAGAAGCTCACCGGCTACGCGCTGCGGCCGCTGTCCAACCCGAACCCCACGTCGTACAAGCAGGTCACGCAGATCTCCCTGCAGACCACCAAGGCCACCGACATGATCAAGTGGGCGTCGGGCTACTTCCTCAAGTCACTGGCCCGCACCGGGGAACTCAGCGACCTCTCCTCCCTGTGGAGCGCGTACGAGCGCAAGGGCTGGGTCACCGAGCAGGCCCGGGAGCCGATGTCCTACCGCGGCGCGGTCTACGGGGTGCCCCTCTACGAGTCGTACTACGTGCTCTTCTACAACACGGCCCTCTTCCGCAAGCACGGACTGCGCGCTCCCGACACCTGGGAGGAGCTGCTGCACAACGCCGAGGTGCTGAAGAAGGCCGGGGTCATCCCGTTCGTCGCGACACAGACCGGCAACTGGCCCGCCTACGAGTGGTTCCAGGAACTGGTCAGCAAGGTCGACCCGGAGTTCTACGGAGAGCTGGTCAGCGGAAAGGCGCGGTACACCGACCCGCAGGCGCACCAGGCCCTGCAGATCTGGCAGGACTTCATGCGCAAGGGCTGGATGACGCCGGCCGACTTCGACCAGAACAACGGCGCCGCCGCCCTCAAGTCGGGGCGCGTCGGCATGTTCCTGCACGGCTCCTGGCAGTCGCAGGGGATCGCCGCCACGGGTCTGAAGCCCGGTACCGACTTCGACGCGTTCGTCCTGCCGCCGGTCGAGGCCTCCACCCGGCGTTCCGTGATCACCGAGTCCGGTGTGCTCGCCGTCCCCAGGAAGGCCGTCTCGCACGAGGCGGCGATGGCGAACGCCGCGAACTGGCTCGACCCGAAGGTCCAGAAGGTGTGGACGGACTTCCTCCAGGACGCCTCGGCCAATCCTCGCTCCAGGCCGGGCAATCCGGTGATGGCCGGCCTCAAGCAGCGTGCGCTGGAGGAGCGCTGGACGCAGCTGCCGCGCTACGGCGAGTCCGGCCCGCCCAACCTCGTCCAGGGAAACACCGACGACCTGGGCGCTTTCATGACCGGCGCATCCTCCCCCCGCTCCACCTTGCGCAGCATGGCCGACCGGGCGGCGAAGGAGTGGGCCGCGTGGGAGAGGGACGAAGCATGAGCTCCTCCGTCGAACAACGCCGACCGTCGCCACCCCGGCCGAGCGCCCGCCCGGACCGGCGTCCGGGTCGGCCCGCGGACCGGCGCCGCGGCCCCCGGCAGGCCGGGAGCAGGCTGGCCGGCGCCGGATTCCTGGCCCCCGCCGTCCTCTTCGTCGGCGCCCTGCTGCTGCTTCCGTTCGCCACGACCATCCACCGCAGCTTCTTCGACGACCGGCGCGTCTCCGGCTTCGCCGGTCTCGACAACTACACGCTCTTCCTCAACGACCCGACCCTGGTCCGGTCGGTCCAGAACACCCTGATGTGGGTGGTCGGCTCGGTGGCCCTCCCGATGGTGCTGGGTCTGGCCATCGCGGTACTCACCCACAGCGGCGGGTGGTCCCGGATGGCCCGGTTGCTCGTCGTCCTGCCCTACGCCCTCTCCGGTTCGGCCGTCGCGGTGGTGTGGAACTTCGTCCTCACCACCGACGGCGCCGCCAACCAGGCACTCAGGGCCTTCGGCCTCGACTCGTTCGCCCAGGGATGGCTCCTCGAATGGCCGGGCAACACGCTGGTCATGATCATCGCCAACACCTGGCAGGCCGCCGGCGTCGCCGTGATCCTCTTCCTGGTCGGACTGCAGACCATCCCGCCCGAGACCCTGGAGGCCGCCGCCCTGGACGGCGCGGCCGGCTGGCGGAAGTTCTGGTACGTCGTCCTGCCGCAACTGCGGACCGTGTCGGTGATCGTCGTCGGCACCAGCCTCGTCGGCGGCCTCAAATCCTTCGACCTGATCTGGGTGCTCACCCAGGGAGGACCCGGCAGACAGTCGGAGACGCTCGCCGTCTCGATGTACCAGGAGACCTTCCTCGCCCTGCATCCCGGAGCGGGCGCGGCGGTCGCGGTCGTCCTCACCGCCATCGTGCTGCTCACCTCGTGGCTGTACCTGAGGCGTCAGCTGACCCCGAAAGGCACCTGATCATGCCCACACTCACCACATCCGGGCGTGCCCCGCGGCCGCGCCCCGCACCGGGACGCGTACTGCGCAACACGGTCCTGGTGGTCACCTCGCTGATCTGGGCGCTGCCCACCTGGCTCCTGCTCGTCAACGCCCTGGTGCCCGCCGCCGACTACAGCGGGGAGCCCCACTGGTGGCCGCAGGGGTTCGGCCTCTTCGACAACATCTCCCAGGCCTGGACCCAGGCGGAGCTGGGCCCCGCCATGGGCAACAGTCTGCTCTACGCCGTCACCAGCGCCACGGCCGCCATCCTGGTGGCCACCATGGCCGCGTTCGCGACCGTCATCATGCCGGTCAAACGGAAGACCCTGTGGTTCTGGCTGATCTACTCCGGAACCCTGCTGCCGCTCCAGGTCTTCCTGCGCCCGCTCTTCCTCGCGTACGCCGGCACCGGGCTCTACGACGCCCAGTTCGGGCTGTTCCTGGTGTACGTCGCGATCGCCGTCCCGTTCGCCTACTTCATCATGCGGAACTTCGCGCTGACCCTCGCACCGGAGATCATCGAGGCCGCCCGGATGGACGGTGCTTCGTGGTGGCGGATCTTCTGGCAGATCCATGTGCCGCTGTCCTGGTCCGCCATGGTGGCCGCCTTCGTCTTCCAGTTCGTCGCCGTCTGGAACGACCTGCTCTTCGGCATCACGCTCTCCACCAGCAGCAACATCCGCCCGGTCATGGCCGCGCTGGCGGAACTCCAGGGCAACTACTCCAGCGTGGGGCCGCCGGTCGTCCTCGGCGGAGCCCTCCTGGTCTCCCTGCCGACCGTCGTCCTGTTCTTCTCCGCGCAGCGCTTCTTCGTCAGCAGCCTCAGGCTGCACGGCTGAGCCCCGGGCGCCCACCCGTCACCGCTCCCCTCCCCCGCCTCCACGAAAGGCAGACCATGATGAAGACACCCGTACGAGCCGCACTGGCCCTGGCCGTTCTCTGCGGGGCGCTGTCGGCGGGCCCCGCCGCCGCGGGCGGCGGAGGAGCGGAGACCGACGCCTCCACCTGGACCCACCGCGCCGAGACCAGCTACCGCTCACTGCAGCAACACCTCTACCAGGGAACGGAGCAGCACGGCCTCTACCTGGAGAAGACTCCGCGGATGCAGGAGGAGAACGAGCACTCCTACATCTGGCCGCTGCGCGAGGCCGCTGCCGCCACCGTCGACCTGGCCGAACTCCCTGAGGCCGGCGCCCACTACAAGCAGGACGCGGCCGAGCGCTTCTCGACCCTTCGGCTCTACTTCAACCCCCGCGACGGCAGGCCCGGGTACGACTCCTACCTGCCGGCCCCGCTCGGTCAGGGCGGCGACGTCTTCTACGACGACAACGCTGTCGTCGGGCTGACCTTCCTCGACCAGTACCGGTCGACCGGGGACGAGCTCCATCTCCGGCGGGCGGCGGAGACCTTCGACGTCGTCGGCCGGGGCTGGGACGACGACCCCGCCAAGCCGTGCCCCGGAGGCATGCACTGGGTCGACTCACCGGACAACTACATGCGTGCCGCCAACGTCACAGGACTGTCCGCCCAGTTGGCCGCAGAGCTCTACGCCATCGAGGGCGACGAGCGGTACCTCGCGAGCGCCGAGAAGTGGTACGAGTGGAACTGGTCATGCCTGCGCCGCTCCCCGGGCCTGTACGACAACAGCCGTGACGACGACGGAACGGTCAACGAGACCCTGTGGACGTACAACTCCGGCGCGATGATCGGGACCGCCACCACGCTCTACAGCGCCACCGGGGACCGCACGTACCTCGACCGCGCCGTCGAGGACGCCGCGGGATCGCTCGCGTACTGGAAGCAGGGCGAGCGGCTGCACGACCAGCCGGCCATCTTCAACGCCTTCTACTTCGACAACCTCCGCATCCTCGACGAGGTGCGCCCCGACCCGGACTACCGCACGACGGCGGCGGCCTATGCCGAGCGGACCTGGAAGGAGAACCGGACGCCCGCCGACGGCCTGTTCCGGTTCCAGCCCTCCGGCGGCGGCGACCACGCCCCGGAAGCGCAGGCCGAGACGCTCCATCAGTCCGCGATGATCCAGATCTTCGCCGGCCTCGCCGCCGACCCCTCCTGATCCTCGGCCTCCCGAGCGACACCTGACGGCACAACCACGAGTGGAGACCCCTCCCATGCCCCGCCCCGAACTCGCACGTCCCTCCTGGTGGGACTCGAACATGGCCCGCGACATCCTGCGGCAACGCGCAGTGTCCTGCGAGAAGACCCTCGCAGGACAGCGGGTCAGGTTCTCCTGCGAACCCCTCCTGCGACGCGACGGCGCGGGCGGCCTGCTCCAGTCGGTCCGCGTCTCGGCCGGCCGGCCGGTCACCCGTGCCCGCGTCACCTCGCTCGGCGGCAACGAGCTGCGCTGCGACATCCTGCCGGGACCGGGCGGGGAAACCCGGCTCCTGGTTCCGGAGGTCGAATCGGCGACGCCCGTCCTGGTCGAACTGCCGGAGCTCGCCGACGAGGAGAGCACCGAGGTGCTGCTGACCCCCCAGCGCCACTGGACGCTCCACCTGGTCCAGCACGCGCACCTGGACATCGGGTACACGGACCCGCAGAGCACCGTGCTCGCCGAAGGACGCAAGTACCTCGACTCCCTGCTCGAACTGTGCCGCACCACCGACGACTGGCCGGACGAGTCCAAGTTCCGCTGGGCCGTCGAGGGGTTCTTCAGCTACGAGAACTGGTCGCAGAACCGGCCGCCCCGACTGGTCGCGGAGTTCCTCGACCGGGTCCGCGAGGGCCGTATCGAGCTCACCGCGATGCCCTTCAACCTGCACACCGAGACGTGCTCCACCGACGAACTCCATGAACTGCTGCGCCCGGTACGCGAGTTGCGCACCCGGCATGGTATCGATATCAACACGGCCATGCAGACGGACGTGCCGGGACAGGTCGTCGGGCTCCCCGACGTCCTCACGGACAGCGGGATCCGCTATCTCTCGGTCGCCCACAACTGGGCCGGCCGTGCGGTGCCGCATCACGTCGGGGGTCAGCATCTGCCGCGCCTGTTCCGCTGGCGGGCGCCGAGCGGACGTGAGGTGCTGGTGTGGCGCACCGACACCCCGCACGGTCTCGCCTACATGGAGGGGTCGATCCTCGGGTTCGACGAGTCCTTCGACCGCGTCGACGACCTGCTGCCCGCCTACCTCTCCGCGCTCGCGACCCACCAGTACCCGCACGAGGGCCGCGGGATCCCTGGGTTCCCCGTCCTGGACGAGGAGTTCAAGGGCGACCCCTACCCGTGGGACATCCTGCATCTGCGGGTGCTGGGCAAGTTCGCCGACAACGGTCCGCCGCGCCGTGTCATCGCGGACACGGTACGCCGCTGGAACGAGGAGTGGGCCTTCCCCGTCCTGCGCACCTCG
Organism: Streptomyces durocortorensis; assembly: GCF_016901035.1. Classification (GTDB taxonomy): domain Bacteria; phylum Actinomycetota; class Actinomycetes; order Streptomycetales; family Streptomycetaceae; genus Streptomyces; species Streptomyces durocortorensis. Next base: position 35,647 of record NZ_JAFEUF010000015.1, read on the forward strand.
CGCAACGAGGACTTCTTCACGGACGCCGAGGAGCGGCTCGGGGAGCGGCTGGAGACGTTCGAGGGCGACTGGACGGACTGGTGGGTCGACGGCGTCGGCGCGGGCGCCGTACCGTTGGCCGCCACCCGGGACGGCCAGGCGGCGCTCGCCGACGCACAGACCCTGGCGGGGCACGCGGAGATCCTGGGGGCACCGGGCGGAGCGGGCATCACGGCGGCGGCACCCGAGGTGTACCGGGCGGCCTCCCTGTTCAACGAGCACACCTGGGGCGCCGGTGACCCGTGGACCCACGGCGACCACGGCCACGCCTCGGGCGAGCGGCAGTGGCACTGGAAGTACGCCCAGGCCCTGCGCGCCCAGGACGGGGGACAGACCCTCCACGACGCCGCGAGTACGGCACTGGGGGACGCGCTGGCCCCGCGCGAGGGGACGCTCGCCGGTTTCTACATCGTCAACACGTGCGGCTGGGACCGGTCCGAGGCCGTTCGTCTCTTCCTCCCGGAGAGCACGGCGCCCCTCGACGCGGCGGTTCGGGTCGTCGACTCCCGTGACGGCGCCATTCTGGAAGTGACCGAGGAGGAGCAGAGCAACGAACGCCACCGGGCGGCCGGCCGCTTCCTGCTGTTCAGGCTGGCGGACGTGCCGGGCCACGGTGCCGTACGGGTGGACATCGAGCCGGTGTCGATCCGTACGGCCGGGCGGCCGGTGGAGCAGGACTCCCCCGCGGACACCTCCACGGTTCTGGAGAACGAGTTCTTGCGCGTCCGGATCGACCTGAGGTCCGCGTGCATCGCCTCGGTCCTGGACAAGCGGACCGGGAAGGAGCTGGTCCGGCAGGACGCCACGGTCGGTTTCAACGGCTATCTGTACGACCAGTACGCGACGGCCGGCGGGTTCAACCACCAGTCGAGCAAGACCACGGCGGACGACTCGATGCACCTGCTGGCCGCACGGCAGACGGCCCCTCCGGCCGCCCTGGTGGAACGGACCACCGACGCCACCGGCCAGGCGCTCGTCTACGAATGCGCCCCGGCCGGAACCCGGCGGCTGCGGGTCACGGTCCGTCTGCCGCACGGGAGTGCGCGGATCGATCTGGAGAACCGGATCGACAAGTCCGCGACCCTGACCAAGGAGAGCGCCTTCTTCGCGTTCCCGTTCGCCATGGAGTCCCCGTCCGTGCGGATGGAGGCGACGGGCGGGGTCACCGGGACGGGGCTGCCCACGGTCCCCGGTTCGGCCCGGCACATGCGGGCGGTACGCCGCTGGGTCAGCCTGGAGGAGAACGGCCTGAGCGCGGCCCTCGCCACGCAGGACGCGCCGCTGATCCAGGTCGGCGGGATCGCCGTCCCGTACGTGCCGTATCCGCAGTCGCTGGCACAGGAGGAGCCGGGCACGGTGTTCTCCTGGGTCCACAACAACATCTGGGACACCAACTTCCCCTCGGAGCAGGCGTTCGACCACGTGTTCCGGTACAGCGTCGGATGGGAGGGCGCACCGGCCCTCGGCGGCCCGGTGCTCGGCATGCGCACGGCCGCCGCCGGCAGTCGCCCCCTGGTCGCGGTACGAGCCCTGCGCCCGGCCGAGCCCGAACCCCGCGCCACCTACGCGCTGCTGTCCCTCGACGACCCACGCATACGGATCGTCGGTCTGACCGTGCCGGAGGAGGGCCGCCTGCTCGTACGACTCCAATCCCTCGCCGAGGAGCCCGTCACCTGCCGACTCTCCGCACGCTTCCCCGTCTCCGACGCGAGGGCGGCGGACTATCTCGGCCGCACAGGCGCCGCGATACAGGTGGGGCCGGACGGCTCCCTGCCCGTTTGCCTGCCCAGGTTGGGCACCACGGCGGTGGCACTGACGACAGCGGGCTCTTCCGAGAGGAGGTGACCGGGGCAGGACTCCGCGTGGTCGCCCGAACCGTCTGACGACCACGCTGCGACCGGCCGTTCCCCCGGGCCTCCGGGGTAACGGCCAAGCGAAAGATCAGGCGCCCTTCGCCACAGGCAGCCATCCTGTCGGCCCCGGCGGCCCCTTCGCGGTTCGATGTACAGCCTGGCAGCCTGAGCCACGTCAGCCGACCCACAACTCTTGACCGCACCTCCGGTAGAGGACTTCGTCGAAAGGTGTGGATCAGCGGGTTGTTCACTGACGCCCCACAGACGGACCCCCGGAGAAGACGGATCACCGGCATCCACCTGTCATTTTCAGCCACCTATGGTGACCGAAAGCAATCAACACCGGACTAAACGCAGCTGGTTGACCTACTGTTTGCATGCCCAAGGCCCCGAATGGGGGTTCGACGTGTCGTGAAAGGTTTCGCTTCTCGTGGCTCGCACCGGTATCTGCAGGGTCGTCAGGTCGGGACCGCTGCGGTGAGCCGACCGTTGAGGAAGCCACGACGCGACCCCGGTGCGAGCGCCGCCGTCGCCGGATGGGCCTTCGCCCTGCCGGCCGCCGCCTGTGCGGGGTGGGTCACCGTCACCGCGGACGCCGAGTGGCATCGGGCCGTCGCGGGAGCCTGTGCCGCGGCCGTCGTCCTGCTGACCGCCCTCGTGCTGATCCTCATCCGACGGCTGTCCGCCGAACGCTCACACCGTGCCCGGGAGGCCGAAGTGGCCACCGCCCGGGGCACCGAGGTGGCGCACCTGGCCGCGGTACGCGTCCCGGCCATCGCCGAGCGGCTGCAGACCGGACAGCGACTGGACGGCGTGCCGGGGCCGGTGGCGTCACCGGAGGACACCGGTGAGGAGTTCGCCCGGGCGCTGGACTCCGTCGTCGTCGCGCTCGGCTCGGACACGGCCGTGCACCGCGAGCGCGCGCTGCGCGACTCGGTGCAGGCCGCCTTCGAATCCGTGGCACGCACCATGCACGTGATGGCGACCGTGCAACAGCAGGTTCTGGACGAGGTGGAGCGCTCCATCGAAGACCCTCTCCTGATGGCGAACGTGATGAAGGCCGACCACGCCGCCTCGCAGATGACCCGCAAGGCGCAGACACTTCTCGTGATGTGCGGAATCTGGCCCGCCCGCCGGGAGACCCGTCCGGTCTCGCTCTACGACTGCGTACGGGGCGCCCAGTCCCGGATCGTGGAGTTCGGGCGGATCGAGGTACACGGCGGGCAGACCCTGTACGTGGTGCCCCCGGCCGTGGAGGGGCTGATGCACTCCATCGCCGAACTTCTGGAGAATGCCACGGTGTTCTCACCGTCCAGTTCCCCCGTGGTCGTCAGTGTGCGGGAGGTTGGCGCCGGTGCGGTCATCGAGATCGATGACGCCGGGCTGGGGATGCCCCCTGACGTCATGCACCAGGCCCTCGGCCAGCTTCGCGACGACCTGGACCTGACCCGCCTGGGTGCGGTGCCCCGGCTCGGCCTGGCGTGTACCGGGCGCTGGAGCCGGGAGCTGGGCTTCAACGTGGAGCTGAGCGGGTCTTCGGCGTACGGCGGCACACGGGCGGTGATGTTCGTACCGTTCCGGCTGCTGACGGACCCGCTGCCGAGGCCGGCCGCACACCGCCGCCCCGCGACCGAACCGGCCGAGCAGGTCGGGCCTGTCGTCCCCCCGGCGGGTGTGCGCGACGACGCTTCCGAGCCGGCCGACGCACCCATGCTGCCCCAGCGGCGCAGCCGACGCGGCGCAGCCCGGCCCACGACCGCCGCACGGCACTCGGCGCCCGCCCCGAACCCCGTTGTCGCGCCCGCCGAACCCTGGACACCGGAGGCGGCACGCGCCTCGATCGCCAGTGTGGTCTCCGGGACGCTGCGTGGCCGGGCGGCCGTCGACGCGGACGGCGGCACCGGACCGGCGTCGCCCCCGCACGGCGGACAGTCCCTGCCCAGTACCCCGCACAAGCACGCCGGAGGCCGACCGTGACCGGAACCATCACTCGACTCCCCGACCTGGGGTGGATGCTCCGTCCACTTACCGAGATTCCCGGCGTCCGGCACGCCGTGGTGGTGTCGGAGGACGGGTTGCGCCTCGGGCACGCCTCCGCCGAGAACCTCTCGGGTCCGGTGGCCAGCCTGAGCATCGCCGATGCGGAGTCGCTCTCGGCGGCCTGCGCGGCGATGACCATGACGGGCCGGTCCACCAGCGCGCTGCTGTTCGGGCGGGGTGCCGGAACACGCCAGTTGATGCTGGAGACCGACCAGGGGTTCGTGCTGTTCACCCCTGCCGGGGTGGGCGCGCACCTGGGGGTCGCCACCGACCTGGACGCCGACGTGGGTCTGGTGGCCCAGCAGATGCAGTTGTTGGTGGCGAAGATCGGCGCACATCTGAGCAGCCTGCCCCGCGACGGGGCTGCCGCCCCGTGACGGCGGAGCGGCCCGAGGTGCCGAGAGCCTCGGCGATCCGCCCCTATGTCATCACCCGCGGCCGCACCGAGTCCGAGGGCGAGCCGCTGTCCTGGGAATCCCTGGTGATGACGGCGGAGGCAGCGTTCCCCGCCACCCTCCAGCCGGAGCACATCGCCATCCTGAAGCACTGCGAGGGGCTCATCTCGGTCGCGGAGGTGGCCGCTCACCTCGGCCAGCCCCCGTCGGTCGCGCAGGTGCTGCTCTCCGATCTCCTCCGATGGGGATTGATCGTGACCCGGCCGCCCATCCCTCCGGCCGAACACACCGATGTGACCATGCTCAGAAAGGTCCTCCATGGTCTCGAAAGCTGCCTCTGAAACCCTGGCCGAGGCCGACCCGCCGCCCGTCGCGGCCGGCGGAAAGTACCTCGACTCGAACGTGTCGGGCGCGGCGAAGATCCTGGTCGTCGGCCCGCTGGGAGTAGGCAAGACGACGCTGATCGGTACGGTGTCGGAAATCGAACCGCTCTCCACCGAAGCGTCGATGACCCAGGCGAGCGTCCGGGTCGACCCTCACGTGGACAGCGGCAAGAGAACCACCACGGTCGCCCTCGACTTCGGCCGGCTGACCATCGACGGCGATCTGGTCCTGTATCTGTTCGGCACGCCGGGCCAGCAGCGGTTCCTGCCGGCCTGGCAGGACCTGGCCAAGGGGGCACTCGGCGCGCTTGCGCTGGTGGACACCCGGGATCTGACGGCATCCTTCGACGCGCTGGGGAACCTGGAGGATCTGGACCTGCCCTTCGCGGTCGCCGTCAACGTCTTCCCGAGCGGCCCCCGATACGACGCCGACGACATCCGTACAGCCCTCGATCTGCTGCCGGAGACCCCGCTGGTGACCTGTGACGCACGGGACCGGGTCTCATCGATCCGGGCGCTGATCGCCCTGGTCCGTCACCTCATCAACGTCGCCACGGAGCCCTCATGAGCATGCCTCACCCCACGGCCGGACCGACCGTCAGCTGCCCGGTGGCCGGCTCCCCCGGCGCGGCGGCCGCGCTGTACGGGCCCGACCTCGACGGCAACACGATGCCCGCGCTGTACGAGGAACTGCGCCGCACACACGGCCCGGTGGCACCGGTGTCCGTCGCCCCCGGCATCGACGCCTGGCTGGTCCTGGGCCACCGCGAACTGCTCCGGCTCACCCGCGAGGAACAGGATTTCTCGCACGACCCGCGCCGATGGAACCGGCTGCGCGAAGGCCGGGTGCCGGCCGACGCGCCGATCCTGCCGATGGTCGGCTGGCGCCCCGCGCTGCTCTTCGCGGACGGCCAGCAGCACCGCAGGATGCGCGTCGCCGTCTCCGACGCGCTGGCCGGGATCAACGGGCATGAGCTGCGCCGAAGCGTCCGGGCCACCGCCGAGGCCCTGATCGCCGGATTCGCGGCGCACGGCGAGGCCGATCTCGTCGCCGCGTACGCGCGCATGTTGCCGATGCGGGTGATCGCCGGGCTGCTCGGGGTGGACGACCGGGCCGGCCGGGAGCTGGTGGAGGCGGTGGGAGGCCTGGTGTCCGCCGCCAGCGGGGCCGCGGACGCCAGCCGCAGGATGGGCGCCATCCTCCTGTCACTGATCGAGGAGAAGCGTCGGGTGAGGGGCGAGGACATCGTCTCGGCGCTGCTGCACCATCCGGCGCGGCTCACCGACGAGGAGGTGCTGCACAACCTGGTGGTCATGTTCGTCGCAGGCAACCAGACCACGGTGAACTGGATCGCCACCGCGCTGCGCATCCTGCTCTGCGACCCGGCGCTGCGCTCCTCGCTGAGCGGCGGCCACCTCAGCGTGGACGACGCACTCGACCTGGTCCTGTGGCGCTTCCCGCCCACCCAGAACTTCCCGGCCCGCTACGCCACCCGGGACATGAGGTTCGGCGGCCAGGACATCCGGGCGGGCGACATGCTGATCCTGGGCCTGGCCGCGGCCAACGCGGATCCGGAGGTACTGCCGGCCGACGGCACCCCTGTGGTCGGCAACCGATCCCATCTCGCCTTCGGCGCGGGCCCGCACACCTGCCCCGCCCAGGACCCGGCTCGACTGATCACCCGGACCGCGGTCGACACGATCCGGCACCGCCTGCCGGACCTGGAACTGTCAGTCCCGGAGAGCGAGTTGAAGTGGGTCAACTCGCCTTGGAGCAAGGGACTGGGCACCCTCCCCGTGCGCTTCGCCTCACCGCAGTTGCCGCAGGACCCGGTGCCCTCCCAGGCGGCCGAGGCCGCCGCCCCGACGTGGCCGCACCGGAACGCGAGGGAGCCACAGGCCCGGCCGCACTGACCCGTTCGGAGCCCGTCCTTCCCCGGTTCGTCTCCCCCTCCCAAGACCTGGAGCCCTGTTGAACACGTCATCGCCGAACCCCGCAGCCGACCGCCCGCACCGTCCGGACCCGGCGGGGGGCTGCCCGCACGCGGCCAACGCCCGGCTGCTGGCCCAAGGGTCGGTCACACCGGTGGTCCTCCCCGGCGAGGTGCGGGGGATGGCAGTGCTGGGCCACGACGCGCTGAAGGAATTCCTCGCGCACCCCGACGTCGCCAAGAACGCACAGCACTTCGCGGCTCTCCAGGCCGGGGAGATCGCCGACGGCTGGCCGCTGAAGACTTTCGCCACCGTGCAGGGGATGACGACCGCGGACGGCGACGACCACCGGCGGCTGCGGTCGCTGATGAGCAAGGCGTTCACGGCCCGCCGGGTCGAGGAACTCCGGCCCCACGTGGTGGAGCTGACGTCCCGCCTGCTGACCGGCCTGGAGGCGGCCGCCACCGAGGACGGCGTCGTCGATCTGCGCACCCACTTCGCGCTGCCGCTGCCGATGGGCGTCATCTGCGAACTGCTCGGCGTGGACGAGGCCCACCACGACCGGCTGCACCACCTCTCCAACCAGATCGTGGCCACGGACATCGAGCCGGCCGAGGCGATGGCGGCCAACCGGGAGATGGTGGAGGTGCTGAGCGCGGTCGCGGCCGCCCGGACGGCCGACCCGGGGAACGACCTCACCAGCGCGATGATCGCGGCCCGTGAGGAGGACGGCGACCGGTTCAGCCCGCACGAGCTGATCGGCACGCTGATGCTGACCATCATCGCGGGGCACGAGACGACGCTGAATCTGATCACGAACGCCGTACGCGCCCTGTGCACCCATCGGGACCAGCTCGACCTGGTCCTGGCCGGCGGGGCGAGCTGGGCGGACGTGGTGGAGGAGACCCTGCGCTGGGACAGCCCGGTCAGCTACTTCCCCTTCCGCTATCCGACCCGCGATCTGACCCTGGACGGCACCGTGATCCCGCAAGGCACCCCGGTCCTGGCGGGCTACTCGGCGGCCGGCCGCGACACGCGGGCTCACGGCCCGGACGCGGCACGCTTCGACATCACCCGCACCGGCACGTCCCGCCATCTCTCTCTGGGGCACGGGGCGCACTACTGCATGGGCGCACCCCTGGCCCGTCTGGAGAGCATCACGGCCCTGGAACAGCTCTTCACCCGCTTCCCGGCCTTGGACCTAGCGGTTCCGGAGCCGGAACTGCCCCGCCACGCCTCGTTCGTGGGGAACAGCGTGCGGACGTTGCCGGTGCGGCTGAAGGGGTGAGAGGGCGCCGCTCGCTGCAGGTGCGAGGCGACTCGCGGAGATCGGCCTCAGCCGACGGGGACCACGCCGTGGCTGCCGCCGAACTCGGCAGGGAGGCCGGCCCGCCGGAACCGTGTCCACACGGCACCTGGTTCCCGTCGCCGGCGGCGACGCTCCCCGGTGTCTGATCCGGCTGAGCGGTCGCGGGACGGGCTCTCCGCAGCCGCAGGACGGCACGAACGTGCACAGCACCTCAGGACCGAGCCCTCGCGAGACCCCACCTGAAGATCCGCTCGGCCGCTGACCGCAGTCCTTGGAGAACATCGCCTGGGCCTCACCAGCGCACCCCGGAGGAGACACAGGCGATCCGCAGGTCGGAGCAGTGTGCCGGGACCGCGGTGCGCTCCACGTCGTGTCCGGTGGGAAACATGTCGAGCGCATCCCGCGGCGCCTGAGAACCACGGTAAAGCTGCAGGTCAGGCGCCCTTGGCCGCCGGCTCCAGAATCGCCACGCACTCCACGTGATGCGTCATCGGAAACAGATCGAACGCCCGCAGCGTCCGCACCCGGTACCCGCCCTCCCGGAAGTACGCCAGGTCCCGGGCCAGGGCCGCCGGGTCGCAGGCCACGTAGGCGATCTTGCGGGCGCCCAGGCCCGACAGGTGCTTGACGACCTGCTTGCCGGCGCCCGCGCGCGGCGGGTCCAGGACGATCAGGTCGCACTCCGTGATGCCCGTGCGGGGCAGGACCTGGTCGACCTTGCCGTGTTCGATGCGGACCCGGTCAAGGTCCTTCAGGTTGTGCCGGGCGTCCTCGACCGCGCGCTTGCCGGACTCGATGCCGAGGACCGCGCCCTTCTCGCCGAGGCGCTGGCCGATGGCGCCGGCGAAGAGGCCGACGCCGCAGTAGAGGTCGAGGGCCGTGTCGTTCTTGCGGGGCAGCAGCCCCTGCATGACCGCGCGGACCAGGGTGTTGGCCGCCTGCGGGTGGACCTGCCAGAAGCCGCCGGAGCCGACACGGTACGTGCGGTCGTCGGCGCGTTCGCGGACGAAGGCGCGGCCGTGGACGCGGTGGACCCCGCCGTCCTTCTCGTCGACGCGGAGCACGGAGACCGGCTTGTCCAGCTCGACCAGGGGGAGCCGGCCGCCGGGCTTCGGGGTGAGGATGACCTGGCGGTCGTTCGAGCCGGTGGCGGTGATGGCCTCCACCGCGGCGATCTGCGGCCACTCGCGCTTCTCGACGCCGAGCTCCGAGACGCCCGGCGCGGCGATGAGGCAGTGGTCGATCGGCTGGACGTCGTGCGAGCGGTGCTTGCGCAGGCCCGCCCGGCCGTCCGCGTCGACGGCGTACTGGACGCGGGTGCGCCAGGCCGGCACCTCGCCCGGCGGGAGCTTGTCGCCCTCGGCCGGCATGACCGTGCCGTCCCAGCCGGCCTCCTCGGGGGTCAGGCCCGCCAGGCGCTGGAGCTGCTCGGCGATCACCTCGCCCTTGAGGCGGCGCTGCGCGCCCGGCTTGGCGTGCTGCCAGTCGCAGCCGCCGCACATGCCGGGGCCGGCGTACGGGCAGGGCGCCTCGACACGGTCCTTGGACGGCTCGATGATCCGTACCGCGTCGGCCCGCAGGAAACGCGAGTCCGTGTCGCCGTCCGTCACCTTGGCGATGATCTTCTCGCCGGGGAGCGTGTGGCGGACGAAGAGCACCTGGTTCTCGGCGGTCCGGGCGATGCAGTGGCCGCCGTGTGCGACGGGCCCGACCTCGACCTCGTACTCCTCCCCGACCAGCGACGACGTGGGTTCGTTCTGCATGAGGGGAGGCTCCAGGGAGGAAGGGGGTAAGCGGTCGAGCGTGCTGCCGGACAACAGCCCACCAGTCTACGTGGGCCGTCCCGGGGTGCTTACCAGGACCGGGCTCGCCGCGTCTCCGGTCTGCTCCCCCGCCCGGTCCCTCCCGGTCCCGCCCGCTTCCCCCCGTCTGCGCTCAGCCCTTCCGGTTCGGCTCCTTGTGGCGGCGTTCCACCGGGCCCCGGCGCACCGACCCCGGAGCGTTCCAGTCCGCTCGCCGGCGCGCCCGCTTCTTCGCGGCCTCGGAGGACTGGAGCTGGTACGGGACGGAGGTCACCATGACGCCCGGGGTGAAGAGCAGTCGGCCCTTCAGGCGCAGGGCGCTCTGGTTGTGCAGCAGGTGCTCGTACCAGTGCCCGACGACGTACTCGGGGATGTAGACGCTGATCACGTCGCGCGGGCTCTGGCGGCGCAGGCCCTTCACGTACTCGATGACCGGGCGGGTCACCTCGCGGTAGGGCGAGTCGAGGATCTTGAGGGGGACGTTGACGGCGCGCCGCTCCCAGTCCTCGCGCAGGGCCTTCGTCTCGTCCGGGTCGACGCTGATGGAGAGCGCCTCCAGGTGGTCGGCGCGGATCAGTTTGGCGTAGGCGAGGGCGCGCAGCGTGGGGCGGTGGAGCTTGGAGACGAGGACGATGGCGTGGACGCGGGAGGGGCGCACGCTCTCGTCCGCCGGGGTCTCGTCGGCGGCGATCTCGGCGGCGACCCGGTCGTAGTGCTTCCGGATCGCGGTCATCGTGCCGTAGAAGATGACCATGCCGAGCAGGGCCACCCAGGCGCCGTGGGTGAACTTGGTGGCGAGGACGATCACCAGGACCACGCCGCAGAAGAAGGCGCCGAAGGCGTTGATGGCGCGGGAGCGGATCATGTGGCGGCGCCTGGCCTGGTCCCGTTCGTCGGCGAGCAGCCGGTTCCAGTGCCGCACCATGCCGGTCTGGCTGAGGGTGAAGGAGACGAACACCCCGACGATGTAGAGCTGGATCAGCTTCGTGGAGTCGGCGCCGTAGATCCCGACGAGCAGGATCGCCGCGCCCGCCAGCAGCACGATGCCGTTGGAGAAGGCCAGGCGGTCGCCGCGGGTGTGGAGCTGGCGCGGCAGGTAGCGGTCCTGGGCGAGGATCGAGCCGAGCAGCGGGAAGCCGTTGTACGCGGTGTTCGCGGCGAGGAAGAGGACCAGCGCGGTGGCGGCCGCGAGGACCATGAAGAGGAACGAGCCGTGTCCGAAGACCGCTTCGGCGACCTGGGCGATGACCGGGTCCTGGGTGAAGCCCGCGCCGACCGGGACGCCGTCGCGGATCAGGTCGACGGCCGGGTTCTCGGCCATCTTGACGTCGGTGACCAGGGCCAGGCCGATGATGCCGCAGAACATGGTGACGGCGAACAGGCCCATCAGGGCGAGGGTCGTCGCGGCGTTGCTGCTCTTCGGCTTTCGGAACGCGGGCACCCCGTTACTGATCGCCTCGACGCCGGTGAGGGCGGCGCAGCCGGAGGAGAAAGCCCGCAGGAGCAGGAAGACGAGCGCGAAGCCGGCCAGCCCCTCGTGTTCGGGCTTGATCTCCAGGTCGGAGGTGGGCGCGTGCATGGAGTCGCCGAGGATCAGTCCGCGGAAGGCGCCCCACAGGATCATCAGGAAGACGCCGGCCACGAAAAGGTACGTGGGGATGGCGAAGAGCTTCCCGGACTCCTTCACTCCGCGCAGGTTCATCAGGGTGAGCAGGACGATGGCGCCGATGGCGCAGAGCGTCTTGTGCTCGATGACGAACGGGATCGCGGAGCCGAGGTTCTCGACGCCGGAGGAGATCGACACGGCGACGGTGAGGACGTAGTCGACGAGCAGGGCGCTGGCGACGGTCAGTCCGGCCTTGGGGCCGAGGTTGGTGGTCGCGACCTCGTAGTCGCCGCCGCCGCTCGGGTAGGCGTGGACGTTCTGCCGGTAGGAGGCGACCACCGTGAACATGAGGACGACGACCGCGACGGCGATCCAGGGGCTGAAGTGGTACGCCGACACCCCCGCGATGGACAGCACGAGGAGGACTTCTCCGGGTGCGTACGCCACCGAGGACAACGGGTCGGACGCGAACACGGGCAGCGCGATGCGCTTGGGGAGCAGGGTCTCCCCGAGCTTGTCGCTGCGCAGCGCTCGCCCGATCAGGATCCGTTTGGGCAGGTCGGTCAGTTTGGACACGCAGAGGATCGTAAGCGGAGCCCGTGGCCGAAACGCACGGCCTTTCGACGTGGCCCCGCAATCTCCTGCGGTCGGAGGAGATCCCCCCGCCATTCCTTAACGCGATCCTTGCGCCGTTCTCCCTGTTTTGCTTTTCCTTTACTGGAGTGCGCGACGATACGGAGACTCGGATGGGGCAGGGACTCCCCCGGCGCATAAGCTCGACTCCGGGCCGCACCGCGGGTGTGTGCCCCGTTGTGTGACCAGTAAGCCGAGAGAGAAGTGTGAGCAGCGTGTTTTCGCAGGTCAGCCGGATGACCAGGACGGCGGGGTAGGCGCACAGTGCACATCGTCATCATGGGCTGCGGGCGCGTCGGTGCCGCTCTCGCGCAGACCCTGGAACAGCAGGGGCACACCGTCGCGGTGATCGACCAGGACCCGACGGCGTTCCGCCGGCTCGGGTCCGGGTTCGGCGGTCGCCGGGTCACCGGCGTCGGCTTCGACCAGGACACCCTCCGCGAGGCGGGCATCGAGGACGCCGGGGCCTTCGCGGCGGTCAGCAGCGGCGACAACTCCAACATCATCGCGGCCCGGGTGGCCCGCGAGATGTACTCCATCGAGAACGTCGCGGCGCGGATCTACGACCCTCGGCGCGCCGAGGTCTACCAGCGCCTCGGCATCCCCACCGTGGCGACGGTGCGCTGGACGGCGGACCAGATGCTGCGGCGGCTGCTGCCGTCGGGCGCGGAGCCGCTGTGGCGCGACCCGAGCGGGGGTGTGCAGCTCGCGGAGGTGCACACGACGCCGTCCTGGATCGGCCACAAGATCAGCACGCTCCAGGAGGAGACGGGGGTCCGGGTGGCCTTCCTCACCCGGTTGGGCGAGGCCATACTGCCGACCTCGCAGACCGTTCTCCAGGAGGGCGACCTGGTCCACGTGATGATGCGTACGGACGAGATCGCCCAGGTCGAAGAGGCCTTCGCCCAAGGTCCCGAGGAGGACGGTCACTGATGCGTGTGTCGATTGCCGGGGCGGGCGCGGTGGGCCGTTCCATCGCCGCCGAGCTGCTGGAGAACGGGCACGAGGTGCTGCTGATCGACAAGGCGCCGACCGCCATCTCGGTGGAGCGGGTTCCGATGGCCGAGTGGCTGCTCGCGGACGCCTGCGAGATCACCTCGCTGGACGAGGCGGCGCTGCAGCGGTGCAACGTGGTGATCGCGGCGACCGGGGACGACAAGGTCAATCTGGTCGTCTCGCTGCTCGCCAAGACCGAGTACGGCGTGCCGCGCGTGGTGGCCCGGGTGAACAACCCGAAGAACGAGTGGCTGTTCAACGAGTCCTGGGGCGTGGACGTCGCCGTGTCGACGCCGCGTCTGATGTCGGCCCTGGTCGAGGAGGCGGTGAGCGTCGGCGATCTGGTCCGGCTGCTGCGCTTCAGCCACGGCGACGCCAACCTGGTGGAGCTGACCCTGCCGCCGGAGTCGGCGCTGGCCGGTACCCGGGTCGGGGATGTGGCCTGGCCCGAGGACACCTCGCTGGTGACGATCATCCGGGGTACGCGGGTGCTGACGCCGAGCACCGAGGAGTCCCTGGAGGCCGGGGACGAGCTGCTGTTCGTGGCCGCCCAGGCGCGCGAGGAGCAGTTGGAGGATCTGCTGTCGGTCCGGCGGAGTCCTGAGGACGACTGAGCCGGCCACCATGGGGAAGGGGGGGGGGGGCAAGCCGCCGCGGTAGGGGCGGGGCCGGCCCCGGCGGCGCGGGAGGGGGAGTGTAGGGCCGGAGCGCGGGGGGGGGAGGCG
>NZ_JAFEUF010000015.1:49368-66693 GCF_016901035.1 Streptomyces durocortorensis
CCCCCCGCCCCCCCCCGCCCGCCCCCCGCCCCCCCCCCCCGGGGGGCCGGGCCCCCCCCCCCCCCCGCGGGCGCCGGGCCCCCCCTTCCCGTGCGGCGTGCGGAGGTCAGGCCTCCGGGTCGCGGACCGCGGCGGCGGCCTGCGCCTTGCGCTCCTTCTCGGCCTGTTCCTCGGCCTCCATCTCGGCGAAGACGTCGATGGGCGGGGGCGCCTTCGCGAGGAAGATCCAGGTCAGGTAGACCGCGAGCAGGAACGGCGGGATCTTCAGCGCGATGAGCACCCAGCCGAACTGGGTGGTGTCGGCCCACCAGTAGAGCGGGAAGAGGATCGCGCACTTGGCCAGCAGGATGAAGCCCCAGGCGTAGCTGGCCCTGGTGTACGCCTTCTTCCGGCCCGGGTTACGGGTCCGCCAGGAGAGGTTCTCCTTGAAGACCGGGCCGAGGATCAGACCGATCAGGGGTACGCCGGCGGCGGCGGTGGCGATGTAGGCGACCGACAGGCCCAGGGTGTAGAGCATGCCCGGCAGATAGAAGTCCTTGGCATCGCCCGTCATCTTCGCGAAGAGGATGCCGAAGGCCACCCCGAAGACGCCGCTGAAGGCGTGCTTGACGGTGTCCCGGCGGACCAGCCGGACGACGACGAGGACCAGGGACACCGCCAGGGCCGCGATGGCCGAGGCGTTCAGGTTCTTGTTGATGGTGAAGATCGTGACGAAGAGCAGCCCGGGGAGGACTGTCTCCACCATGCCGCGCACCCCGCCGAAGGCCTCGAAGAGGGCGGCCTCGGTGACGGCCTTCGACTCCGCGTCCTGCTGAGCGGCGTGCCTCCCGCCGGTGTGCCGCGGGTCGGTGCGGTGGGGCTGGTCCGTGTCGGACGTCGGCTTGTCGAGAGACGTCACCGGCTACTCCTTGCCGAGCGGTCGGAGTTCGTATGTGGGGTTGAACAGCACCCGGCGGCCGTGGCTCATGGCGACCCGCCCCGAGGCGATGATCCTGCGGCCGGGTTCTATGCCGACGATGGAACGGCGGCCGAGCCAGACCACGTCCAGCGGCTCGGTGCCGTCGAAGAGCTCCGCCTCCAGCGCGGGCACTCCGGCCCGGGGACGGAGGGTGACGGTCCGCAACGTACCAGCCACCTTCACGATCTGCCGGTCGGAGCACTCGGAGATCCGGGTGCATCCGGTGGCCTGCGCGTCCTCCCGCAGCTCCTGGGACTCCAGGTCCTCCTGGGAGCTGGAGAGCCGGTCGAGCATACGGCGGAAGCGCCCGGAAGGCTTCGCCGCCTTCCCGGCCTTCCCGGCTTTCTCGGATCGGGGAACAGCACTCATACCCGAAGAGTACCGGTCCTGCGGGCGGTACACCCGGGCCCGGGACGACCACTCGAAAGGGTGAGCCGGTGCGGGTCAGCCGCGTTCGAAGCGGTAGCCCATGCCCGGTTCGGTGACGAAGTGGCGGGGGTGCGAGGGGTCCGCCTCCAGCTTGCGGCGCAGCTGGGCCATGTAGACGCGCAGATAGTTGGTCTCGGTGCCGTAGGAGGGGCCCCAGACCTCCTGGAGGAGCTGTTTCTGGCTGACCAGGCGGCCGGCGTTGCGGACGAGGACCTCCAGCAGGTGCCATTCGGTGGGGGTGAGGCGTACGTCGCGGCCGGCCCGGTGCGCCTTCTTCGCCGCCAGGTCGACGGTGAAGCCGGCGGTCTCGACGAGGGCGATGTCCTCGGCGCCGCCCTCCTGGCCGACCGGTTCCGCCCTACGTACCGAGGCGCGGAGCCGGGCCAGCAGCTCGTCCATGCCGAACGGCTTGGTGACGTAGTCGTCCGCCCCGGCGTCCAGGGCCTCCACCTTCTCGTCGGAGGTCTGCCGCGCGGAGAGGACCAGGATCGGGATCCGGGTCCAGCCGCGCAGGCCCCTGATCACCTCGACCCCGTCCATGTCGGGCAGCCCGAGGTCGAGGAGGACGACGTCCGGGTGGCGGGCGGCGGACGCCCCGAGCCGGGTCACGAGGTGGCCTGGGCCGGCAGTTCGGGCTCGGCCCTGGCCCCGCGCGGCGCGGCGGCGAGGGTCAGGACCATGGTCAGCCCACCGCCGGGGGTGTCCTCGGCGTCCAGCGTGCCGCCCATGGCCTCGGCGAAGCCCCGGGAGACGGCGAGGCCGAGGCCCACGCCGGCGCCGCGCGGAGCGTCCCCGTACCGCTGGAAGGGCTCGAAGATCCGTTCCTTGGCCTCGTCGGGAACGCCCCGGCCCCGGTCCACCACCCGCAGCTCGACCCGGTCCCCGAGGGCGCTGGCGGCCACGGCGACCGGCTCCCGGCCGGGGTGGTACTTGACGGCGTTCTCCACGATGTTGGCGACGACCCGCTCCAGCAGCCCGGGGTCGACGGCGACCATGGGCAGGGTCTCGGGGATGTCGAGGTCGACGCTGCCCTCCGGGACGCCGCCGAGCGCCATGGGGACCACCTCGTCGAGGTCGATCTCGCGGATCAGAGGGGTCACGGTGCCGGTCTGGAGGCGGGACATGTCCAGCAGGTTGCCGACGAGGTGGTCCAGCCGGTCCGCGCCGTCCTCGATGCCTTCCAGCAGCTCCGCCTCGTCCGCCTCGGACCAGGCGACGTCGTCGGAGCGCAGCGAGCTGACGGCGGCCTTGATGGCGGCCAGCGGGGTACGCAGGTCGTGGCTGACGGCGGCGAGCAGGGCGGTCCTGATCCGGTTGCCCTCGGCGAGCCTGCGGGCCTGCTCGGCTTCCCAGACCAGGCGCTGGCGGTCCAGGACCACGGCGGCCTGCGCGGCGAACGCGCCGAGCACCCGGCGGTCCTCGGCGGGCAGCACCCGGCCGGACAGCGCGAGGGCCATGTTGTCGCCGACCGGCATGTCCACGTCGGCGTCGTCGGGGCGGGTGACCGGGGCAGGTCCCACGGATCCGGCGCAGGTCCACGGCTCGACGTCGCTGCTGCGCTCCAGCAGGGCGACGGACTCCATGGCGAACGTCTCGCGGACCCTCTCCAGCAGGGCGTCCAGGGCGGTCTCGCCGCGCAGCACGCTGCCCGCGAGGAAGGAGAGGATCTCCGACTCGGCGCGCAGCCGGGCGGCCTGGTGGGTGCGCCGGGCCGCGAGGTCGACCACGGAGGAGACCGCCACCGCCACCGCGAAGAAGATCACGATGGCGACGAGGTTCTCCGGGTCCTGGACGGTCAGGGTGTGGGTGGGCGGGGTGAACCAGTAGTTCAGGAGCAGGCAGCCGACGGCGGCCGAGGCCAGCGCGGGTCTCAGCCCACCGAGCAGGGCGGCGGCCACCGTCAGGAAGAGGAAGAGCAGGACGTCGTTGGCGAGGCCGGGTGCGTCCTCCATGGAGCGCAGCACCACCGCGAGCAGGACCGGGCCGACGACGCCGACGAGCCAGCCCCAGATGATCCGGGCGCGGCCGAGCCGGGCGCCCCGGGCGATCGGCAGGCCGCGGCCCTTGGCGACCTCTTCGTGGGTGACGATGTGGACGTCGAGGTCGGGGCCCGACTCGCGGGCGACGGTCGCGCCGACCCCGGGACCGTAGATGTACTGCCAGGTCTTGCGGCGGCTGGAGCCCAGCACGATCTGGGTGGAGTTGACGCCCCGGGCGAACTCCAGCAGGGCGGCGGGTATGTCGTCGCCGATCACGTGGTGGAAGCTGCCGCCGAGGTCCTCGACCAGGGTGCGCTGGACCGCCAGCTCCTTCGGGGAGGCGGAGGTCAGGCCGTCGCTGCGGGCGATGTAGACCGCGAGGATCTCGCTGCCGGAGCCCTTGGCCGCCATCCGGGAGGCGCGGCGGATGAGGGTGCGGCCCTCGGGCCCGCCGGTCAGCCCGACGACGATGCGCTCGCGGGCCTGCCAGGTGGTGCGGATGTTGTGCTCGCCCCGGTACTGCTGGAGGTATTCGTCGACCCGGTCGGCGACCCAGAGCAGGGCCAGCTCGCGCAGGGCGGTGAGGTTGCCGGGGCGGAAGTAGTTCGAGAGGGCGGCGTCCATCTTGTCGGGCTGGTAGATGTTGCCGTGCGCCATCCGGCGGCGCAGCGCCTGGGGCGACATGTCGACCAGCTCGATCTGGTCGGCCCGGCGCACCACCTCGTCCGGGACGGTCTCGCGCTGCCGCACCCCCGTGATCGACTCGACGACGTCGCCGAGCGACTCCAGGTGCTGGATGTTGACCGTGGATATGACGTCGATCCCGGCCTTCAGCAGCTCCTCGACGTCCTGCCAGCGCTTGGCGTTGCGGGAGCCGGGGACGTTGGTGTGGGCCAGCTCGTCGACCAGGGCGACGGCCGGGGCGCGTTCCAGGACGGCGTCGACGTCCATCTCGGTGAAGACGGCGCCCCGGTAGCTGATCTCGCTGCGGCGGACCTGCTCCAGGCCGTGCAGCAGCACCTCGGTGCGCGGCCGGGCGTGGTGCTCCACGAAGGCCACCACGCAGTCGGTGCCGCGCTCGACCCTGCGGTGCGCCTCGGAGAGCATCGCGTACGTCTTGCCGACGCCCGGTGCCGCGCCCAGGTAGATCCGGAGTGTGCCGCGTCCCATGGCCCCATTGTCTTCTTCCGTCCGGCCGTGTCGTGCGGAGGGCCGGTGGCGGGCCCGGTGCGGCCGCCGTCCTCGACGCTACTCCGCCGCGGCCCGTGGTTCGGTCCGGGGAGTGCAGGTGAGGAGGGTATTGACGGAACTCTGATGCGCGGCGACGAGCACGAAGAGGGGTGGGGCCGGGGCTCAGCCCTGCTCGACGATATGGCCGTCGCTCAGCTCCAGGACCCGGTCGGCGAGGCCCAGCAGCTGGGGGTCGTGGGTGGCGACGAGGGCGGTGACGTGCTCGCTGCGGACGACCGCGCGGAGCAGTTCCATCACGGCGAGGCCGGTCTCGGCGTCGAGCTGTCCGGTGGGCTCGTCGGCGATCAGGAGGGCGGGGCGGTTGGCCAGCGCGCGGGCGATGGCGACGCGCTGCTGCTGGCCGCCGGAGAGCTCGCCGGGGCGCTGCTCGGCGTGGTCGGCGAGGCCGACGAGGGAGAGCAGCAGGGCGACCCGCTCGTCGCGCTCGGCCGGGTCGGCCTTGCGCAGCCGCAGCGGTACGCCGACGTTCTCGGCGGCGGTCAGGATCGGGATGAGGCCGAAGGACTGGAAGATGAAGCCGACCCGGTCCCGGCGCAGCTCCAGCAGGCCCTTCTCGCCGAGCCCGCCCAGCTCGGTGCCGTCGACGGTGATCCGGCCGCCGTCGGGGGTGTCCAGGCCGCCGACCAGGTTGAGCAGGGTGGTCTTGCCGGAGCCGGAGCGGCCCTTGAGCGCGACCAGCTCACCGCGGGGGATCTGGAAGGAGACGCCGCGCAGGGCGTGCACGGCCGCCGCTCCGCTGCCGTACGAGCGGTGCAGATCCTCGACCGTGACCATGGCGCTGCGGGCCGGGTCCTCGGCGAGGGCCGTGGCGGACTGCCCGCCGGTGCTCTCGGTCATGCTGCTCCCCCGTCGTCCTCACGTGATGCGCGTCGTCGCCCGCCAAGTATGTGTGGCGGCACACGGCCGGGCAATGGCCGGTGGCCGTCACGCACGAAGGCCGGGGGGCCGCACCCGGGAAGGGGTGCGGCCCCCCGGCCGATGCTGCGAGGTATCGCGGGGTGAGGCTAGCGGACCTCGGTGATCTCGGGGCCGCGCTGGAGCTGGCCCATGCCGCCGGAGAACCTGGAATTCTCCTGGTCCTCCTGCTGCACGCCCTCGGGCACCATCTGGGCATCGTTGGGGAGCTTGAGGACGATCGGGTCGCGGGGGGCCATCGGGCCGTCGCCGCGGACGACCACGGTGTCCCGGAAGATCGTCTCCAGCAGTCCGGCGGCCTCCGGCTGGACGGCGCCCTGGCCGGAGATGACTCCACGCAGGAACCAGCGGGGTCCGTCGACGCCGACGAAACGCACGAGCTGCACTCCGCCCGTGCCGTCCGGGAGCTGTACGGGGACCTGCGCGCGCAGCTCCCAGCCCAGCGGGCCCTCGACCTCGTCGATGACGCCGCCCTGCTGGGTGATGCCCGAGGCGATCTCGTCGCGGACCTCGCCCCAGATGCCCTCCTTCTTGGGGGCGGCGAAGGCCTGCAGCTGGACCGCACTGTCGCGCAGCACCACGGTGGCGGCGACGATCGCGTCCCCCGCCACCTCGACGCGCAGTTCCATGCCCTCGACCCCGGGGACGAAGATGCCGCCCAGGTCGACCCGGCCCTCGCCGGGCTGGGAGACCTCGGTGCTGTCCCAGGGTCCGTCCGGCCGGGGGGCCGGCGGAAGATTCATCCGACGAGAGCCCCCGGCGGCGGTGTCGCCGTCCTCGGGCTCGTCGGCGACCTGCTCGGCCTCGCGCACCTCGTCCGCCGCGTCCTCGGCGGAACCACTCTTCTTGCGACGTCCGAACACGTCACTGTCCTTCCCGGTCGGATACGACCGAAGCGTAGCTGTTCCCACCGTGGGTGATCCCGCCCTCGGCGCCGTCCACCGACGCGTGGCCGCCGGTGGACCCGAAGCCCCCTTCGGCCCGCGCCGAGCCAGGAAGTTCCGCCACCTCGTGGAAGCGCACCTTCTCGACCTGCTGGACAACCAATTGGGCAATCCGGTCGAACCGTTCGAATCGCACGCTCTCGCGCGGATCCAGGTTGACCACGATCACCTTGATCTCCCCACGGTACCCGGCATCAACCGTCCCTGGGGCATTCACGAGGGCCACTCCGCAGCGGGCTGCGAGGCCGGAGCGCGGGTGCACGAACGCGGCGTACCCGTCGGGGAGCGCGATCGAGACCCCGGTGGGCAGCACCGCACGCTCACCGGGGGCGAGTTCGGCGGCCTCGGTGGTCACCAGGTCGGCCCCGGCGTCACCCGGGTGCCCGTACGCCGGAATCGGCACATCCGGGTCGGTCCGGCGGATCAGTACGTCGACGGGGTTGCGGCTCACGGGTTCACCTCGAAGGCGCGGGCGCGCCGGACCTGGTCGGGGTCGGACATGGCCGCCTGGATCTCGGCGGGCCTGCCGTTGTCGATGAAGTGGTCGACCTTGACCTCGATGAAGAGGGCGTCGGCCCGGACCGCGACGGGACCTTCGGGGCCGCCGATCCGGCCGGTGGCGGTGGAGTAGATCTTCCGGCCGTGCACGGCGGTGATCCTGGCGTCGAGGTGCAGCACGGTGTCCACGGGGACGGGGCGGACGAAGTCGGTCTCCAGCCGTCCGGTCACCGCGATCGTGCGCAGCAGCCAGTTCAGCGAGCCGAGGGTCTCGTCCAGCGCCGTGGCGAGCACGCCGCCGTGGGCGAGGCCCGGGGCGCCCTGGTGGGCGGGCTGCACGGTGAACTCGGCGGTGACGCTCACGCCTTCACCGGCCCGCGCCATCAGGTGCAGTCCGTGCGGCTGTCCCCCGCCGCAGCCGAAACAGTGTTCGTAGTGCGCTCCGAGGAGCTCGCCGGGGGCGGGCGCGTCGGGGTGCCGGACCGGCGCGACGGCGTCGGCCGGGGGTGTCAGAGCTGCTGATGTTCCACTCACAGGCGCAGACCTTACCCGCGCGGCGGTGCGCCGGTCGCGCCGTGCCAAGCTTGGTTCCATGCAGCCTTCCGCACCGCCCTTCGACGAACGTCTCACCGCGCCCCGCTCCTGGTGGTTCGTCGCCTTCGGGGTCGGCATCGCCTGCGCTCTGATGCTGCTGCCGCTGGGCACCCTGCCGATGCTCGCCGGGCTGGTCGGCGGTACGGCCGCGGCGGCCCTCGTGGTGAGCGGTTACGGCTCCGCCCGGATCCGGGTGGTGGCGGGGGCGCTCGTCGCCGGCGAGGCCCGCATCCCGCTGTCGGCGCTCGGCGAGCCCGAGGTGCTGGACGCCGAGGAGGCGCGGGCCTGGCGCACGCACAAGGCGGACGCCCGGGCGTTCATGCTGCTGCGCGGCTATGTGCAGACGGCGGTGCGGGTGGAGGTCACGGACCCGGAGGACCCGACTCCGTACGTCTATCTCTCCACCCGGGATCCGCGGGGCCTGGCGGCGGCGCTGAGCGCCGTACCGACCGCCTGAGCGGTCGTCCGGCGCAGGCCCCTCAGAGGCCCTCGGTCGCCGGGCCGGCCGGAGCCTTCAGGTGCCCTCGATCTCCTTGGGCAGCTCGGCCGGGTTCAGGGGCTGCTCCAGCGGCGGCAGCGCGGGCAGCCGGTCCCAGGGGACCTGGTGTTCGCGCAGGTCGTTCCTGACGCGGTCGGCGAGCTTGCGGGTGTCGCGGCGGTTCATCGTGGCGCCGACGGCGGCGCCGATCATGAACGGGATCAGGTTGGGTAGATTGCGCGCCATGCGCTTCATGATCTGCTGGCGCAGCTCACGCTTCATCTGGCCGCCGAGGGCGGCGTTGAGCGTGGTGGGCCGGGTGACGTCGATGCCGCGCTCCTCCGTCCACGACGTCAGATACGCGGTGCTGCGCTGGCCGACATTGCCCGGGGGGCGGCGGCCGTAGACCTCGTGGAGCTCGGCGACGAGCTTCATCTCGATCGCGGCGACGCCGGTCACCTCGGCCGCCAGCTCGGCGAGCATGGCGGGCGGTACGGGCATCATGGCGGCGGCGCCGATGCCGGCGCCGACGGTCGCGGTGCCCCGGCAGGCTCCCGTGACCAGCTTGTCGGCCAGCTCCTCGGGCCCCAGCCCGGGAAACTGCCTGCGCAGGGTGGCGAGGTCGCGCACCGGCACACGCGGGGCCGTGTCGATGATGCGGTCGGCCAGCTGTGCCGCCAGCGCCTTGGCGCTCTCCCCGCTCTTGCGTACGCCCCGTTTCACTGCGTGCAGGCGGCCTCCGGTCGTGGGCTCCGCCCCGTCCTGCTGTTCCTGCTCCGCGGCCAGGTCCGGCAGTGGTGCCGCCCCGGCCACTTCGAGCGAGGCCGAACGGCCTCGCTCGTCGTCGGAACCGCCGGAGTGATCCGGCGGGGTGGCGGACCGCTCGGCAGACGCGTGACCGCCTTCTGCCGGGCCTGTGCCGCCGGTACCGTCCTGATGGGCCTGCTGGCCGTGCCGACGCCAGGGGCGCCGCTTCCGGAACGGTGTCTCGCCTGCCACGGCCGACTCGACCTCAGTCGCAGTCGCGGCAGATGGGCTGGCCGTTCTTCTCGCGGGCCAGCTGGCTGCGGTGGTGCACCAGGAAGCAGCTCATGCAGGTGAACTCGTCGGCCTGCTTGGGCAGCACCCGGACGGCCAGCTCCTCGTTGGAGAGGTCCGCGCCGGGCAGCTCCAGGCCCTCGGCCGCGTCGAACTCGTCGACGTCGACGGCGGAGGCCGTCTTGTCGCTCCGACGCGCCTTGAGCTCTTCGAGGCTGTCCTGGTCCACGTCGTCGTCGGTCTTGCGTGGGGTGTCGTAATCCGTTGCCATGTCGCTCTCCCCCTCTTGGGTGTCTAGGTGTCTCAGCGCACGTAACGCGTGAGAGGCCGGACTTGTGCCCGACCTGAGGCGGAGATTTTGCCTCACATCAAGGTCTGTTACTCAATCGACACCCAACCGGGCACCTCGGCGAGGCTCGGCTTGGGTGGCGATGGGGACCGTACACGGTCCCGACTGTGCAGTTCACGGGCGCCACCCCGTGTACTTCCCGTGATAACGATCCCCGAAAACCCGGACGATTACCGGCTTTCCGACAGAGTCGTGATCACGGAGAGTAGAAGGCCGGAAAATCGACCCTGTGATCGATCACACACGACCCGCCCGGGAACGGGTCCTGAAAATTCCGCCCAAAGCGAACATGAAGATTCGGTGCAGAGTCACACCGTGCAGCCTCTCAGACCGGCAGGGTGACGCGCATCACGAGACCACCGCCCTCGCGGGGCTCCGCGATGATACGGCCTCCGTGGGCCCGCGCGACGGACCGGGCGATCGACAGGCCGAGCCCGACGCCCTTGTCGCTGCCCGTGCGCTCCGTACGCAGCCGTCTGAAGGGCTCGAAGAGGTTGTCGATCTCGTAGGCGGGGACCACCGGGCCGGTGTTCGAGACGACGAGCAGGGCCTGCCCGTCGCGGACCTCGGTGGTGACCTCCACCCAGCCGTCCTCGGGCACGTTGTAGCGCACGGCGTTCTGCACGAGGTTCAGGGCGATCCGCTCCAGCAGGACCCCGTTGCCCTGCACCCCGGCCGAGGCTCGCTCACCGCGGATCTCGACCTTCCTGGCCAGCGCCTCCGCCCGGGTCTGGTCGATGGCGCGCTCGGCGACCTCGGCCAGGTCGACCGGTTTGCGCTCGATGATCTGGTTGTCGCTGCGGGCCAGCAGCAGCAGGCCCTCGACCAGCTGCTCGCTGCGCTCGTTGGTGGCCAGCAGGGTCTTGCCGAGCTGATGGAGCTCGGGCGGGGCCTCCGGGTCGGAGAGATGGACCTCCAGCAGCGTGCGGTTGATCGCCAGCGGGGTGCGCAGCTCGTGCGAGGCGTTGCCGACGAACCGCTGCTGCGCGGTGAAGGCCCGCTCCAGCCGGTCCAGCATGTCGTCAAAGGTGTCCGCCAGCTCCTTCAGCTCGTCGTCCGGGCCGTCCAGCTCGATCCGCCGGGTGAGGTCGGTGCCGGCCACCCGACGCGCGGTCCGGGTGATCCGGCCGAGCGGGGACAGGACGCGTCCGGCCATGGCGTAACCGAAGGCGAAGGCCATCACGCTGAGGCCGACCAGGGCCAGGAGGGCCCGGTTGAGCAGGCTGTCCAGGGCGTGCTGCCGCTGGGCCGACGTACAGGCCTTGATGGCGTCGTTCAGCTGGTCGTTGTTGAGGGCCGCGCCGAGCTGCGGACAGGTGTCACTGGTGATCTGGACATTGGTCCCGGCGACCCGGAAGGCCACGCTTCCCGCGTCGTGGAGGGCCTGCGCGGCCAGCATGTAGATGATCGACAGCAGCACGATGCCCGCGATCAGGAACATCCCGCCGTACAGCAGCGTGAGCCGTATCCGGATGGTCGGGCGCAGCCAGGGGTACGGGGGCTCCTGCTGCTTCGGCTCCCAGGTGGGCTTCGGCGGAGCCGCGGGCGGCTGCTCCGGGGTGGTGGCCATGGTCCTCAGATCCGGTATCCGGAGCCCGGCACGGTGACGATGACGGGCGGTTCGCCGAGCTTGCGGCGGAGCGTCATGACCGTGACCCGCACCACGTTGGTGAAGGGGTCGGTGTTCTCGTCCCAGGCCTTCTCCAGCAGCTGTTCCGCCGAGACGACGGCGCCCTCGCTGCGCATCAGGACCTCCAGCACGGCGAACTCCTTCGGCGCGAGCTGGATCTCCACCTCGTCGCGGAAGACCTCGCGGCGGTTCGGGTCGAGCTTGATGCCGGCGCGCTCCAGGACGGGCGGCAGCGCCACCGTCGTACGGCGGCCCAGCGCGCGGACCCGGGCGGTCAGCTCGCTGAAGGCGAAGGGCTTGGGCAGATAGTCGTCGGCCCCCAGCTCCAGGCCCTCGACCCGGTCGCTGACGTCGCCGGAAGCGGTGAGCATGAGCACCCGGGTGGGCATGCCGAGTTCGACGATCTTGCGGCAGACATCGTCCCCGTGCACCACCGGGAGGTCCCGGTCCAGCACCACGACGTCGTAGTCGTTGACCCCGATGCGCTCCAGGGCCGCGGCACCGTCGTAGACGACGTCGACGGCCATGGCCTCCCGGCGCAGTCCGGTGGCCACCGCATCGGCGAGCAGCTGCTCGTCCTCGACGACGAGTACGCGCACGGCGCAGTCCTTCCTTCGGTCCTTCGTCGGGTTCACAGAGCGAGCGGCCCACACGGGGCCGCTCGGACACGGGCAGCCAGGCCGACCGTGTGCCTCCATCCTGCCTTCAACACGCATAAACCGGCGGTAAGACGGCGGCGGGCCGGGCTTCCGGCGGCCTTCCCAGGGGAAACGGTCGGTTTCCCGGGCCAGTTGAGGTTTCTCTGAGCTGCGGCATGGGGAAGAGGGCTTCACACCCGCGATCACGCCTGTCCCGTGGCCTGCCACGGCCCGCCTCTTTTTCCCGGAGCGGCGGCGCGATCACCCGCTCCTCCGGCTCCCCGGCCGGGGGGATTCCGGGCACACCCCCGTGCCACCGACCCACGATGAGGGGGCGCATCATGGACGCTTTCACCGCAGGTCTGCTGCAACGCATCAAGACGACCGAGTCCGACCTCACGCGGGCGCGCGAGGACGGCGACGACTTCCTCGCGGACGTCGAGCAGGGCGAGCTGGACGATCTGCACCGGCTCGCCGCCGAGCACGGCGTGGAGATCGGCGCCACCACCGTCTGAGCCGTACGCCACAGGGCCCCGGATGCTGTCCAGGCATCCGGGGCCCTGTGCTGTGCCGCCGGGCTCTCAGTGCCCCACCAGGGGCTTGCGCTCAGTCGTGCCAGGCGCCCAGCTCGTCGAGAGCGGCCTGCAACGGCTCGAAGACGCCCGGGGTGGCGGCCACCGTCAGGTCGCCGTCGGCGGGCAGCCCGGGGCGGCCGCCGGTCAGCGCGCCCGCCTCCCGGGCGATGAGGTCGCCCGCGGCGAGGTCCCAGGGATGCAGCCCGCGCTCGTAGTAGCCGTCGAGCCGGCCCGCCGCCACGTCGCAGAGGTCCACGGCGGCCGAACCGCCGCGCCGGATGTCCCGGAGCCTGGGGATCAGCCGCTGGGCGACGTCCGCCTGGTGGGCGCGGACATGGGCGACGTAGTTGAAGCCGGTCGAGACGAGGGCCTGGTCCAGCGGCGCGGTGGGCCGGCAGCGCAGCGCTTCGCCGTTCGCGAACGCACCGCCGCCGAGCACCGCCTGGAACGTCTCCCGGCGCATCGGGGCCTCGACGACGCCCACGACCCGCTCGCCGTCGCGCTCGGCGGCGATGGATACCGCCCACGTCGGCAGGCCGTAGAGGTAGTTCACCGTGCCGTCGAGCGGGTCGATGACCCAGCGGATGCCGGTGGAGCCCGGGGAGCTGGCGCCCTCCTCGCCGAGGAAGCCGTCGTCGGGGCGGAAGTCGGTGAGGTAGCCGGTGATCAGCTTCTCGGCGGCGATGTCCATCTCGGTGACCACGTCGATGGGGCTGGACTTGGTCGCGGCCACCCCGAGATCGGCCGGGCGGCCGTCGCGCAGGAGGGCTCCGGCGCGCCGGGCGGCTTCAAGAGCGAGGTCGAGCAGTTCGGACAGGGCGGGGTCGGTCACGGTGCTCCCAGGTGATCGGTGCGCACGGTCGGGTGGTCGTACGGGCGGTCCTGCGGGCTACGCGTACGGGCTGTCGGCGCCCGCGGCGGCGGGCTTCGGGGCTCTGGCGGGGCAGCAGCCGACGGGGCAGAGGTCGTGGGAGGGCCCCAGCGACCCCAGCGCGCAGCGCTCGACCGCCCGGCCGCGCTCGCTCGCGGCACGCTCCAGGAGCAGGTCCCGTACGGCGGCGGCGAAGCGCGGGTCGTCGCCCACCGTGGCGGAGCGGCGGACCGGCAGACCGAGCTCGGCGGCCTTCGCCTTCGCCTCGGTGTCGAGGTCGTACAGCACCTCCATGTGGTCCGAGACGAAGCCGATGGGCGCCATCACGACCGCGGGGACGCCCTCGCCGTGCAGGGTCTCCAGGTGATCGCAGATGTCCGGCTCCAGCCACGGGATGTGCGGGGCGCCGCTGCGGGACTGGTAGACGAGCTGCCAGGGGTGCTCGACGCCGGTCTCGGCGCGCACCGCCTCGATGATCAGCCGGGCCACGTCGAGGTGCTCGGCGACGTACGCGCCGCCCTCGCCGTGTGCCTCCACCGGGCCGGAGGCATCAGCGGCGGACGTCGGGATGGAGTGGGTGGTGAACGCGATGTGCGCGCCCGCGCGGACGTCCTCGGGGAGGTCGGCGAGCGAGGCGAGGACGCCGTCGACCATGGGCTCGACGAAGCCGGGGTGGTTGAAGTAGTGCCGCAGCTTGTCGACCCGGGGCACGGGCAGCCCCTCGGCCTCCAGGGCGGCCAGCGCGTCGGCGAGGTTCTCGCGGTACTGCCGGCAGCCCGAGTAGGAGGCGTACGCGCTGGTGGCGATGACGGCGATGCGGCGGTGTCCGTCAGCGGTCATCTCGCGCAGGACGTCGGTCAGATACGGGGCCCAGTTGCGGTTGCCCCAGTAGATCGGGAGGTCGACCCCGTGGTCGGCGAAGTCCTTGCGGAGCGCGTCGAGCAGGGCGCGGTTCTGCGCGTTGATCGGGCTGACACCGCCGAAGAGGAAGTAGTGCTTGCCGACCTCCTTGAGGCGTTCCTCGGGGATGCCGCGGCCGCGGGTCACGTTCGCCAGGAACGGGACCACGTCGTCCGGGCCCTCGGGACCACCGAAGGAGAGCAGGAGCAGGGCGTCGTAGGGAGCGGGATCGCGCAGATCGGACATGGCATCGATCCTGCCACCCGCCTCCGACAGGGCGGCAACCGACATCCGACGCCTCGTCGGGAAAGCGCGGAACCCATGGCGGGGAGCCCGCCGGGGCCGCTCCGCCGGTCGGCCGGGAACCCCCGGCCGGGAACCAGCCGGACCGCTCCCCCGGTCCGTCCGGAATCCGGTGTCCGGGGCGTCCGCCCGCCCGTAAGCTGTATGGGCCAGCTACACGCATGACAGGCACGACCGGAGTTCCCCTTGCCCAGCCCCTACCGCGCCATCTTCTCCGCCCCCGGTACCAAGGGGTTCTCCGCCGCAGGCTTCTTCGGCCGGATGCCGTTGTCCATGATGGGCATCGGCATCGTGACGATGATCTCCCAGCTCACCGGCCGCTACGGGCTCGCCGGAGCCCTGTCGGCGACCCTGGCGATGGCGGCGGCGGTCTGCGGCCCCCAGGTCTCCCGGCTGGTCGACCGCTACGGGCAGCGCCGGGTGCTGCGCCCGGTCACACTCGTCGCGGTGGCGGCGGTGGCGGGTCTGCTGGTCTGCGCCCAGCAGGGGGCGCCGGAGTGGACGCTGTTCGTCTTCGCGGTGGGCGCGGGCTGTGTGCCGAGCGTGGGGTCGATGGTGCGGTCCCGCTGGGCGGAGATCTACCGGGGCTCAAGCCGAGATCTGCACACCGCGTACTCCTGGGAGTCGATCGTCGACGAGGTGTGCTTCATCTTCGGCCCGATCATCTCCATCGGCCTGTCCACCGCGTGGTTCCCGGAGGCCGGACCGCTGATCGCCGCCGGATTCCTGCTGGTCGGCGTCTTCTGGCTGACCGCGCAGCGCGCGACCGAGCCGGTGCCGCACCCGAAGTCGCAGCACACCGGGGGCTCGGCGCTGCGCTCGCCGGGGCTCCAGGTGCTGGTGGCCACCTTCGTGGCGACCGGCGCGATCTTCGGGGGCGTGGACGTGGTGACCGTGGCCTTCGCCGAGGAGCGCGGGCACAAGGCCGCGGCCTCCCTGGTGCTGGCCGTCTACGCGCTGGGCTCGTGTCTCGCGGGGGCCGTGTTCGGGCTGCTGCACCTGAAGGGGAACCCCGGGACCAGGTGGCTGGTGGGTGTCTGCGCGATGGCCGTGAGTATGATCCCCCTCCTACTGGCCGGGAACCTTCCGTTGCTGGCCGTGGCGCTCTTTGTCGCGGGCCTCGCCATCGCACCGACGATGGTCACCACCATGGCCCTCGTCGAAGCGCACGTACCGCGCACCAAGCTGACCGAGGGCATGACCTGGACCAGTACCGGGCTCGCGGTCGGAGTGGCGCTCGGCTCCTCGGCCGCCGGCTGGGTGGTCGACGCCGCCGGGGCGAAGGCGGGGTACGCGGTGCCCGCCGTGGCGGGAGCGCTCGCGGCGGCGGTGGCGTTCCTGGGTTATCGCCGGCTGGCCGGGCCGGCTGCGACGGGAGGGCGCGGGCAAGATGACCGAGACCTACGCACGGACGACGAGCGCGTGGCGTAACTGGGCGGGCACCGTCACCGCCCGGCCCGCCCGCACCGAGTCACCCGCGTCCGTGGACGAGCTCGCCGACGTGCTGCGCCGGGCGCACGCGGACGGCCTGCGGGTGAAGCCGGTCGGCGCGGGCCACTCCTTCACGGCGGCGGCCGCCACGGACGGGGTCCTGATACGCCCCGACCTGCTCACCGGAATCCGGGACATCGACCGCGAAACGATGACCGTGACGGTGGAGGCGGGCACTCCGCTCAAGCGGCTCAACACCGCGCTCGCCCGCGAGGGCCTGTCGCTCACCAACATGGGCGACATCATGGAGCAGACGATCGCCGGGGCGACCTCCACCGGTACGCACGGCACGGGCCGCGACTCGGCGTCCATATCCGCGCAGATCCGGGCGCTGGAGCTGGTCACCGCCGACGGCACGGTCCTGGTCTGCTCGGCCGTGGAGAACCCGGAGGTCTTCGCCGCGGCCCGGGTCGGGATCGGCGCCCTCGGGGTGATCACCGCCGTCACCCTGGCCGTGGAGCCTATCTTCCTGCTGACGGCCCGTGAGGAGCCGATGGGCTTCGACCGGGTCACCGCGGACTTCGACGCCCTGGTCGCCGAGAACGAGCACTTCGAGTTCTACTGGTTCCCGCACACCGGGAACTGCAACACCAAGCGCAACAACCGCAGCGCCGGTCCGGCCGCCCCGCCCGGCCGGGTGAGCAGCTGGATCGACGACGAGCTGCTGTCCAACGGGGTCTTCCAGGTGGCCTGTTCGCTCGGCCGCGCGGTCCCGGCGACGATCCCCTCGATCGCCAGGCTCTCCAGCCGGGCGCTGTCGGCGCGTACGTACACCGACATCCCGTACAAGGTGTTCACCAGCCCGCGCCGGGTGCGGTTCGTGGAGATGGAGTACGCCGTTCCGCGCGAGCAGGCGGTGACGGTGCTGCGGGAGCTGAAGGCCATGGTCGAGCGGTCCCCGCTGAAGATCAGCTTCCCGGTCGAGGTGCGCACCGCTCCGGCGGACGACATGGTCCTGTCGACCGCCTCGGGCCGGGACAGCGCGTACATCGCGGTCCACCTCTACAAGGGCACGCCCCACCGCTCGTACTTCACGGCGGTCGAGCGGATCATGACGGCGCACGCCGGCCGGCCGCACTGGGGCAAGATCCACACCCGGGACGCGTCCTACCTGTCCGAGGTCTACCCGCGCTTCGGCGAGTTCACCGCGCTGCGCGACCGGCTGGACCCGGACCGCCTGTTCGGCAACGACTACCTGCGGCGCGTGCTCGGCGACTGAGCCCGGCAGCGTTCCGGTACGACGTCGGCCCCGGTCCTCTCCCTTGCGGAGGGGGCCGGGGCCGATGTGCTGTGCGCGGTACGCCGGTGGGTCACTCGGCGTCGGCGCCGGGCGCGCCCTGCTCGCCCTGCCCGGGAGCGACGCCCGTTCCGGTCGAGGGTTCGCCGGTTCCGGTGTCGCCCGACTTCGACGGGGTGGGCGGCGTCGGTTCCGGCGTGGTCTCCCCGGCGGAACCGGAGCTGTGTAATATAAACAACATAAGCAT
>NZ_JAFEUF010000154.1:0-8609 GCF_016901035.1 Streptomyces durocortorensis
TCTTGCTTGCCGGCGGTTCGCCGGTCGGCCCCACCCGCTGGGCCGGGGCCGTCTCGGCGCTGGTGCCCGGGGGCCGCGGGGTGCCCCGGGGTGGTGGTCGCGTGGCGGAACGCTTCTTCCCTGGTGCGCCAACGGGTTCGCCGGATCCGCCGGGACCGCCTCGCCGACCTGGACTTTCTCGCGGCTTATGAGGTTTATCCGCTCTTTGTCATACGTGAGAGGGAATCGGGAGGTGATGAGGGGTTCGCCGCGGATGTGCTGGGCAACTCTGGTCTCGCGACGTTGTGAACAGCACCGGGGTGGTCGGCCAACTCCCCCGGAACCAGCCGAATATGAAGCCGCAATTCCGCTTTCTGGAGGACATGACATGGCAAGTATCCGTACCGCTCGCGCCCTCGCCGCTGTCGCCGCTCTGCCCCTGACCGTCGCGCTCTGCGGCGGGGTCGCCCTGGCGGACAACGGCTCCTTCGCGAACGACGGATCGAACGCGGCCGTGGCGACGGTCGGCGGCAGCGGTGTCGGCGGCAACAACTCCGGCAACTCGTCCACGACCCAGCAACAGGCCGTCGGCGCCGGTGCGTCGAACCAGAACACGTCCGCCCAGGTCAGCAACTCGGCTTTCGTCCCGATCGACCAGTCGGACCACAGTGTCGCGGTGAACTTCACGCCCTTCTTCTGGTGATCCCCACCAGGTGAAACGGTCGTCGGGACCTCCCGGGGGGTGGGTTCCGGCGGACTGAACGGCAGCCCGCGCGGCGGCACTTCGGTGCCCTCGTGCGGGCTGCCGCCGTCTTGACAGGGATCGGTGCCTGACGGACAGTCAGAAAAGTCGGGGCGGGTCGACGGGGCGGCGGGCATCGGGACGTCGGTCGGCGGCGCTTCGGCGGTTGACGCATCCGCGGCTCTGGAGGACCCTCCGTGCATCTCGCTCCTACGGAACGCCAGCAGCAGCTCCGTGCCGAACTCCGTTCGTATTTCCGTACGTTGATGGCTGACGCGAGCACGAGCACGACCACGAGCACGACCACGAGCGTGAGTGAACAGCGGCGGCTGCTCCGGCGGATCGGCGCCGACGGGCTGCTCGGGCTCGGCTGGCCCGAGGCGTACGGCGGGCAGGGGCGGGGCCCCGACGAGCAGTTCGTCTTCTTCGACGAGGCGTACCGGGCCGGCGCCCCGGTCTCCATGGTCACCCTCAACACCGTCGGGCCGACCCTGATGGCGTACGGCACCGAGGAGCAGAAGGCGTACTTCCTGCCCCGGATCCTCTCCGGCGACCTCGTCTTCGCGATCGGCTACAGCGAGCCCGAGGCGGGTACGGACCTGGCGGCCCTGCGCACCCGGGCCGTGCGGGACGGCGACGACTGGGTCATCGACGGCCAGAAGATCTTCACCAGCAACGCCCAGCAGGCGGACTGGATCTGGCTCGCCTGCCGTACGGACCCCCAGGCCCCCAAGCACCGCGGCATCTCGATCATCCTGGTGCCCACCGACTCCCCCGGGTTCTCCTGGACGCCGATCCGGACCGTGGGCGGGGTCACCACCACCGCCACCTACTACGACGGCGTACGCGTCCCGGCCGCCAACCTCGTGGGCGAGGAGAACGGCGGCTGGCGGCTCATCACCAGCCAGCTCAACCATGAACGCGTCGCCCTGGCCGCCATCGGCATGCAGGCCGAGGACTTCTACGAGGAGGCCCTCGCCCATGCCCGCACTCCCGATCCCGCGACCGGGCGCCGCCGGATCGACGAACCATGGGTGCGCGTCCGGCTCGCGGAGGCGTACGCCCGGCTCGCGGCGACGCGCCTGCTGAACTGGCGGCTGGTCGACGCCGTCGGCGCCGGCGCACCCGCTCCTGGCGAGGCCAGCGGGGTGAAGTTCGCGGGCACCGAGAGCGCGGTCGAGGTCTACCGGATGTGCCAGGAGGTCGTCGGCGACACCGCCCTGCTCCGGGGCGGTTCTCCCGGCTGCTTCGGGGCCGGAGGCTTCGGGCCCGGCGGCGAGTTGGAGCGGATGAACCGGGCGGCCCAGATCAACACCTTCGGGGGCGGAGTCGGCGAGGTGCAGCGCGAGATCGTCGCGACGGCCGGGCTCGGGATGACCCGGAGCAAGCGATGAGCGGGGCGGGGGGCGAGGGCCCCCGGGCGGGCGCCGCCGGTCCACGGGTGGGCGCCGTCGGTCCACGGTCGGGCGCCGAAGGCACTCGGGCGGGCGCGGACGCCTCGCGGTCGGCCGAAACGGCTGAGCGCGACGAGCTGTTCGCGCAGCTCCGCGCCTACGAAGGCCGCGCCGCCGCCACCGCCGGGCGCGGCAAGGACCCCGTCAACGAGCCGATGATCCGGCACTGGTGCGAGGCGGTGGGCGACGCCTCGCCCGCCTACCGGGGTCCGGACGCCGTCGCCCCGCCGACGATGCTCCAGGCCTGGACGATGGGCGGGCTCTCCGGGCACACGGACGGCACGGGGCGTTCCGCCGCGTACGACGAGATGTTCGCGCTGCTCGACGGCGCCGGGTACACCTCCGTCGTCGCGACCGACTGCGAGCAGGAGTACCTGCGGCCGCTGCGCCCCGGCGACCGGATCACCT
This sequence comes from Streptomyces durocortorensis, assembly GCF_016901035.1. Lineage (GTDB taxonomy): Bacteria > Actinomycetota > Actinomycetes > Streptomycetales > Streptomycetaceae > Streptomyces > Streptomyces durocortorensis. Next base: position 2,584 of record NZ_JAFEUF010000154.1, read on the forward strand.
TCGACACGGTCATCGAGTCCGTCTCCCCGCGCAAGACGACCAAGCTCGGCACCGGCTACTTCGTCACCACCCGCACGGACGTCCGCGCCGACGGCGAACCCGCCGGGACGCACCGCTTCCGCATCCTCAAGTACCGCCCCGCACAACGGACTGAAGCCCCCGAGTCGGCGCGCCGTCCCCGTCCCGTGATCAACCGCGACAACTCCGGGTTCTGGGCCGGGGTCGCCGAGCACCGGCTCCTGATCCAGCGCTGCACGGACTGCGCGACCCTGCGCCTCCCCTGGCTGCCCGGCTGCAACGCCTGCGGCGGCGCGGAGTGGGACACGGTCGAGGCGGGCGGGGCCGGCACGGTATTCAGCCATGTCGTCATGCACCACCCGTCGTTCCCGGCCTTCGCCCCGGACGGCGATGGCGGGCCGTACGCCGTCGCGCTGGTCGAGCTGGCCGAGGGGGTCCGGATCGTCAGCAACGTGATCGGGGTGCCGTACGACAAGGTTCGCGTCGGCATGCCCGTACACCTGGAGTTCCTCCGGACGGACCCCGACCTCGAACTGCCGGTCTTCCGCGCGAGCGAAGGAGGTTGAGATGGACTTCACCCCGAGCGAGGAGCAGTCCGCCGCGCAGGGGCTGGCCGCGCGGATCTTCGGTGACCTGTCCACGCACGAGCGGCTGGCGGCGGCCGGAACGGGCACGGACGCGGAGCTGTGGAAGGAGCTGTGCGCGGCCGGACTGCCCGCCGCCGTCGAGGACATCGGGCTGCTCGGCCTCGTACTCCTCCTGGAGGAACAGGGGCGGACCACCGCCCAGGTCCCGTTCGCGGCGACCTGTGTGTACGGGCTGCTCGCGGTCGCCGAGCACGGTACGGCGGAGCAGCGCGAGCGCCTGCTGCCGGGGCTGCGCGACGGTACGGCGGTGGCGACGGGCGCGTTCCCGGCGCGGGGCCGCGTACACCTCGCGGAGGACGGTGCGCTGTACGGGGCCGTGCCCTGGGTTCCCTGGTTGCGCGACGCCACCCATGTGCTGGTGGCGGACGCGGACCTCGCCCTGTGGATCGTGGAGGCGAGCCCGTCCGGAGCTGGGGAGGGCGCGGCGGGCGTCACCGTCGAACCCGTCGAGACGACCGCGCCCTGGTCCGCGGGGCGGCTGGTTCTCGACGGCGTACGCGGTGAGCGGCTGGGGAACGGGCAGCCGGGGGCGTACGCGGCCGTCCTCGCCACCGCCCGTACCGCCTTCGCCGGGCTCCAGGCCGGGGTGTGGGCGGGCTCGCTCGCCCGCGCGGTCCACCACACCGTCACCCGTGAGCAGTTCGGGCGGCCGCTCTCCACCAACCAGGGCGTCCTGCTCCGCGCCGCCGACGCCCACATGGACACCGAGGCGATCCGCGTCACCGCGTACGAGGCGGCCTGGCGTCACGACGAGCAACTGGCATGCGAAGCAAAGGCGTTGACCGCCGCCTGGTGGGCCTCGGAGGCGGGCAAGCGGGTCGTCCACGCGGGGCAGCATCTGCACGGCGGCACCGGGGCCGACCTCGACCATCCGGTCCACCGGCACTTCCTCTGGGGCCGCCAGCTCGACGCGTACCTCGGCTGCGGCAGCGAAGTCCTGGAGGAGCTGGGCCTGTTGCTGGCGGACAGCGCTCAGGGGGATGCGTCATGACGCGGGCCTACCGGGTCGGCGACCAGTTGCCGCCCCTGGAGATCCCGTTGACCCGGACCCTGATCGTCGCCGGGGCCATCGCCTCGCGCGACTACCAGGACGTGCACCACGACGCGGAGTCGGCCCGGGAGAAGGGCTCCCCGGACATCTTCATGAACATCCTCACCACCAACGGGCTCGTCGGCCGCTACATCACCGACCACTTCGGCCCCTCCGCTGTCCTCCGCAAGGTCGCGATCCGCCTCGGGGCTCCCAACTACCCCGGTGATGTGATGCGGTTGACCGGGCACATCACCGACGTAAGAGCCGGAGAACCCGCCGAGGCGACCGTCCAGGTCACCGGCGACAACGGCATCGGCCGCCACGTCACCGGCACGGTCACCGTCGTTCTCCCGCACGAAGGCGAGGGGGCGACGACCACCATCGCCCTCCCGCAGAAAGGCGCAAGGGCGACATGAGCATCCGCAGAGCCGACTCGCTCGGCGGGAAGGCCGCGATCGTCGGCATCGGGGCGACCGAGTTCTCCAAGGACTCAGGCCGCAGCGAGCTGAAGCTGGCCGTCGAGGCCGTCCGCGCCGCCCTCGACGACGCCGGTCTCACCCCCGCCGACGTGGACGGGCTCGTCACCTTCACGATGGACACCAGCCCCGAGATCACCGTCGCCCAGGCGGCCGGGATCGGCGAGCTGTCGTTCTTCTCCCGGATCCACTACGGCGGTGGCGCGGCCTGCGCCACCGTGCAGCAGGCCGCCCTCGCGGTGGCGAGCGGCATCGCGGACGTCGTCGTCTGCTACCGGGCGTTCAACGAACGCTCCGGCCGCCGCTTCGGCTCCGGCGTCCAGCGGCGCGAGCCGACCGCCGAGGGCGCGGCGCTCGGCTGGAACCTGCCGTACGGGCTGCTCACCCCCGCCTCCTGGGTGGCGATGGCGGCCCAGCGCTACCTGCACACCTACGGCCTCGGCCCGGAGGTTTTCGGGCACGTGGCGGTCGTCGACCGGCGGCACGCGGCGCGGAACCCGGCGGCGTACTTCCACGGGAAGCCCATCACGCTCGCCGACCACGCCGCCTCCCGCTGGATCGTGGAGCCGTTGCGGCTGCTGGACTGCTGCCAGGAGACGGACGGCGGCCAGGCCCTCGTCGTCACCAGCGTGGAGCGGGCCCGCGATCTGCCCCGGCCGCCCGCCGTCGTCGTCGCGGCGGCGCAGGGGGCGGGCCGGTCGCAGGAGCAGATGACGAGCTTCTACCGGGACGGGCTGACCGGTCTGCCGGAGACCGCCGTCGTCGCCCGGCAGCTCTGGCGCAGCTCCGGACTGTCCCCGGCCGACATCGATGTGGGCATCCTCTACGACCATTTCACCCCGTTCGTCCTGATGCAGTTGGAGGAGTTCGGTTTCTGCGGGCCGGGGGAGGCGGGCGACTTCGTCGCGGCGAACGCCCTGCCCCTGAACACCCATGGGGGTCAGCTGGGGGAGGCGTACCTCCATGGGATGAACGGCATCGCGGAGGCCGTCCGGCAGATCCGGGGCACCTCGGTGAACCAGGTGGCGGGCGCGGCGAGATCCCTGGTCACGGCCGGTACGGGCGTTCCGACGTCGGGCCTGGTCCTGGGCGCGGACGGCTGAGCGGCACTGCCCGGGCCCCTGGGGCGCCCGGGGGTGGACCCTGACGGTCGCGCGGAGGCCCCTCCCCCTTCAGGAGGTGCAGGGTGGACGCCCCCTACAACCTGAGGCGGACGGCGCTTCGGGACCTGGGGCCGATCCCCTCGGCGGCGGCCGCTCCTAGCGTTGAGTACATGACCACGCCAGTCTGCACGGGCGCCTCCAGGGCAGCCTCTGCCACCGCCGCCGGCCACCCCCACGCGCCCTACGCGTCGTTCTCCTCGTACGTACGGGCCCGGGGGCCGGTCCTGCTGCGTACCGCGCGCTCGCTCACCGCGAACCCGTGCGACGCGGAGGACCTGCTGCAGACCGCGCTCACCAAGACGTACGTCGCGTGGGAGCGGATCGAGGACCACCGCGCGCTGGACGGCTACGTCCGCCGGGCCCTGCTCAACACCCGCACCTCGCAGTGGCGCAAGCGCAAGGTCGACGAGTTCGCCTGCGAGGAGCTGCCCGAGCGGGAGACCGTCCCGGCGCCGGACCCGGCCGAGCAGCAGGCGCTGCACGACGCGATGTGGCGCGCGGTGCTCAAGCTCCCGGACCGCCAGCGCGCGATGGTCGTCCTGCGCTATTACGAGGACCTGAGCGAGGCCCAGACGGCGGAGGTGCTCGGCGTGTCGATCGGTACGGTCAAGAGCGCCGTCTCCCGCGCCCTCGGCAAGCTCCGCGAGGACCCGGAGCTGACGCCGGTCCGCTGACCGGGGCGATCACCAGAGAATCGGGGCAATCAGCAGGGAACTGGGGCAATCACCGAGGATGCACAGCGCCCGCCCCGGGCGGGGTGCCCATATGGCCCCCGGTCAGGATTTTTCTCCCGTGAGTAGTGACATACCGCGTGGTATGTGCGCAGAATCAGCGGAACCTTACTGCCGCGTAGCGCCCACCGGGAGGACGCCGTGCTGAGCACCATGCAGGACGTACCGCTGACTGTCACCCGCATCCTGCACCACGGGATGACGATTCACGGGAAGTCGCAGGTCACGACCTGGACCGGCGAACCCGAGCCGCACCGTCGTACCTTCGCCGAGATCGGCACCCGCGCCACCCAGCTGGCCAACGCGCTCCGCGACGAGCTGGGCGTCGACGGCGACCAGCGGGTCGCCACGCTCATGTGGAACAACGCGGAGCATGTCGAGGCCTACCTCGCCATCCCCTCCATGGGCGCCGTGCTCCACACCCTCAACCTCCGGCTGCCGCCCGAGCAGCTCGCCTGGATCGTCAACCACGCGGACGACAAGGCGGTGATCGTCAACGGTTCGCTGCTGCCGCTCCTCGTGCCGCTGCTCCCTCACCTGCCGAGCATCGAGCACGTTGTCGTGGCCGGCCCCGGCGACCGCTCGGCCCTCGCCGGGATCACGCCCCGCGTGCTCGAGTACGAGGAGCTGATCGCGGGCCGCCCCACCACGTTCGACTGGCCCGAGCTGGACGAACGCCAGGCCGCGGCCATGTGCTACACCTCCGGCACCACGGGCGACCCCAAGGGCGTCGTCTACTCGCACCGGTCGATCTACCTGCACTCGATGCAGGTCAACATGACCGAGTCGATGGGGCTGACCGACAAGGACACCACGCTCGTCGTGGTCCCGCAGTTCCACGTGAACGCGTGGGGGCTTCCGCACGCCACGTTCATGAGCGGCGTCAACATGCTCATGCCGGACCGCTTCCTCCAGCCCGCCCCGCTCGCCGACATGATCGAGCGCGAGCGCCCCACGCACGCTGCCGCGGTCCCCACCATCTGGCAGGGCCTGCTCGCCGAGGTCACCGCCAACCCGCGCGACCTCACCTCCATGGCCAACGTGACCATCGGTGGCGCGGCCTGTCCGCCCTCGCTGATGGAGGCGTACGACAAGCTCGGCGTCCGGCTCTGCCACGCCTGGGGCATGACGGAGACCTCGCCGCTCGGCACGATGGCCCACCCGCCGGCCGGGCTGAGCGACGAGGAGCAGTGGCCCTACCGGGTCACCCAGGGCCGCTTCCCCGCCGGAGTCGAGGCACGGCTGGTCGGCCCCGGCGGCGAACACCTCCCGTGGGACGGCGAGTCGGCCGGTGAGCTGGAGGTCCGGGGCCCCTGGATCGCCGCCGCCTACTACGGCGGGTCCGACGGCGAGCACCTGCGCCCCGAGGACAAGTTCAGCGAGGACGGCTGGCTGAAGACCGGCGACGTCGGCGTGATCAGCACCGACGGCTTCCTCACCCTCACCGACCGGGCCAAGGACGTCATCAAGTCGGGCGGCGAGTGGATCTCCAGCGTCGAGCTGGAGAACGCGCTGATGGCCCACCCGGACGTCGCGGAGGCGGCCGTCGTCGCCGTGCCGGACGAGAAGTGGGGCGAGCGGCCGCTGGCGACGGTGGTCCTCAAGGAGGGCGTCACCGGGACCGACTACGAGGCGCTGAAGGCGTTCCTCGCCGAGTCGGGCATCGCCAAGTGGCAGCTGCCGGAGCGCTGGTCGGTCATCCCCGCCGTGCCGAAGACGAGCGTCGGCAAGTTCGACAAGAAGGTGATCCGCAAGCAGTACGCGGAGGGCGAGCTGGACGTCACCCAGCTCTGATCCTGAGCTCTGAGCCTTCGCACCGCACGTTTCACGTGAAACAGGGCGGGGGGGGGGGGGGGGGGGGGGGGGGGGGGAGGCCCCCCGCGACACCCGCCGCGAGAGGGGGGAGAGGCGGGGCGGGGAGGGTCTGAGGGGCACGAGACGCGCGACCGCAAGCCCCG
>NZ_JAFEUF010000154.1:8619-17554 GCF_016901035.1 Streptomyces durocortorensis
TGTGTGGGTGGGGTTCTTGGCTTGATACTCCTTGTTGTTCTGTTTTGGCATTGTGACCTTCCTTTTTATTGTGCTTTGTTCGGGGGGGGGGTTTGTCCGTCCCCCCCCCCCCCCCCCCCGCCCTGTCTGTCGTGCAGGGCCCGTTGGCCAGTTGGCTAGTTGGTGCCGATCTTCGCCAGCAGGTCGACGATCCGCGACTGGACCTCGTCGCTGGTCGACCGTTCCGCCAGGAAGAGAACGGTTTCGCCCGATCCGAGCCGCGGCAGCTCCGCAGGGTCCATCCCGGCCGAGGTGTAGACGACCAGCGGGGTGCGGTTCAGCTGCCCGTTGGCCCGCAGCCAGTCGATGATCCCGGCGCGTCGGCGGCGTACCTGCATCAGGTCCATCACGACGAGGTTCGGCCGCATCCGGCCCGCCAGGTCGACGGCCTCACTGTCGGTCGCGGCGCGCGCCACCTGCATCCCGCGCCGCTCCAGGGTCTGCGTCAGCGCCACCGCGATCTCCTCGTGCTCCTCGATCAGGAGCACCCGCGAGGGATGCTGTTCGCTGTCGCGCGGGGCCAGCGCCTTGAGCAGGACAGCCGGGTCGGCTCCGTACGCCGCTTCCCGCGTCGCCTGCCCCAGACCGGCCGTGACCAGCACCGGGACCTCGGCCGCGACGGCCGCCTGGCGCAGCGACTGCAACGCGGTCCGGGTGATGGGTCCGGTCAGCGGGTCGACGAAGAGCGCGGCGGGGAACGCGGCGATCTGGGCGTCGACCTCCTCACGGGAGTTCACGATCACCGGACGGTAGCCCCGGTCGCTCAGTGCCTGCTGCGTCGGTACGTCGGGGGCGGGCCAGACGAGCAGCCGGCGCGGGTTGTCCAGCGGCTCGGGCGGCAGCTCGTCGTCGACCGGGTGCGGGTGCGGCCGGTTGGCGACCTCGACCGCGCCCCCGGGGCCGTCCAGCGGCTCCGGGCCTTCGGCGCCCTCGTCGGGCGCCCCTATGGCGTACGCGCGCCCCTCCGCGACGGGCGGCGCGAGCAGCTGCCCCTCGCCGTAGGCGGTGCCGGGGCCGCCGCCACCGACCTGGGCCGACGAACCCGAAGGCCCTGACGGACCCGGCTGGCCCGGCAGCCCGGGCTCCTGTGCCGGCCCCTGCGGCCGCAACTGCTGCTGGGACGAGGGCTGAGGCTGATCAGCTCCCGCTCCGGGTGTGGGAGCGGGCATGGGGGCGGCGGTGCCCGGCCGGTCCTGCTGGGGCTGCGCCTGCTGGCCCACGGTGGTCCGGGCCGGGGCGCGGTCGCCCTCCGGCGGCGCGGCGAGCTTGCGACGCCGGCCGGCCCCGCCGAGGCTCTGGTGCGGCTGGTTCTGCTGATGCGCGAGGTGCTGGGCGAACGGCACGCCCTGGCCCAGCGTGCGCACGCTGAAGGCCCGGCCCTGCGTCGAGTCGGGGTTGCTGCCGTCCGGCATCGGCTCCTCGGCGGGCAGCGGCTGCCGCCGCGCGTCCGTGGCCGGGACGCCCGCGTCACCGTCGGCCGGGTGCGCCCCGGGACCGGTGACGTCCGCGACACCGGTGGTGTGCCCGGTCTGCCCGGTCTGCCCGGTCTGCCCGGTCTGTTCGGTGTCGCCCCAAGGCCCGCTTTCCGGTGCAGGGCTCGGAGCCTGCGGGAGGCCGCCGCCGTACGGTCCGGGGGCGCGCTGCGCATCGGCGGCGAGCGGGAGGCCCTGCCCCGAGGTGCTTTGTTCGGAGGTGCCCTGCCCCGAGCTGCTCTGTCCGGTGGTTCCGGGCCCTGCGATTCCGAACCCTGTGGTTTCGGGCCCGGTCGTTCCGGGCTCCGGGGTTCCCTGCCCCGAGGTGTCCGGTCGGGAGGGCCCGTCCGCCTGGGGGTCGTTGTGCGCCGGGGCGACGGGGTGCGCCTGGGGAGGCGTGTGGCCGGCCTCCGGTGCGGTACGCGTGTGGTGGGCGCTCGCGTCGTCGCCGGGGCCCGCCGGGGCGTCGGGGGCGAGCGGCGCGCGGTCCGCGTCGGCCGGCGGCAGGGCGAAGGCGGTACGCGGACCGGCATCGGCGGCGGTGCGCTCCTGGGCGGCGGCCAGTGCACGCCGGGCCCGCCGGCCTCCGGGCTGCTGGGACTGCTCGGGACCGGGGTGACCGTTGCCGTTACCGGCGTTGCCGCCGCTTCCGGATGCGAGGGCGGGAAGGGCGGGAGCGTCGGTTCCGCCCTCGCGGCGGGCCCGCCGTCCGGTGGGCGGAACGGGCTGCTGCGGGTCCACCGGGACGCCCTGGGGCGGCACGGTCTGCCCGAGCTGCGGACGACCGCCGCCCTGGGCGTTCTCGGCCGCGGTGACGACGGACCCCTCCGAGGGCGCGGACGGAGCCGAGGTCAGGGCCAGCGCCCCCCGCTGCGGTGCCGGTGACTGCCCCTGCGGGGTGGCCCCGGCGTCTCCCGGAACCGTGCCCGGGGCCGCCTCGGCCGGGCTGGGCCGGCCGCGCCGCCGCCCGGAACCCTCGCCCTGCTGGGCCGGAATCAGCTCGGGGGCCTGCTGCTCCTCGGGCGCGGCCGGTCCACGGCGCGCCCGTCGCCGTCCGGTCGGCTCGGCGACCGGGCGGTCGTCGGGAACGGAAGGGGCAGCGGGAGCGGCGGCCCCGGCCATGCTGTCGTCGGCGCCCTCCGGCGTACCGCCGGGGCTGTCCAGGAACGCGTCGGTGGAGGACCTGCGCGCCCGCCGCCGGCCGCCGCTGGTCACGCCCGGCGCGCCGAGGCCTTCCGGCGACGACGAGGACATGGGGGCGGCGGGCTCCGGCAGCAGGCCGGTTCCGTCCGCCTCCGGGGGCGCGATCGTGCCGGACGCCGCGCCGATGGGCACGTCGAGGACGTACGCGCTGCCGTTCATGCCCGGCATCTCGTGCGTCTGGAGGACCCCGCCGTGCGCCCGGACGATGCCGCGCACGATCGGCTCGTGCACCGGGTCGCCCCCGGCGAACGGTCCGCGCACCTCGATACGGACGACGTCACCCCGCTGGGCGGCGGCCACGACCACGGTGGAGTCGACGTAGCCGCCCCCGGGCACGGCCCGGGTCTTGCCGGTCGAGTCGACACCGCAGACGTCCGCGACGAGATGGGCGATGGCGGTCGCGAGCCGGCGCGCGTCGACCTCGGCCTCGATCGGCGGGGCGTGCACGGCGAACTGGGCGCGCCCGGGGCCGATCAGTTCGACCGCCCCGTCGATCCCGCCCGTGACGATCCCGTCGATCATCGCCGGAGCCTTCAGCAGCCCCTCCACCCCCGCGTCCAGGCGCTGGTAGCCCAGCACGTTGTCGACGAGCGTGGTCATCCGGGCGTACCCGGCGGCGAGGTGGTGCAGGATCTGGTTGGCCTCGGGCCACAGCTGCCCGGCCGGGTCGGAGGCGAGCGTGGACAGCTCGCCGCGCAGCTCCTCCAGGGGGCCGCGCAGCGAATCGCCGAGGACGGCGGTGAGCTGGGCGTGCTGGGCGCCCAGGGAGGCGAGCAGCTCGGCCTGGCCCTCGATCTCGGCGGCGTACCGCTCGCTGCGGTCGGCGAGCTCGGCGGCGTGCGCCTCCTTCAGCGCCTCCAGCTCCTTGGCGTGCGCTTCCTTGAGCGCAGTGACCTCGGCGGAGTGGCTCGTGGTCAGCTCGGCGACGACGCTCTTGTGCTGGGCGGACAGCTCCTCGTAGGGCCGGCGGTCGGTGAACGTCATCACCGCGCCGACGAGCTGGTCCCCGTCGCGTACCGGCGCCGTCGTCAGATCCACCGGCACCTGCGCGCCGCTCTTGGACCACAGCACCTGCCCGCGCACCCGGTGCTTGCGCCCGGACTTGAGGGTGTCGGCGAGGGGGGAGTCCTCGTACGGGAACGGCTCACCCTCCGCCCGCGAGTGCAGGATCAGGGGGTGCAGCTCCTGGCCGCCGAGGTCGCTGGCCCGGAAGCCGAGGATCTGCGCGGCCGCGGGATTGACGAGGACGACGCGCCCGTCGGTGTCCGTACCGACGACACCTTCGGACGCGGCCCGCAGGATCATCTCGGTCTGCCGCTGCGAACGGGCCAGCTCGGCCTCGGTGTCGACGGTGCCGGAGAGGTCCCGTACGACGATCATGAGGAGCTCGTCGCCGGTGTAGCTGGAGTGGATGTCGTTGTACGCGGCCTGTCCGCTGTCCAGGCTCGCGCTGGTGACCTCGACCGGATACTCGTGGCCGTCGGTGCGCCGCGCGGTCATCCGCGTGGGCTTGGTCCTGCCCTGCTCGTCCGCAGCCTCGGGCCGTCGCATCGATCCCGGGATCAGCTTGGAGTCGAACTCCGGCAGCAGATCGAGCAGTCCGCGACCGACGAGCGCGGTGCCCGGGGTCTCGAACATTTCGAGGGCGATGGCGTTGGCGTTGACGACCGTGCCATTGCAATTGACGAGCAGAAGCCCGTCAGGAAGGGCATCGAGTATGGCTGCGAGGCGAGCAGTGCCTCGGGATGGCCTGCTGCTCACGACGACGCTTCCTCCCTGATTACCGCACCTTGCCGACAGCGGGCTCCATCTTGCCCCTCGGGCCGCAGACTGTCACTGGAGGAGTCTAAGGCCAGGGGAGGCCCCCGGGGCGGCGGATGAGGGGGAGCTCTCACCAAGGTTCTGTGCGCGCGGTGTACGCCAGGGGCCCATGTCGTGAGCGTCCGCACACCCTGTGACGTGCGCGGACGCGTGGCGCGGCCGGGTCCTTCCGGGCCCTCGCGGGCCCCGGGAGCACCCGTGCCCCTTCGCTGGAGCGAACGTCTTTACGCCGCCACCGACGGGCTATTCACGCCGCCGGCGACGGGCTATCGGACGTCCGGGAGCACCGGCACGAGGCTGTTCCAGCGGGCGATCTCGCATCCGTCGCGGCGGCTGGCGGTGGTGTCCACGGCCCGGCCCTCCCAGGTGCCGACGATACGAGCGGTGGCGTCGCCGCCGTGGATCATCGTGCACATCGTGCCCTCGGGGGTCTCCCGGAACAGCTCCTGCCGCCCGGACCGGGTGGCGCCGGCCTCCGCCAGCCGGTCACAGGCGGCCTGCCCCTGCGGGTGGCTGCCCCCGGTGGGCCCGCACTCCAGCTCGAACGTGCCGTCGGCCCCGGGAACCCCGGAGTTCTCCACGCTCACGGTGAGCCGGGTCAGCACCTCGTCGGCCTCACCCGGAGCCGTTCCGCCGCCGTCCAGGAACCCGGGCAGCGGGAGGGGCATGGGCAGCGGGCCGAGGGCGGGCCGGGCCTCGGCGAACGGCCCGGAGGTGGGCACGGCGGAGGGCACCGGAGCGGCGGACCCGGGCCCGGAGAACGCGGACTCGGCGGGGGCGGACCCGGAGGCGAGGGCGGTGGACGCCGGCACGGCGGTGGCGAGGGCGGCGAGCGAGACGACGGCGGTGAGAGCGAGACGGCGCAGCATGCGAAAGCTCCAGGATCTCTGCGGCGGGGTCGGCCGCGAGCGGCGGCCGCGGACGGATCACGGACCCGCCCCGGCGCCACGCTGACGGACGACGAACGGGCGACGACGACTGGACGACTGGCGGAGACTCGAGGCCCCCACCCCTCTCTAACGCGCACCGCGCCCGGACGTTGCGCCACCACGCCGAACTGCTTTGCCCTGGCCCCCGGAGGCCTAGTAACGTTGGCGGCGATTGGTGGCACGACGTTCGACTGTGTCATCATCTGCACGCACCACTCGCGTCCGCGCGAGGTGTGTGGAGGAGGCGTCGCCTAGTCCGGTCTATGGCGCCGCACTGCTAATGCGGTTTGGGTCTTAAAGCCCATCGAGGGTTCAAATCCCTCCGCCTCCGCTCCATCCCGAAGCCCCGTGCCCCTGGCACGGGGCTTCGGTCGTTCCGGGGTGAGGGGTCGCGCGGCCGCATCACAGCCGGAACGGGGAGGGGTCGAGGCGGGCCCCGGGCAGGGCCTCGGGAGGCCGTTTCCGCAGCTCAGCAGCGGTGCGGCTAATGGATTTCGCGTCACGGCGCAGGTCATGTAATGTTGTTCTCGCAACGCCGACCGGGAAGAAAAAGCCCGGAACGCCAAGCACTCGTAGCTTAACGGATAGAGCATCTGACTACGGATCAGAAGGTTGCAGGTTCGAATCCTGCCGAGTGCACAGCAGGCCAGAGGCCCCGGAGAAATCCGGGGCCTCTGGCGTTTCAGGGGTGGGCGTGGGCTGAGGGGTGTCCGCTCGCCTCGGCTACCGTGCGCCCGTGGATGACTCCTCTACTGGCAGCGGACCGCTGTCAGATGCCGAAGTTGCGCAGCTTCTCGATCTGCTGCGTCGTTACTGCGCCCACGATCTCGATCAGTGGGAAGCCCTGCAGACCGACACGCCGTACGGGCCCGTCTACGTCCAGATGAGCCGGTCGTTGCCACCCGGTGAAGAGTCGGACGAGATGTTCCGGCCGTTCTAGAGGTCACGGTCCTGACCTGGCCGGTCGGGATGGAGTGACCCACCGGATCGGCGCGTGCCGTACAGCAGCGGAGGTGTGGAGACCCCGGAGGAAGGCGAACTCCGGGGCCTCGCGCGTCGGGCCGGCCCCGTCTCGGACCGCCGGGCCTCAAGCCGCTTCGGTGGTGGGAGTCGTTGTCGCCGGCGTCGCGCTCGTCCGTGTCTGCTCCGCCGTCACCCGGCGGCGCCGGGTTGGGAGGCCCATCGTGGGGTTCGCTACGCCCCAGGCCGCGCCCTTGCAGATCAACTCCTTGTAGAGGGCGGCCAGGCGGCCGGTCAGGGCTGCGTTGACGGAGCGGTCGTCGGCGGTGACGTACTGGATCAGGCCCTCCTTGCGGCCGAGCGAGATGCACTGGTTGAAGTAGCGGGCCGAGATCGTCGGGAGCTTGGTGTCGGTGAGGCGGGCCGCGATGGCGTCGGCGGCCTGCCAGGCGGTGGGGATGCCCGAGGCGCACGACATGCGCAGCGGCTTGTCGCCGGGGCCGGTCACCAGGGCCGCGTCGCCGATGGCGTACACGTCCGGGTGGGAGAGCGAACGCATCGTGGCGTCGACCGTGATCTGGCCCGTGTCGCCGGTCGTCAACGTCGTTGCCCCGGCGATCGGGTGGACCGCGAAGCCCGTCGTCCAGATCGTGATCGCGGCCGGGATGTCGCCCTCGGGGGTGGTGACAAGGTCGGCGTGCACGGCGGTGACGGTGGTGTTCTCGTGGGCGGTGATCCGGAGGTTGGTGAACACCTTTCGCAGGTGGCGTGCGCCCTTGGGGGAGAGCCAGTCTCCCAGGCCGCCCCGGGCGACCAGGGAGACGTCGAGGTCCGGGCGGGTCTCGGCCAGTTCCGTCGCGGCCTCCACGCCGGTGAGGCCGCCGCCGACCACGGTCACGGGGCTGCCGGGGGCGAGGGCGGCCAGGCGGTCGCGCAGACGCAGGGTTCCGGCGCGGCCGGCGATCTCGTGGGCGTGCTCCGCGGTGCCGGGGACGCCCTGGGTGTTCCAGGCGCTGCCGAGGGCGTACACGAGGGTGTCGTACTCCAGGTCCGAAGGCCCCTCGGCGTCGTCCGTGTCGGTGACGGTCACCGTCCTGCGGTCGACGTCGATGCCCGTGACCCGTGCGAGGCGCAGCTTCACGCCCGTACCGGCGAACATGTCGTCGAGAGGGCGGGGGCGGAGGGTCTGGCCCACCGCCAGCTGGTGCATCCGGACGCGCTCGACGAAGTCCGGTTCGGCGTTGACGAGGGTGATGGAGACGTCCTCGCCGCGCAGCCGCCTGGCGAGGCGTCCGGCGGCGGTCGCCCCGGTGTAGCCGGCTCCGATGACGACGACGCGGTGCTGCTGGATGGTCTGCCGCATGTTCTGCGTGTTCTGCATGTCCCTGCACTCCTGTCTCGCGCGGTTTCGCCCCTTGAACCGGGCAGGCCGTCGATTCCTGACAGGTGGTGTGTGTGATGTGAGTCACATGGCTTCGGAGAGGGTGAGCAGGGGGGTTCCGTGGCTCTTGGCCGCCCACTGCCGCGTCGCGCGTTCCAGCTTGTCGGGGTTGACCTGGCTGCGGAACGCGGCGATGCCGTCCGGCGTGAACTCCGGGCAGACCACCCCGATGACCCGGCCGTCGACCAGGACCACCAGGGCGGGCAGCCCGTTGGCGGACGAGAGGTGGATCTCCGCGGTGCCGCCGATGAGCCGACGGGCGGCCCGGTTGGGGGTGAACATGCTCCGCATGAACCTCGCGACGGCCGCCGCCCCCTCGAACGCCTTCGCGCGGGCCGGGACCTTTCCGCCGCCGTCGCCGATCGCGACGGCATCCGCGGTGAGCAGCTGGACCAGCGGTTCGGTCCGGCCGCTGGTGGCGGCGGTCAGGAACTCCTCGACGATCCGCCGGGCGGCCGCCTCGTCGATCTCGGTACGGGTCCGGCCCGCCGCGATGTGCCTTTTGGCGCGGTGGAACAGCTGCTGACTCGCGGACTCCGTGGTGTCGAGGATCTCGGCGATCTTCCCGTGCGGGTACGCGAACGCCTCCCGCAGCACGTAGGCCACCCGCTCGTTGGGGGAGAGGCGCTCCATGAGGGCCAGGACCGCGAACGAGACCGATTCGCGCTGCTCGGCGGTGTCGGCAGGGCCGAGCATCGGGTCGCCCGCGAGCAGCGGCTCCGGCAGCCACTGGCCCACGTACGTCTCGCGCCGGGCGCGCGCCGAGGTGAGCTCGTTGAGGCAGACGTTGGTGAGGACCTTCGTCAGCCAGGCCTCGGGGACCACGATGCGGTCGATGTCGGCGGCCTGCCAGCGCAGGAACGTGTCCTGCACGGCGTCCTCGGCATCGCTCGCCGAGCCGAGCAGACGGTAGGCGATGGCTTTGAGGCGAGGCATGGCAGCCTCGAACTGGTCCATCTGGATCCCGGTCAGCGCCATGGTCCGGATCCTAGATGTATTGACCCGCAGGGTTGTTCACGCGGCTGATCGGGGGTTGGCCTCCGAGTGCGGTGTGGCAGCGGTGATGGTTG
>NZ_JAFEUF010000155.1 GCF_016901035.1 Streptomyces durocortorensis
GTGGAGGCGGGGGCCTCCGGCTCGCACCCGGGCGCGTTCGCGGCCGTGTTCCTGCCGATGGCGGGGGTGGCGCTGGTGGGCGTGTGGGTGGCGACGAGGGTGCTCGTACGGGAGAAGTAGCGGTACCGTTGTGGTCCCATGAGCGGTACCTTTTTGGTATGGCTATGAACCTGCGTATACGTGAGGACCAGCAAGAGGCGCTGAAGCTCCGTGCCGAGCAGGAGGGGCGCAGCATGCACGCCATCGTGCTTCAGGCGATCGACCGCTATCTGGAGGTCGAGGCCGACCGGGAGTCCGTCCGACGACTCGGTGCGAAGTATGCGTTGCGCCACGCCGATCTGCTGCGGAGGCTGGGGGAGTAGTGAAGTACCTGACGGTCCAGGAAGTCCTGGACCTGGCGGAGCTCGCCTGTGGGGGGCAGCAGGTCCCCGTGCGTGACCTCGGGCTGCTCAGCTCGGCGGTCCACCGCCCCCAGTCGCAGATGTTCGGTGTCGAGGCGTACACCGACCTCTTCCAGAAGGCCGCCGGGCTGTTGCAGTCGCTGGCCGTGAACCGTCCCCTCGTCGACGGCAACAAGCGCATGGCGTGGATGTCCACGGTCGTATTCCTCGACATCAACGGGACCGACGTGGTCGAGGTTGACCAGGACGAGGCGTACAAACTCGTCATCGAGGTGGCCATGGGCAGTCTTGAGGACGTGGACCAGATCGCCGGGCGGCTGAGGGCTCTGCACGACGCGATGTGAGCACGGTCTCGTCCGCCCCCGGTGCGGCCTGTTCGTACGAGTTCCCGACCGGGCCCCCGGTAAGGTGGCCCGGTTGTCGTATCGCGGGCCGGGCCCTTCGGGCCGGGTCCGGTAGCGGCAGCGCCCCACGTACCCGAGAGCCCCGAACCGGAGACCGTGACTACTACCACCGCCTCCCACCACCTCTCACCCGCCTTCCCCGGCCGTGCCCCCTGGGGCACCGCCAACAAGCTGCGAGCCTGGCAGCAAGGCGCCATGGAGAGGTACGTCCAGGAGCAGCCGCGCGACTTCCTCGCCGTCGCGACGCCCGGCGCCGGCAAGACCACGTTCGCGCTGACCCTCGCGTCGTGGCTGCTGCACCACCATGTCGTGCAGCAGATCACCGTCGTCGCCCCGACCGAGCACCTCAAGAAGCAGTGGGCGGAGGCGGCCGCCCGGATAGGGATCAAGCTCGACCCCGACTACAGCGCCGGTCCGCTGAGCAAGGAGTACCACGGGGTCGCCGTGACGTACGCCGGTGTCGGCGTCCGCCCGATGCTGCACCGCAACCGCTGCGAGCAGCGCAAGACGCTCGTCATCCTCGACGAGATCCACCACGCCGGTGACTCCAAGTCCTGGGGCGAGGCCTGCCAGGAGGCGTTCGACCCGGCGACCCGGCGGCTCGCCCTGACCGGTACGCCGTTCCGGTCGGACACCAACCCGATCCCGTTCGTCCAGTACGAGGAGGGCAACGACGGCATCCGCCGGTCCTCCGCCGACTACACCTACGGGTACGGGAACGCCCTCGCCGACGGCGTCGTCCGCCCGGTCATCTTCCTCAGCTACAGCGGCAACATGCGCTGGCGTACGAAGGCGGGGGACGAGATCGCCGCCCGGCTCGGCGAGCCGATGACCAAGGACGCCATCGGGCAGGCCTGGCGCACCGCGCTCGCGCCCACCGGCGAGTGGATCCCCAACGTGCTCGCCGCCGCCGACAAGCGGCTCACCGAGGTCCGCAAGGGCATCCCCGACGCGGGCGGCCTCGTCATCGCCACCGACCAGGACTCGGCCCGCTCGTACGCCAAGATCCTCAAGAAGGTCACCGGCGAGACGCCCACCGTGGTCCTCTCCGACGAGAAGGCCGCCTCCAAGAAGATCGACCAGTTCAGCGGCGACGAATCGCGCTGGATGGTCGCGGTGCGGATGGTGTCGGAGGGGGTGGACGTGCCCCGGCTCGCCGTCGGCGTGTACGCGACCACCATCTCCACGCCCCTCTTCTTCGCCCAGGCGGTCGGCCGCTTCGTGCGCTCCCGCAGGCGCGGTGAGACCGCGTCCGTCTTCGTGCCGACGATCCCGATGCTCCTCGACTTCGCCAACGAGATGGAGGTCGAGCGCGACCACGTCCTCGACAAGCCGAAGAAGGGCAGCGACGAGGAGAATCCGTTCTCCGAGGAGGACAAGCTCCTCGCCGACGCGGAGAAGCTGGAGGACGAGGAGACCGAGGAGCAGCTGCCCTTCGAGGCGCTGGAGTCCGACGCCGTCTTCGACCGGGTGCTGTACGACGGCGCCGAGTTCGGCATGCAGGCCCACCCGGGCAGTGAGGAGGAGCAGGACTACCTCGGCATCCCCGGGCTCCTCGAACCCGACCAGGTGCAGCTCCTCCTCCAGAAGCGGCAGAGCCGGCAGATCGCGCACAGCCGCCAGAAGCCGGCCGAGGAGGCCGACCTCCTGGAGAAGCCCGCCGAGGCGCGGCCCGTCGTCACCCACAAGCAGCTGCTGAGCCTGCGCAAGCAGCTCAACACGATGGTGTCCGCCTACACCCACCAGAGCGGCAAGCCCCACGGCGTGATCCACAACGAACTGCGCCGGGTCTGCGGCGGCCCGCCGAGCGCGGAGGCCACGGCCCACCAGATCCAGACGCGCATCGCGAAGGTCCAGGAGTGGGCGACCCGGATGACGTGAGCCCGCAGTCGGTCGTTCCCGTCGTTCCCGTCGTTACGTCGTCCCGTCGTCCCGTCGTTCCCGTTGGCCCGTACGGAGCTTGCCGCCTCCGTACGGGCCGACGGCGTTACCGGCCCTCCCCGGGAGTCCGGCCGTGTTTCCGGGCCTCGTGCCCGGGAAATTTCTCCCGTGTCCGTTCACACGCTGTTAACGATGGTTCACATCCGTGGACGGGGTGCCCCGACCGTGTCGTGACACGTGAACGCGCGTAGATGTTCGCTTACCGGACGCCGTCCCGCTGACCGGCCCTTATGCGTGCGTCGTTTCGGGGCTCCGTGTCCGGAGACCGGATTCTGGACGAGGACTTCCGCTGAGCGGACCGGCTCGCTACTGTCCCCGCCATATGAACGCCCCGTGGCAACGCCGCCGCGGAGCGCAGCCGGTGCCTTGCCAGACCGGCGGCCTCTCCGTGCGTCGCCGCTGGGACCGGCGTCGCAACCTCCGGAGCAGGGCCGTCGTCGCTCACCCCGAAGAGGAGAGGGCGTCGTGACAGCGGAGACTTCCCAGACGCTCGACCGAGGACTGCGCGTCCTCAAACTGCTCGCCGACACCGACCACGGCCTGACGGTCACCGAGCTGTCCAACAAGCTCGGTGTCAACCGGACCGTCGTCTACCGGCTGCTCGCCACCCTGGAGCAGCACGCCCTGGTACGCCGCGACCTGGGCGGCCGCGCCCGGGTCGGCCTCGGTGTGCTGCGGCTCGGCCGCCAGGTGCACCCGCTCGTCCGGGAGGCCGCGCTGCCCGCGCTGCGCTCCCTGGCCGAGGACATAGGGGCCACCGCCCACCTCACGCTCGTCGACGGCAGCGACGCCCTCGCGGTCGCCGTGGTCGAACCCACCTGGACCGACTACCACGTCGCCTACCGGGCCGGCTTCCGTCACCCCCTGGACCGGGGCGCCGCGGGCCGGGCCATCCTGTCCGCCCGGCAGACGCCGGAGTCCGGCCACCCCGGCTACACCCTCACCCACGGCGAACTCGAAGCCGGCGCCAGCGGGGCGGCCGCGCCCCTGGTCGGGGTCTCGGGCGTGGAGGGCAGCGTCGGTGTCGTCATGCTCGCCGACGCCGTACCGGAACGGGTCGGGCCCCGCGTGCTCGACGCCGCCCGGGAAGTCGCGGACGCGCTGCGGTAGGCGGGCAGCCGTACACCTCCGGTCCGGGGACGTGTACGCGTCGGAGCGTGCGCCCGGCGGCGTACGCCTGGCGCGTTCCCGTTCCGGGGCGGCGGTTAGATTGGGTACGTGCCTTCTCGTCTCTCGCGCCCCCGCGTCCTCGCCCTCTGCGCGCTCCCCGTCCTCGCCCTGTTCGGTACGGCGGCCCTCGCGCCGCTGCCGTTCACCCTGGCGCGGCCCGGAGTCACCGCGGACGTGCTCGGCAAGGACGACGGGCGGCCGGTGATCACCATCAGCGGCGCCGAGACCCGGCCCACCGACGGGCAGCTGCGGATGACGACGATCCTCGCCACCGGGCCGAAGGCGGACGTCCGCATCGGTGAGGTGTTCGACAGCTGGTTCCGGACCGACCGGGCGGTCATGCCGCGTGACGCCGTCTACCCCACCGGCGGCTCCGAGAAGGAGATCGAGAAGCACAACCTCGACGACATGAAGGAGTCGCAGAACGTCGCCGTCGACGCCGCCCTGAACTACCTGGACCGCGACCCCGGCTCGATGCGGGTGGCCGTCGACCTCGGCGACATCGGCGGCCCGAGCGCCGGGCTCTTCCTCTCCCTCGGCATCATCGACAAGCTCGACGGCAACGGCTCCGGCGGCGATCTCACCGGCGGCCGCACCATCGCCGGTACGGGGACGATCACCGCGGACGGCGAGGTCGGCGCGGTCGGCGGGGTGTCGATGAAGGTCCAGGGCGCCCACCGCGACGGGGCGCGCGTCTTCCTCGTACCGAAGGCCGAGTGCGCTCAGGCGGAGGCCGAGGCGCCCGACGGGCTGCGGATCGTGCCCGTCTCCACGCTGAAGGACGCGGTCGGCTCGCTCAAGGCCCTGGAGTCGGGCGGGAAGGTCCCGAGCTGCTGACCGGTGCCGGTGCCGGTGCCTGCGTCTGCGGTACGGGCTTCTGTACGGCCTCCGCCCCCGGCCCCTCGTCCAGCGTCCGCCAGGACGGGAACACCAGCGGGCTCAGAGTCGCCAGGAAGTAGACCCCGCCCATCGCCAGCAGCGCCCCCGTCGCCCCCGCGCCCGCCACCAGCAGCCCGGCCGCGAGCCCGCCCAGCGGCATCGCGAACTCGCAGCCCGCCGTCAGCGCCCCCGACACCCGGCTGCGCAGCCGGTCCGGCACGCGCTCGTAGATCACCGTCGTCAGGATCGGGTTCAGCACGCCGCCCGCGATCCCGCCCAGCAGCATGGTCACCGCGAGCGGCAGCGTCGTCCCGGTGGCCGCGGCGACCAGGAACCTCGGTGCGCCGCACAGGATCACGCACACCGTGAACACCGCCCGACGCGAGAACCGGTGTCCCACCGCCCCGTACAGCAGGGCCCCCACCAGGCCGCCCGCCCCGAACATCGCGGTGAGCAGCCCGATGGCGGGTGCGCCGCCCAGCTCGTTCCCGGCGTGCACGGGGAGCAGCACCGCGTTCCAGCCCTGGTCGGTGCCGTTCATGAACATCACCATCACCACGACCGCCAGCAGCAGCCGATTGCCCAGCAAGTGGGCGTAACCCTCGCGGAGTTCGGAGCCGTAGGCGCGCAGCGAGATGGGGGCCTCCGCCTTCCGCGGCTCGGCCGCGCGCACGCCCCGTACCCCTGCGGCGACCAGCAGGGCGGACAGGCCGAACGTCGCCGCGTCCAGCAGCAGGACCGTCTCCGCGCCGACGAAGGCGATGAGGACCCCGGCCAGCGCCGCACCGACCATCCTGGCCCCGCGCGAGACCGCGTCGAAGAGGCTGGCGGCCCGGGCGAGCGTGGTGCCGGCGTGTTCGGCCAGGTCCGGGATGAGGACGTAGCGCGCGGTGTTGCCCGGGGTGTGGGCGAAGCCGTTCAGCGCCATCAGCGCGCACAGCATCCAGAAGTCGAGGACGCCGGCGAAGTGCAGCAGCGGGATCGCGGCGATGGCCGACGCGCATACGGCGTCGGACACGACGGCCGTACGACGGCGGCCGAACCGGTCGATGACCGGCCCGCCGATCAGCGCGGCGACGACGATCGGCAGGGTGGCGCAGAAGGCGACGACGCCGGCCCGGCCCGCACTGCCCGTGGTCTCCAGGACGAACCAGGGGACGCCGATCAGGGTCAGTGAAGTGCCTGCGGTGGATATGGAGTTGGCTGCGAGCGTGGCGGCGAGCGGGGTGCGGTTCCCCATGGTTTCTTCCTCCCCCGAGTGGTTGGCTACGCCGGATGGAAGGCGGCGGTGGCGCGGGGCGCGGCCGCGGCCGCCTCCCGGCTCTGGGCCGTCAGTCGCAGGCCGACCTCGACCAGGGTCCAGCCGACCCGGGTACGCAGGCTGGTGCGGGGGAGGCGGAACTCGACCGCCTTGGAGTGGAGTTCGGCCGACTCGGCCGCGTGCAGGAGGTGGTGGACGTCGGCGTGCATAACGGGCTTCCCTTCAGTCGGTGGGGAGTTACGGTGTGCGGCGCGGTCATTCGGAGGGGCGCGGGAAGGCGTGGAGGTGGGTGCGGACGACGGCCGAGCCCTCGGTGTCCTCGGGGACGGTGCCCCGGTAGCTCTCCACCAGCTCGTGCATCTTCCGGGACAGTTCCAGGGCGAGCTCCGGGGTGAGGCGGATCTTGAAGTCGCTCAGGTCCCAGCTCTCCTGCCACGCCTCAGGCCATTCGCCCATCGTGCCCAGCCAGGTGTTCAGCTCCTGGGCGTGGGTGGTGGCCGTCTCGTGCAGGACGACGTCGATGGCTCCGCGTACCTCCGGGTCGTTGTGCGTCCGGAAGTGGGCGCTGTCGAAGGTCGAGCCGTCGTGGATCGCCCGCCACCAGCGCTCGCGCCCCTTGCCCAGCTCCGGCGCGTCCTCGACCAGTCCGGATTCCGCCAGTTGGCGCAGGTGGTAGCTGGTCGCGCCGCTCGACTCGCCCAGCCGCTCGCCCAGCTTCGAGGCGGTCGCCGGGCCGAACTCGCGGAGCGCGTTCAGCAGGCGGATGCGCAGCGGGTGCGCGATGGCGCGCAGGGTGCGGGCGTCGACCGTGTGCAGCTTCCGGTCGTCGCCGCCCAGGTGGTAGGGGCGAGGGGCGGTCTCGCCCTGAGGAGCGTTCTCGTTCTCCGGCATGCCTCAACCGTAGAGATGCAAAGGAGGCTTTGCAACGCTTTTTTGCAACTCTTGGCGCCGGCTCACCCCTCCTCGATGAACCCCTCCTCCACCAGCCACTCCTTGGCCACCTCGTGCGGATCCTCGCCGTCCACGTCCACCTTGGCGTTCAGCGTCTGCGCGACCTCGGTCGTCAGCTTCTTCGCGAGCGGGTCCAGCAGCTCCGCGATCACCGGGTACTTCTCGAAGGTGGCCTCGTGGACGACCGGGGACGCGTTGTAGTTGGGGAAGAAGTCCTTGTCGTCCTCCAGGACGTCCAGGTTCATGGCCTTGATCCGGCCGTCGGTGGTGAACACCTCGCCCAGCAGGCAGGAGTTGGACTGGGACACCTGGGTGTAGATGATCCCGGCGTCCATCTTCTGGATGTTGCCCGCCGGGATCTTCATCCCGTACTTCTTCTCCATGCCGGGCAGCCCGTCGTCGCGGGAGGCGAACTCGTTCTCCACGCAGATCGTCACCGCTCCCGGGTCCGTCTTCGCCAGCGCCGCCACGTCGGAGAGGGTCTTCAGCTTGTACTTCGCGTTGTTCTTCTTGCTGATGGCCAGCGCGTACGTGTTGTCGAGCGGGGCCGGCGGCAGCCAGATCACGCCGTTGCCCTTGTCCTCGTCCCGTACCGCCTCGAACTGCTTCTGCGGGTCGATGATCGGGTCCGCGTGGCCCAGGAAGGTGATCCAGCCGGTGCCGGTGTAGTCCCACTGCGCGTCGGCGTCGCCGTTGATGATGGCCTCGCGGGCGCTGATCGAGCCCGGCAGGTTCGTCCGGTCCAGGACCTCCGCCCCGGCCGCCTTGAACACCAGGCCGGTCATCTGGCCCAGGATGATGTTCTCGCTGAAGTTCTTCGAGGTCACCGTCAGTGTCGCGCCCTTGAGCGGCTCGCCCTGCCCGACCGAGCCCGGCGACACGTCGTCCACCATCGGCGAACCGCTCTTCAGCCCGCAGCCGCCCACCAGCAGCGCCAAGGACACGGCCACCAGGGCCCCGCGCCCGAAACCGTACGTCGTCACCCTCACCGCTCCTCCAGCCCGCGCGGCGTCAGCGCCAGTTCGGCCAGCGAGGCCAGCCAGTCCACCAGCAGCGCCAGCACCACCGTCAGCACCGAGCCGATGATCAGCACCGGCATCCGCTGCGTCTGGATCCCCGAGGTGATCAGGTCGCCGAGCCCGCCGCCTCCGCCGAACGTCGCCAGCGTCGCCGTGCCGACGTTCAGGACCAGAGCCGTACGCACCCCCGCCAGGATCAGCGGCACCGCGAGCGGCAGCTCCACCTTCAGCAGGACACCCCGCCCGGACATCCCCATCCCGCGCGCCGCCTCGATCATGTTCGGCTCGATCGCCCGCAGACCCGCCACCGTGTTGGAGAGCACCGGCAGCACCGCGTAGATCACGATGCCGATGATCGCCGTACGCGGCCCGATGCCCAGCCAGATCACCAGCAGCGCCAGCAGACCGATCGCCGGGGTCGCCTGCCCGATGTTGGCCAGCGCGGTGAACGCCGGGGCCGCCTTCCGCAGCCGCCGCCGGGTCAGCGCGATGCCCAGCGGGATCGCGATGATCAGCACCCAGAACGTGGAGATCGCCGTCAGCCGTACATGCTGCCACCAGCGCAGCTGTACGTTGCCGCCGGTCAGCGAGTTCTCCGCGATCGAGTCCAGGTGGATGTTGGTGATCCAGACGTACGTGATCGCCAGGATGACCACCAGCACCGCCGGCAGGAGCACCAGTTTCCGCCAGGTGATCCGGCGCTCCGGCGCGGCCGGGGCGGGGGAGGGGTCGCTCTCCTCGTCGTGGAACGCGTGGCCCTTGACGTCGTGTTCGCCCGGCGGCCTGGTCGGGGTGGCCGGGCCCTTGCCGGAGCCTGACGGGTGGCTGGGGCTCATACTCCGCTGCCACCCCCCTCCAGCTCCTGCTCCGTCTGGTGGACGCGCTGCTCCTCCAGCTCGTGCTGGTGCTCCATCGCGGTCAGCCGGTCGGCCTCCAGCAGCTCCTGCACGTTGTCCATCAGCGTCTTCATGTCGACGACCCCGATGAACTCGCCCCGCCGCCCGGTCACCGCGACCCGCCCGCCGCTGTCGGTCAGCACCGCCTCCAGCGCGTCGTGCAGCGTGGCGTCCCGGGTCACCGTGTCGTGCACCAACTGCCCGGCCCGCGCCAGCGAACCGCGCGCCCGCATCAGGTCGCCGCGCCGCAGCCACTTGTACGGGCGGTTCTGCCGGTCCAGCATCAGCAGCTCGTTGTGCGGGCCGTTGCGCAGCTTGTTGAAGATGGTCTGGAGCGGGTCCTCGACCGTCACCGTCGGGAATTCCGCGATGCCCACGTCCCGTACGCGGGTGAGGTTGAGCCGCTTCAGGGCCGCGCCCGCGCCGACGAAACCGGAGACGAAGTCGTCCGTGGGGTTGGTCAGGATCGCCTCGGGGGTGTCGAACTGCGCGATGTGCGAGCGCTCCCGCAGTACGGCGATCCGGTCGCCCAGCTTGATCGCCTCGTCGAAGTCGTGGGTGACGAACACGATCGTCTTGTGCAGCTCGTGCTGGAGCCGGATCAGCTCGTCCTGGAGGTGGTCGCGGGTGATCGGGTCGACCGCTCCGAACGGCTCGTCCATCAGGAGCACGGGAGGGTCGGCTGCCAGCGCCCGTGCCACGCCCACCCGCTGCTGCTGCCCGCCGGAGAGCTGGCGCGGATAGCGGCCGTGGAACTCGCGCGGGTCCAGGCCCACCAGGTCGAGCATCTCCTCCACCCGGTCCTTCACCCGGGACTTGGACCAGCCGACCATCTTCGGGACCAGCGCGATGTTGTCGGCGACCGTCATGTGCGGGAAGAGGCCGGAGGACTGGATGGCGTACCCGATCTTGCGGCGCAGCTTCACCGGGTCGATGTCCGTGACGTCCTCGTCGCCGATCCGGATCCGGCCCGAGGTCGGCTCGATCAGCCGGTTGATCATCTTCAGCGTCGTGGACTTCCCGCATCCGGAAGGGCCGACGAAGATGACCGTCTCGCCCGCCTTGATCTCCATCGAGACGTTCTCGACGGCCGGGTTCGGGGTGCCCGGGTACTTCTTGGTGAGGTTCTCCAGCTGGATGGTGGCCCCGGAGGTGGCCTCGGACCCCTCCTCCACAGCCACGGCGCCGGTCTCGGTCTCAGGCACGGATCCCCCTCGGGATGGTCAGCCGTCCCAGCAGGACGTACGCGGCGTCGAAGAGCAGGGCGAGGACGACGATGCCGAGCGTGCCCGCGAGGACCTGGTTGATCGCGTTGGCGCTGCCCAGCGAGGCGATGCCCCGGAAGATCTCGTTGCCGAGGCCGGGCCCGGAGGCGTACGCGGCGATGGCGGCGATGCCCATCAGCATCTGCGTGGAGACCCGGATCCCGGTCAGGATCGGCGGCCAGGCCAGCGGCAGC
The DNA here is from genome assembly GCF_016901035.1 of Streptomyces durocortorensis. GTDB lineage: Bacteria > Actinomycetota > Actinomycetes > Streptomycetales > Streptomycetaceae > Streptomyces > Streptomyces durocortorensis. The sequence continues at coordinate 10,382 of NZ_JAFEUF010000155.1, forward strand.
TCCACTCGGCACAGCCGCGCCGTGCGCGACATCCCGATGCCCGTCGCCGCGTCGACCAGCGACGGGTCGACGCCGCGCAGCCCGACGATGGAGTTCCGGACGATCGGCAGCAGCCCGTACAGCGTCAGGGTGATCACGGTCGGGGCGACACCGAGGCCGACCAGCGGGATCAGCAGACCGATCGCGGCGAGGGACGGGATGGTCAGGATCGTCGCTGTGGAGGTGATGGCCAGCGAGCCGCCCCAGCCGCTGCGGTAGCTCACCACCCCGATGACCACGCCCAGCACGGTGGCGATGACCATGCACTGGAAGACCGCGCTGACGTGCTGGAACGCGTCCGTGAGGAGCTGCTGGTGGCGGGTGTTCAGATACTCCCAGAAGCTCACACGGCACTCCCTCGGCTCAATGGCGTCCCGGGCCCTCGAATCGGTCGGTGTCCTCGGCCGCCTGTTCCACCAGCGGGATGATCCGCAGCGGAACCGGGTTTTCCATGACGATCGCCGTGGAGGCCCGGACAATGCCATCAAATCCGACAACCCGGTCGATCACCCGCTGAAGATCGGCGTTGGAACGGGCGACGAGCCGGCACAGCATGTCCCCGTGGCCCGTCGTGGTGTGCAGTTCCAGCACCTCCGGTACACCGCCCAAATGCGCCCGTACGTCGGCTCCTTGGCCCTGTTTGATCTCCAGCGTGGCGAACGCGGTCACCGGATAGCCGAGCGCCGCCGGATCCACGTCCGGGCCGAACCCCCGGATGACGCCATTCGACTGAAGGCGGTCCAGCCGCGCCTGCACGGTCCCGCGCGCCACCCCGAGCCGCCGGGATGCTTCGAGGACGCCGATACGCGGCTCACGTGCGAGCAGCACGATGAGCCGGCCGTCCAGATGATCGATCGCCATGAACCCGCCTTCGGTGGTCACCCTGTACAGATAGTCCGGCCATCATGGCTATCGGCTGCACAGATTGACCAGTGAATGCACAAACTATTGCGCACCTTGCGATGCGGGGAGAGCCTTCGAACATGACTGAGACTCTGCACACCAGCCCTGACACCGCAGCGCAGGCCGACCGCTTCCCGGTCAAGGGAATGGACGCGGTCGTCTTCGCCGTGGGCAACGCCAAGCAGGCCGCGCACTACTACTCGACCGCCTTCGGCATGAAACTCGTGGCCTACTCCGGACCGGAGAACGGCAGCCGCGAGACCGCGAGTTACGTCCTGACCAACGGCGCGGCCCGCTTCGTCTTCACCTCCGTGATCAAGGCGTCCACCGAGTGGGGCACCTTCCTCTCCGACCACGTCGCCGCGCACGGCGACGGGGTCGTCGACCTCGCCATCGAGGTCCCGGACGCCCGCGCCGCGTACGCGTACGCCGTCGAGCACGGCGCGCGCGGCATCACCGAGCCGCACGAGGTCAAGGACGAGCACGGCACCGTCGTCCTCGCGGCCATCGCCACGTACGGCAAGACCCGCCACACCCTGGTGGAGCGCTCCGGCTACGACGGCCCCTACCTCCCCGGGTTCGCCGCTGCCAAGCCGATCGTCGAGCCGCCGGCCAAGCGGACCTTCCAGGCCATCGACCACTGCGTCGGCAACGTCGAGCTCGGCCGGATGAACGAGTGGGTCGGCTTCTACAACGAGGTCATGGGCTTCACCAACATGAAGGAGTTCGTGGGCGACGACATCGCCACCGAATACTCCGCCCTGATGTCGAAGGTCGTCGCCGACGGCACGCTCAAGGTCAAGTTCCCGATCAACGAGCCGGCGATCGCGAAGAAGAAGTCGCAGATCGACGAGTACCTGGAGTTCTACGGCGGCGCCGGCGTCCAGCACATCGCGCTCGCCACCAACGACATCGTCTCCACGGTCCGCTCGATGCGCGCCGCCGGTGTGCAGTTCCTGGACACCCCCGACTCGTACTACGACACCCTCGGCGAGTGGGCCGGCGAGACCCGGGTTCCGGTCGAGACCCTGCGCGAGCTGAAGATCCTCGTCGACCGCGACGAGGACGGCTACCTGCTGCAGATCTTCACCAAGCCGGTCCAGGACCGCCCGACCGTCTTCTTCGAGATGATCGAGCGCCACGGCTCCATGGGCTTCGGCAAGGGCAACTTCAAGGCCCTGTTCGAGGCGATCGAGCGCGAGCAGGAGAAGCGCGGCAACCTCTGACCTGCGCCTTCGGGGGGCAAAAGACGCCGCCGTGCACGCCTCCCGCTGTACGGGCTCCGCTACGCGCCCGTCGCCGCCGGGGCCGCGCTGCCCGCCTCGGCCTCGTCACCCTCCGGCTTCTTCGCCTCCCCGGCTTCCTTCGACGCGGAGGGCGACGGGGACTTCGAGGGGGCCGTACGGGACGGAGCCGGGGCCGGGGCCTCGGGCTTCTTCTCCTGCTCCGGCTTCTTCGTCGGCTTCGGCGCCGGGGGGGGCGGCGGGGGGGGCGGCGGCGGCATGTCGCCCGGCCCGCCCGGCGGCGGCTCGCCCAGCGCGTCCAGCGCCTCCCGGGCCAGCGGCGCGGCGAGCGGCGAGAAGGCCGGGTCGGTGCGCACGGCCTGCTCCAGATTCCGGCGCGCCGGACCGTAGTCCGCCAGTTCCCGCTGGATCACGCCCAGGTGGTACGCGTACGAGGCGTTCCGCACACCCGTGTCGGCGGCCCGCTGCGCGTACTCCAGCCCCTCCTCCGACTTCCCCGCCCGGTGCAGCGCCCAGCCCAGCGCGTCCGCCACCGCCGCACTCCGGTGCTGCCCCCGCCACTGGGCCCGCAGCAGCTCCACCGCCGCCGCCGGATCCCCGTGGTCCGCCTCGAACCGGGCCAGCACCAGGGACTCGTCGACCCCGTCCTCCTTCGCCGCGGCCACCATCTCCCGCAGCTTCGCGTACTGGGTGCGGGCGTCCCCGTCCAGCCCCAGCGACTCGTACAGCTCGCCCAGTTCCAGCGCGTACTGCGGGCGCGGCAGCTTCTCCAGCGCGCTCTGGTACGCGGCCAGCGCCTCGTCGGTGCGGTCCAGCGCCGCCAGCGCCCGGGCCTTGCCCGCCAGCGAGGCGTGATGACCGGCGTCCGTGCGCAGTGCCGCGTCGAACTGCGCCACCGCCTCCTCCGGTTCGCCCCGCTCCCAGGCCAGCTCGCCCAGCCGGTGCAGCGCCTCGGCCTTCTCGGCGGGCTGCGTCGCCCGGTCGGCCGCCTCCCGGGCGGTGGCCAGCGCGTCCTCGCGCCAGCCGTTGCCCCGGTAGAGGTCGGCGGTACGGGCCAGCGCGGGCACGCCCTTGCGCAGCTCGCCGAACGTCTCCGTCGCCGCGGTCGCCGCCTTCCGGTCGCCGAGCCCGGTGTAGGCGTCGATGAGGACCGGGTACACGCTCCAGGCCTTCGGCTGCTGCTTCTTCACCGTCTCGCCCCACCGCTTCGCCGCGAGGAAGTCGTGCCGGGCGTTGGCCAGGGCCGCGAGCCCCACCCACGCCTCCCCGTTGCCGCGCTCGCCCGGCTGCGCCTCCAGCGACCGCTTCAGGGCCTGTTCGGCGCGGGCGTAGTACGCCGTGTCCGCCGACCGCCGCGCCCACTCCACGTACGCCGTGCCGAGCGTCGCCAGGGATGGCGCGTCCTTCGGGTGGGACTCCACCCACTTCTGCCGGTCCCCGATCAGCGCGGTGAGGTCCGAGAGCGAGGCCGGGGAGCCCGCGGTCGCCGCGGCCTCGGCCCGCTCGCCCGGCCCCGGCTCCTTCGGCCCGTCGCCGACCCCGTCGTCCCCCGCCGCCAGCGCCCCGGCCAGCAGCAGCCCGGCGGCCGCCGCGCCGAACGCGGCCCGGCGCAGCGTCGTCCGCAGGGTGGGCGGCGGCGGGGGTACGGCGGTGGCGCCTTCGACGGGCAGCACGTACGGGTCCTCGGGGGACGGCTCGGGCGGCCGACGGGACTCCGGATCCTGCTGCGGCATGACATCCATGGCCATCACTCTGCGTCAGTCATACGAGCACACCGCGCCTTGGGATCGCCCCCCGCCCACGGGTTCACACCATTGGCCCCGGGTGACACGCTTGGATCATGAGCGATCTCCTCGAACGGCTGCGCGCGGGACTGCCTCCCGAGGCGCTGATCACCGATCCGGACGTCACCGCGTCCTACGCCCACGACATGGCGAGCTTCTGCGAGGCCGGCACCCCGGCCGTCGTCGTGCTCCCGCGCACGGTCGAGCAGGTCCAGCACGTCATGCGCACCGCCACCGCGCTGCGCGTCCCGGTCGTCCCGCAGGGCGCCCGTACCGGCCTCTCCGGCGCGGCCAACGCCTCGGACGGCTGCATCGTGCTCTCCCTGGTGAAGATGGACCGGATCCTGGAGATCAGCCCGGTCGACCGGATCGCCGTCGTCGAACCGGGCGTCGTCAACGCGGTGCTCTCACGCGCGGTCAACGAACACGGTCTGTACTACCCGCCGGATCCCTCCAGCTGGGAGACGTGCACCATCGGCGGCAACATCGGCACCGCGTCCGGCGGGCTGTGCTGCGTGAAGTACGGGGTCACCGCCGAATACGTCCTCGGTCTGGAGGTCGTCCTCGCCGACGGGCGGCTCCTGACCACCGGCCGCCGCACCGCAAAGGGCGTCGCCGGATACGACCTGACCCGGCTCTTCGTCGGCTCCGAGGGCAGCCTCGGGATCGTCGTCAAGGCCGTCCTCGCGCTCAAACCGCAGCCGCCGCAGCAGCTCGTCCTCGCCGCCGAGTTCCCCTCGGCAGCCACCGCCTGTGACGCTGTGTGCCGGATCATGGAGCGCGGTCACACCCCGTCACTCCTCGAACTGATGGACCGTACGACCGTGCGTGCCGTCAACGCGATGGCCTCCATGGGCCTGCCCGAGACCACCGAGGCGCTCCTCCTCTGCGCCTTCGACACCCCCGACCCGTCCGCCGATCTGGCCGCGGTCGGCGAGCTGTGCACCGCCGCCGGGGCCACCGAGGTGGTCCCCGCGGACAACCCCGCCGAGTCCGAACTCCTCCTCCAGGCCCGCCGGATGTCGCTCACCGCCCTGGAGACCGTCAAGTCCGCCACGATGATCGACGACGTGTGCGTACCGCGCTCCCGGCTCGGCGCGATGCTCGCGGGCACGGCGGCCATCGCCGAGGAGTACGACCTCACGATCGGCGTCTGCGCCCACGCGGGCGACGGCAACACCCACCCCGTCGTCTGCTTCGACCACCAGGACCCCGACGAGTCCCGCCGGGCCCGCGAATCCTTCGACGCCATCATGGCGCTCGGTCTGGAGCTCGGCGGAACCATCACCGGCGAACACGGCGTCGGCGTCCTCAAGAAGGAGTGGCTCGCCCGCGAACTGGGCGAGACCGGCGTCGAACTCCAGCGCTCCATCAAGGCCGCCTTCGACCCGCTCGGCCTCCTCAACCCCGGCAAGCTCTTCTGACCCCCGCTTCTGCCAGGGGTTTTCACACCTCACCGTCCTGGGACGGCGACTCGTCGGCCGCCCACGGGTCGCTCAGCCACAGGTCGTCGGCCGGCAGCGGGGCCAGCAGCTCCGCCAGCGCCTCGTCCATCCCCAGCCGGTCGCTCTCGGTGCCCGGCGGCACCACCCGCAGGGTCCGCTCCACCCAGGCGGCCACTGCGGCGGAGGGCACCTCCAGCAGGGCGTTGCCGTCGGGGGAGGTGAGGGCCACGCAGATGACGCTGCGGCCCGCGACCTTCGTCGGCCAGATCCGCACGTCCCCGTGCCCGCACGGCCGGAACACGCCCTCCACCAGCAGCTCCCGGGCGAACGTCCAGTGCACCGGCGACTCGGAGCCGATGTGGAAGGCGATGTGCACGGCGTACGGGTCGTTCGTCCGGTACGTCAGCCGGGCGGGCACCGGGATGGACCGCTCGGGGGACAGGACCAGCTTCAGCTCCAGCTCACGTTCCACGATGCTCATCATGGGAATGCACGACCTTCCGGTGCTCATGGGCCGGTCCCGTGACCGTCCCGCACAAGGAGAGAGCGCCCTCCCCGCCACCTATTACGCGACTTCTCGAAAAAACTTCGGGCCATCGCGGAAGCCGTCCCGAAAGCCGTCCCGAAAGGGGCCCAAACAGGTGGACCGGCCCGGGGGCGGGCGGCTGTCTGATAGATGTGGACCCTTGTATTGAGGCCGTCCGCCCGCCCGGCGGGGACGGCCTGAGGCCTCGAAGAGATACGGGATCCGCTGATGAGCGCGCCAACTCCGGCACCCGGTGACGAAAGCCCCCGCGAGGGCTACTACCCCGACCCCTCCATCCCCGGCTACGTCCGGTACTGGAACGGCGCCTCCTGGGTTCCCGGTACGAGCCGGCCCGCGCCCCGGCAGGCCGGACCGGCCGCGACCGCCCCGGCCCCGGCGGCCGGTGCGCAGACCGCCCCGGTGGAGGAGACCGGGCCGATCTTCTTCGACGAGGAGGACGGCCTCCAGGACGCGCCGGGGGCCTCGCCGGCCGCCGGCCCACCCGTCGCGGACCGGGCGGCGGGGCCCGCTGACGGCGCGTCGGTCTGGCAGGCGGACGCCGCACGCCAGAACGGGTTCGGCGGCGAACGGGACCGCCGGGTCGAGTGGGGCGGCCCGGGACAGGAGCCCGCAGGCCCCGGACGGCCGACGCCGCAGGCCGACCCGAGGGCGCCGCTGTCCCAGGACCCGACCGGCGGGGCGCTGCCGGGGATGCGGGAGGGCGGCGGCGGCCGACCCGCCGAGGAGGCCGGGACGCGTCCGCCGACGGACGGCACGGTCACGATCCGCGCGGTGGGGCCGCGGTCGAACGCGGTACGGGGGAACGCCCCGGGGGCCGGTGACGTACCGCCAGGACCGGCACCGTCGAACACCGGTACGCCGCAGGGACCGCAGAACGTGGGCGCGGCGCAGAACAGCCTTGCGCCGGCCCCGGCGCCCCGGGCGCTTCCGGCACAGGCCCAGCACGCCCAGCACTCTCAGCCGGCGCAGAACCATCAGCAGGCACAGCACTCTCAGCAGGCCCAGCTGCCGCAGCAAGCAGTGCAGCCGCTGACTCCCGCACCGGCACCCGCCCCCGCACCGGCCCCGGCTGCTCCGGCTCCGGCCCCGCAGGAAGCACGCCAGGGACCGGTCCAAACTCCCGCCGCCCCCGCAGAACGACCGGAAC
>NZ_JAFEUF010000156.1 GCF_016901035.1 Streptomyces durocortorensis
CCACCCCCCCACGACCCGGCCACCCCTCCCGCCCCCTATCGCACCTAACAAGCGCTTGGTAGATTCCCGCTCAGGAGGGCCGACATGGACGACCAGTCCCACGCGATGGACTTCACCGGACGGGCCGTACTCGTCACGGGCGGCACCAGGGGCCTGGGGGCCGCGATCGCGCGAGCCTTCCTCGCAAGCGGCGCGGACGTGATGGTCTGCGGACGCGGGACACCCACCGCACCGCCGTCGACGGGGGGACGCGAGGCCGCGTTCCGGGCCGCCGACCTGCGGGATCCGGCGGCCGCGGCGGACCTCGTCACGGCCACCGCCGAGCGGTTCGGGCGGCTGGACGTGCTCGTGAACAACGCCGGCGGCTCCCCGGACGCCGATGCTGCGACGGTCTCGCCCCGCTTCGTGGAGAAGGTGGTCGCGCTCAACCTTCTCGCCCCCTTCTACACCGCCCAGGCGGCGAACCTGGTGATGCGGGAGCAGTCGGACGGCGGGAGCGTGATCAACATCGGCAGCGTCTCCGCCCGCACCCCGCAGCCGGGCACCGCCGCCTACTCCGCAGCGAAGGCGGGCCTGCTCGGGCTGACCCGGGCGCTGGCCCTCGAATGGGCGCCACGGGTCAGGGTCAACCACATCACGGCGGGCCTCATCCGGACCGAGAACGCCACCGCGCTGTACGGCGAGGACGACGGTGCCGCGGTGGCGGACCTCGTCCCGATGGGGCGGCTGGCCGAGCCGGACGATGTGGCGCGGGCCTGCCTCTGGCTGGCCTGCGACCTCTCCTCGTACGTCAACGGCGCCGACCTCGCCGTGCACGGGGGCGGCGAGATCCCGGCCAGATACACAGCCGCTCGTCACCCCAGCCCTCCTTAATAGTCACCTTGACTCTAATAACGCTCATCCCTTATCGTCGTCATGACGAAATCAAGGGGGTCCGCATCATGGCCGACATCACCCGGCGCTTCGGCTGGCGCCACCTGCGCTCCGCGCCCACCGCCCACATCCGCCACCACAAGCGCGGGCAGCTCGCCCACGACGGTCAGGGGCTCAGCTTCTGGTACCGGTCGCTGTCGGCGGCGCTGTCCGAAGTACCGGTCGACGACCGGGAGCTGGCCATGGCGTTCCACGCCCGTACGGCCGACTTCCAGGACGTCACCGTGCAGGCCACCGTCACCTACCGGATCAGCGATCCGGCCGAGGCGGCCAACCGGCTCGACTTCTCCGTGGACCCGGACACCGGCAGCTGGCGCGGCGCACCGCTGGAGCAGATCGCCACCCTCCTCACCGAGACCGCGCAGCAGCACACGCTGGACGTCCTGGCCCGCACCCCGCTGGCCGCCGCCCTGGTGGACGGCGTCGCCTCCGTGCGCGACCGGGTCGCCACCGGTCTCGCCGCCGAGCCCCGCCTCCCGGCCACCGGCATCGACGTGGTGGCCGTGCGCGTCGTCGCGATCCGCCCCGAGGCCGAGGTCGAGCGCGCCCTGCGCACCCCGGCCCGCGAGCAGATCCAGCAGGAGGCGGACCGGGCCACCTACGAACGGCGGGCCGTGGCCGTCGAGCGCGAACGAGCCATCGCCGAGAACGAGCTGGCCAGCCAGATCGAACTGGCCCGGCGTGAGGAGCAGTTGGTCGACCAGCGCGGCACAAACGCCCGCCGCGAGGCCGAGGAGAAGGCCGCGGCCGACGGCGTACGGACGGAGGCGGAGGCCGCCCGCAAGGTGCGCCTGGCCCGGGCGGAGGCCGAGGCGGCGCGCGAGACGGGTGCGGCCCGGGCCGAGGCGCAGGCCGCCTGGTTGCGGGTGCACGGCGAGGTCGCTCCGGCCACGCTGCACGCCCTGGCAGCAACCCGGCTGGCGGAGAACCTGCCGCGCATCGAGAGCCTCACCCTCTCCCCCGACGTCCTCACCGGACTGCTCGCCAAGCTCGGCCGCCCGGAAGGCGGGGCGGGAGCGTGAGCCTGGCGCCGCGGGCGGTGATCGTGCACCGGCGGACGGAGTACGAGGAGCTGCTCGCCCGGCACGGGACGCACGGGCAGGCCGCGTTCTTCCTGTCCAGCCGGGGCCGCTCGATCGACGAGGTGGCACGGCGCCACCACCGTACGCGGGAGGCGCTGCGGGACGTGGCGGCGGCGGTGCCGCTGACCTGGCGCAACTCCCGGGTGGAGCGGGCGGACCTGGACCGGTTCCTGTTCGCGCCGGAGGACGTGGTGGTCGTGGTGGGCCAGGACGGCCTGGTCGCCAACACCGCGAAGTACCTCACCGGACAGCCGGTGGTGGGCATCGACACCGACCCGGGGCGCAACCCCGGCGTCCTGGTCCGCCACCGCCGTACCGACGCGGCGGCCCTGCTGCGCACCGCGACCTCCGCCGGAGGCCGGGCCGAGGAGCTGACCATGGTCGAGGCCGTCGCCGACGACACCCAGCGCCTGATCGCCCTGAACGAGATCTACCTCGGGCCGCCCGGCCACCAGACGGCCCGCTACCGCCTGGGCGACGACGGCGGAAGCGCCCCCGGCGAGGCCCAGGCGTCCTCCGGGGTGCTGGTCGGCACCGGCACGGGCGCCACCGGCTGGCTCCGCTCACTGTGGCTGGAGCGCGGCAGCGCGCTGCCGTTGCCCGCGCCGTGCGACGCGCGCCTCCTGTGGTTCGTGCGCGAGGCCTGGCCCTCCCCGGCGACCGGCACGTCGAGGGTGGCGGGCGAGCTGGGGCGGGGCCAGGGGCTGCGGCTGACCGTGGAGTCGGACCGGATCGTGGTGTTCGGGGACGGGATGGAGTCCGACGCCCTGGAGCTGACCTGGGGGCAGAGCGTACGGCTCGGCATCGCGGAGAGGTCGCTGCGCCTGGTGATCTGAGCACGTCCGGCCCGGCCGCTTCGCTACGGTGATCCGTACGCGTCCCCCGTACGCGTACAGCACATGCAGCACGCACACGCACCGGAGAGCGGAGAACCAGCACCATGCCGGCCGATCCTGCCACCGAGCCCGCCCGCAATACCCTTCCGCCCACCGCACAGGCGGCCCTCGGAGTCGGGGTGATCGTCGAGGACGGCCAAGGGCGCATCCTGCTGGGCCGGCACCACAGCGGTACGTGGGAGCTGCCGGGCGGGAAGGTCGACGCGACGCACGAGTCGATCGCCGCGGCGGCCGTGCGGGAGCTGCGCGAGGAGACGGGCCTGGTGGTCGACGAGGGGTCCGTGGACGTCATCGCGATGGTCCATGACGTGATCGGCGGGATCAACCGCATCAGCATGGCCGCCGTCGTCCGGCTCGCCTCCGGGGTTCCCGAGGTGACCGAGCCGCATCTGATCAGCGCCTGGCAGTGGACCGCGCCCGAAAAGCTGCCGGCCCCGCTGTTCGATCCGTCGGCACAGATCCTGGCGGCCTGGCGACCGGAGCTGGGCATCACCCACCCGCCCGCGCACACCCTGCGGATCGCCGGATGCGGACTAATCGGACCAGCTGTATGAATAAGGGACCATCCGCGCGATCGGAGTAGGCCCATGGACGATTACCCGCTGCTGAACCTCTTCCTGACCATGCTGTACCTGTTCCTGTGGGTCATGTGGTTCTTCCTGCTGTTCAAGGTGATCACCGACCTCTTCCGGGACCACTCGCTGAACGGCTGGGCCAAGGCCGGCTGGCTGGTCCTCGTCATCCTTCTGCCCTACGTGGGCGTACTGATCTACCTCATCGTCCGCGGGCGCAGCATGCACGAACGCGACGAGAAGCTGGCCAAGGACTCGGAGGCCGCGTTCCGTGACTACGTACGCCGGGCCGCCGGGCCGGAGGGCGGCTCGGGCGGCAGCGACCACGTGAACGACCTGGCGAAGCTCGCCGAGCTCAAGGACAAGGGCGCGATCAACGCCGAGGAGTACGAACAGGCGAAGGCGAAGCTGCTCGCCTGAGACCGGGCTCCGACATGACGCATCGAGGAAGGTGGACTGCTCGTGCCCAGTGATCTCCAAGCCGACACGGTCGGCCCGGTGGACGTCGCCGTCATTGCCTTCGAGGGCAATCGGTTCGACGGCCGGATCGTCCCCGCACTGCGGGAGCTCCAGCAGAACGAGACGGTCCGGATTCTCGATCTGGCTTTCGTCTCCAAGGCGCGGGACAGCTCGGTCAGCGTGCTGGAACTCGCCGATCCGGGGGTCGCCGAGACCTTGCGGCAGGTTACGGACGTCCAGTTCGACCTGCTCAGCGACGAGGATCTGCGGACGGTGTCCGACTCCCTCGGTGAGGAATCGTCCGCTCTCGTCGTGGCCTGGGAGAACACCTGGGCCGCACGGCTGGCGGCTGCCGTGCGGGGGTCCGAGGGAGAGCTGGTGATGCTGGAGCGCATCCCGCGCGACGCCGTCGTCGAGGCGATCACGGCACTCGGCGCCACCTGACGGAGACGGCGCTCGACACCTGACAGAGACGGCGCCCGGCGCCACCTGACAGAGACGAAGGAGACGGCCAGTCATGCCTCAACGATTCGGACGGCCCGGCCTGCTGGGCACCATCGCCCGCACCGCCGTCATCTCGGGCACCGCCACCGCGGTCTCCAACCGTGTGGAGCGGCGCGGGATGCAGCGCCAGACGGCCGCCCAGGCCCCGCAGATGCCGGCAGCTCCGCCCCCTCCTCCTCCGGCCGCGGCGCCCGCGGGCACGGACCGGGTCGGCCAGCTGACCCAGCTGGCCGATCTGAAGGCCCAAGGCCTGCTCACCGATGAGGAGTTCGCGGCCGAGAAGGCCCGCATCCTGGGGTCCTGAAACAGGCGCCCCGATCTCTCGGCCCGCCCGGACCCTGCGGGCTCTCGTCGCACCGCGTCCGACGGCGGACCGAGGGGGCGCGGACCGAGGGGTCATGGTTCACGGAACACCTCCTCACACCTCCTCCGCCCTCCCCCATCGGCTTGTAATGCCCGAGTAACGGTGCCCTCCTAGCGTGCGGACTCCCCCGTTTCGCCTCTGGAGGAGCATCCCGATGCACCTGTCTCGATCGCCCCGGCGCAGAACCGCCGCATGGGTGGCGGGGGCAGCGCTCACCGCTGCGGGCCTGCTGATCGGTCCACCATCCGCCGCCGCCGGCACCGGCCCCTCGGTCAGCGTCGACGCCGCTCTGCTGGACGCTGTGGACGGGGGCGGCGAGGCGTCCTTCTTCGTCGTCCTCAAGGACAGGGCCGATCTGTCCGCCGCCCGGGGCAAGCGCGCGCACGCGGCCAGGACGAAGTCGGCGTTCACCGAGCTACGGGCCGAGGCGGACAGCAGTCAGCGCTCCCTCAACTCCTTCCTCGACAGGAAGAGGGTGGGCCACCAGAACTTCTGGATCGCCAACACCGTGAAGGTGACCGGCGACGAGGACCTCGTCCGGGAGCTCGCCGAGCGCTCCGACGTCGCCGGGATCGTCAAGGAGCAGCACTACCGGCTCGGCGATGTCGAGGCCGCGCCCTCCACCGCCGGGACGGACGCCGACGGCGGGCCCGAGTGGGGTGTCAAGGACATCAAGGCCGACCAGGTCTGGAAGGACTACGACGACCGCGGTGAGGGCGTCGTCATCGCCAACATCGACTCCGGTGTCCAGTACGACCACCCGGACCTCGTCGCGAACTACCGGGGCAACAACGGCGACGACACCTTCACCCACGACTACAACTGGTACGACGCGACCGGTGAGTGCGGTACGGGCGGCGACCCCTGCGACAACAACGGCCATGGCACCCACACGATGGGCACCATGGCGGGCCGGGGCGGCGTCGGCGTCGCCCCGAACGCCACCTGGATCGCCGCCAAGGGCTGCGAGACGTCCTCCTGTTCGGACGAGTCCCTGCTCAGGGCCGGTCAGTGGATCCTCGCGCCGACCGACCGCGACGGGCAGAACCCGCGTCCGGATCTGGCGCCGAACATCGTCAACAACTCCTGGGGCGGCGGCGCGACGACCTTCTACCAGGACATCATCGAGGCCTGGAACTCCGCGGGCATCTTCGAGGCGTTCGCGGCGGGCAACGAGGGTGACGGCGCGACCTGCGGCACCACCGAGGCCCCCGGCGCGCAGGCGCCCGCGTACGGCGTCGGCGCGTACGACGTCAACGGCCGGATAGCCGACTTCTCCGGCTTCGGCCCTTCCCCGGTCGACGGCTCGGCAAAGCCGAACATCTCCGCGCCAGGCGTCAACGTCCGCTCCAGCTGGCCGGGTTCGGCGTACAAGGCGCTCGACGGCACCTCGATGGCGACCCCGCACGTCGCCGGCGCAGTCGCCCTGCTGTGGTCGGCCGCCCCCTCGCTCATCGGTGACATCGACAGGACCCGCACGCTGCTCGACGAGGGCGCGCTCGACGTCGAGGACACCCACTGCGGCGGCACCGCCGGCATGAACAACGTGTGGGGCGAGGGCAAGCTCGACATCCTCGCCTCCCTCGACAAGGCCCCGCACACCGCGGTCACCGTGTCCGGCGAGGTCACCGACAAGGCGACGGGCGCCGCGCTGCCGGGCGTCACCGTCAAGGCCACGCACGACGCCACGACCCGTTCGGTGACCACCGGCCCCGACGGCTCCTACCGGCTGTCGCTGTCCCCGGGCACGTACACCTTCTCGCTCTCCGCCTACGGCTATGCGACCGGCACGGTCTCCGGCGTCGAGCTGATCACGGGCGAGCCCGTCACGCAGGACGTCGAACTCGCCCCGATCGCCTCGCACGCGGTGACCGGCACCGTCCTCGACGTCACCGGCAAGCCGCTCGCGAAGGCCGTCGTCTCCCTGCCCGGCGCACCGGTCGACGCGGTCACCACGGACGCCAAGGGCCGCTTCGCCCTGCCGAAGGTCGCCGAGGGCGCGTACACGCTGCGCGTCACGCCCGTCGCACCCGTGATGTGCAACGGTGCCCACAACGGCGCGCTCAAGGTCGACGGCGCCGAAACGGCCCAGGTGAAGCTGCCGAACCGCACCGACGCAGGCGGCACGTACTCCTGCGCTCCCGTCACCTCCTCCTGGATCAAGGGCTCCACCGACACCGGCCTGACCGGCGACGAGGACGCCACGACCGTCTACCTGCCGTTCCCGGTGCGCTACTACGGCGTGACGTACACCAGCGCCTCCGTCACCACCAACGGCCTGGTCAACTTCGTCCAGCCGCACCTGGGCGACTACGCCAACACCGCGCTGCCCGCCGCCGCCCGGCCCAACGGCGTCGTCGCCGCCTTCTGGGACGACCTGGTGCTCGACAAGCGCTCCAGCGTGAAGACCGCCGTCACCGGCAAAGCCGGATCCCGGAAGTTCGCGATCGTCTGGAACAAGGCGTCCTTCGCCGCCGAACCTTCCGTGCGGATCTCCTTCCAGGCCGTCTTCGACGAGGCCACCGGCGCTATCACCCTGCAGTACCGCGGCGCCGGCAGCAGCATCCTCCAGCGCGGCGGCTCGGCGACCACCGGCATCGAGAACCAGGCCGGCACCGACGGCCTCGGCCACTCCTTCGACGAGGCCGTCCTGAGCGACACCACCGCCCTCCACTTCACCCCGAAGGACGCCCGATGAGAGACATCCGACGCCGCGGCCTGCGCCTGGCCTCCGTACTGATCGCCTCCGGCCTCGCGATGAGCGCCTCCCCCGCGGTCCACGCCGACGACAACGGCCTCCTGAAGCTCACCGACAGCCAGGCGGACGCAATGGCCCGCCGGATCATGCCCGACGTCCACGGGGACGGAAGCGCGAGCGCCGACGAGGGCGGGACCGGGGACGGACGCGGCCTCGACCCGCGTCGGGCCGGCGAGGACACCCCCGCCGGCCCCGTCTGGAAGCTGACGAAGACGTCCGGCGTCGAGGGCGCCCAGGGCATGGCCGCCACCTTCCCGGTCGGCGGCACGAGCGGCGACTACTTCTCCGTCAACGCGCTCAGCCCGATCCAGCGCATCGGCGCCAACGGCAAGCAGCGGTGGTCGCGCGATTCGACAACCCTGGACAGGGACTGGCAGATCACCCCGACCCGGGGCGGTCCGGAGCCGTACCCCGCCGCCGTCGTCATGGGCTTCAACGCGGTCAGCCCGTTCGGCACGGGCACCGACGACGGGGTCACCACCGGCGATCTGACCGGCGACGGGGTCGACGACATCGTCTTCACCGCCAGGGTCGGCGTCCTCCCCTACCGGCCGTTCACCTCGCCCGGCTCCTCCCTGCCCAACGGCACCTTCGTCACGGTCCTCGACGGCGCCACCGGCAGGACGCTGTGGTCGAAGCTGTACGCCGCCGCGTACAACATCAAGCTGGTCGGCAAGACCCTCGTCATCGCCGACTCGGCGTACTACAACATGAACTCGCCGGGCGGCTCCAAGGCCACGCTCAACGGCCTGCGCTTCCGCTATGCCGACGGCAAGCTCACGCCGGCGAAGACGTGGACGTACGACGCCGGCACGTACACCGGAGTCCAGTGGGGCTCGCTCGAACCGATCGGGGGCGGGCTGCTCGCCGCCTCCTGGAACCAGGAGCGCCGGGAAACCTCCGACCTGACGCCCAGCGGCCACACCCTGGTGATCGACACCAAGGACGGCAGCGTCAAGTGGGCCAGAACCGGACGCCTCTACGTCCGCCAGCTGAGCCTGGACGCCGCGCGCGGCCGGATCGTGGCGCTGGAGCAGTCGGACGCCGCCGAGGGCGTGAAGTACGAGATCTCCTCGTACGCCCCGGCGAACGGTGCCCGCACCGGCCTCACCGAGCGGATCAACGCGCTCCCGCTCGCGCTGGAGATCGGTGACATCCAGGGCAACGCCAAGCCGGAGTACACGGTCAGCGAGTCCACCCTCGACAGCACCCTCGGGATGAACAGCAACAGCGTCCGGGCGCTGAACGGCGACGACGCCGGCCTGCTGTGGGCCCGTACCGTCAAGCGGACCGAGGACTCCGGCGATGTCGGCGCCGCCTGGGGCCTGCGGGCGGTGGACGGGAAGATCGTCGCCTCGTACCTGGACACCCAGGACAACCGCTCCGCCGGGAACCGGGCCGCGAAGCACTACGCCCGGCTCGCGGTGCTCTCCGGCGCCAAGGGCGCCGTGACGTGGGAGAAGCGCGGCATCGTCGGCTCGATGATGGACGCGCAGCCCTTCCGGAAGGGCGACGCCTGGCGGGTGCGCACGGTCGACACCGCCCAGAACGTACGCGTCTACAACCTCGGCAACGGCAAGCAGCGGGACGTCCAGCCGCTGGAGGGCACTCCGTTCACCGCCGCGGCCACCGACGTCAACGGCGACAAGAAGAACGACGTCGTCCTCGGCGGCTCCTCCGACGGCCTGTTCGCCTACGACGGCCCGTCGCTGGTGGCGGGCAAGCCCGAGCGGCTGTGGACGGCGACGCTGCCCGGCCGGGTGGTCCAGGTCATCACGGCCGACACCACCGGCGACGGCCGCGACGAGCTGATCGTCGCGGCGAGCACGGCGACCGCGATCGTGGATGCCCGCACCGGCAAGGTGCTCACCGTCATCGACGGCGGCGCCGGCGAGTACGTACGCAACGTCGTCGCGTCCGACCTCGACGGCGACGGCGTCGCCGAGGTGGCCGTGGCGACCGACAAGGTACGCGCGTACGAAGGCGACGGCTCCCTCAAGTGGCAGTACGCGGTCCCGGCGGAGACCGGCACCCCGGCGTTCGCCGACCTGTCCGCGGCAGACGGCAGGGTCTACGCCCAGTACCAGACCCGCGGCGCCGACGTGAACGCGTCCCCCGTGGTCGGCGGGGTCGCGCTGAAGGGCAGGAACGGCTCGGCCGTCTGGTCGTTCACGCCGAAGGCGCCCGACACCAGCCAGGGCTCCGTGCTCGGCATCCCGATGCGGGCCGGCACCTTCGCCTCGCCCGGCATCCCCTACGCCGGCGGGCACGCGGTGGTCTTCACCTACGTCGTGCGCGGCAACTCCGAGCAACTGCCGCCGAACCAGCTGACCAACATGGTCCAGATCCGCGACGGCCGCACCGGCGAGCTCCTGCACGAGGCGGAAGCGGGTGGCTTCGCCACGCTCGCGAACTGGACCACGGGGCCCGAGGGGCTGGTCGAGAACAGCCTCGCCTCGCTGCGGACCTATGCAGCCGACGGTGTGGACCGCACGCCGCGCGCGATGGCCGAGGTCCGCAGCGGCTCGTTCGCCACAGGGCCCGGCGGCGCCCGCGTCCTGGTCCGCAGCGGCACCCAGTTCGTGAACCTCTACGACCCGACGGTGCTGACGAGCGGCGTGGACTACCCGAAGGCCGACACCGGCTTCGGCGCGAACGGCGCGCGCGAGCACTTCGTCGCCGACCTCGACGGGGACGGGAAGGACGAGATCGTCCTGCTCCCCTTCGACGACTACGCCGCCGACCGCACCGCCGGGCTGATCGGCACCGAGGTGTCGAATCCGTACACGGCGATCCGCGCGGCGATCACGCTGACGATCGACAAGTCCTGAGTTCGACAAGGGCTGACGATCCATGAGGCCTGACGATCGACAGGGCCTGATCGCATGACCGGCCTCCCGGGCGCTCGCCGGGGTGGCCGTACGCGTGCTCGGATACAGTGGCGCTCCCATGAACGCGCGGTATACGACACACAGCCCGGCCACGACCGTCCCGCGTCTGCGTCTCCATCTTCTCGGCGGTTTCCGGGCGACGCGTGACAGCGGGCCCGCGCTCCCCGAACGGTGGTCACGGCTGACCGCACAGGCCCTGGTACGGCTGCTCGCCGTCGTCCCGGGACACCGGCTCCACCGGGAGCAGGTCATGGACATCTGCTGGCCGGACGCCGGGCCGCAGGCCGCCCAGGGCAGTCTGCGCGTCGCGCTCCACGCCGCGCGCCGGACCCTGGAGCCCGAACTCGCGCCGCGCGCCGCGTCGTCGTACCTGATCGCGGACGGCACCCTGTTGGCCCTCGATCCGGCGACCGTGTGGATCGACGCGGACCATGTGGAGGAGGCGGCGCGGTCGGCCCTCGACCACGGCGACGAGCGGGAGATGGCGGACGCGCTGGCGCAGTTCGCGGGTGAGCTGCTGCCGGAGGACCGGTACGCGACCTGGGCGGAGGGACGGCGCGCCCAGCTCGCCGCGCTGAAGGAGAAGCTGCTGCTGGGGCTCGCGTCGGCGCATCTGGAGGCGGGCCGGCTTCCGGAGGCGGCGGCCTTCGCGGAGGAGGTCCTCGGGGCCGGTCCTGCCGAGGAGCTGGCGCACCGCGTCCTCATCGACGTGTACACCCGGCAGGGGCTGCGCCGTCGCGCGGTGCGGCAGTACCACATGTGCCGGGCGGCGCTGGAGGCAGAGCTGGGAGTGCGGCCGGGTCCGGAGACGGAGCGCCTGCACCGCGCGGCGCTCGCGGCGGCGCCCGCGCCCGTCCCGTCCGCGCCGTCGCTGCCGGCCCCGCTGCGCGTTCCGGCCGCGACACCGCTGCGCGGCCGGGAGGAGCTGCTCGACCGGTTGCTCACGGCGGCCGGGCCCGCGGTCAGGCTGTTGACCGGCGAGGCCGGCGTGGGCAAGACCCGGCTGGTGGGCGAGGTGGCACGGCTGTCCGCCGCCGCCGGGACGGCCGTGCTCTGGGGGGCGGGGCACGACGCCGAGGGACACACGCCGTACGGGGCGTTCGCGGAGGCGCTCGACGGGTGGCTGGCCGAACGCGACCCGGCACAGCGGGCGCGGGTGGGCACCGAGTACCCGGAGCTGGCCGCGTTCCTCCCGGCGCTGGGCCGGGTGCGCGCCGACACGGAGCGGAGCCCCGAGGAGGAACGGGACCGGCTGTTCCGGGCCACGGCGGGCCTGCTCGACGAACTGGCGTCGGTGCAGCCCGTGCTGATCGTCCTGGACGACCTGCACGCGGCGGACGAAGGATCGTTTCAGCTGCTGAGCCACCTGGCCCGGAGGGCGGCGCAGTCGGGCGGCCCGAGGTTCCTGCTGACGTACCGCGAGGAGGAGTTGCCCGACGGCGACCCCCGCCGGAGCGGGCTCCGGTCGCTGCTGCGCCAGGGCCTCGCCGCGCGGGAGGAGGTCCGCCGCCTGAGCCAGGAGGCCTGCCTCGCGGTGGTACGCGACACGGTCCGGCGAACGGTGGGGCCGGAGGTGCGGGGAGCGGCCGTGCCGAAGGCCTCCGTACCGCGAACGCCCGCGCAGGGGACGTCCGTACCGCGAACGCCCACGCCGGGGCAGGCCGTGCCGGGGGCGGACGGAGAGGCCTCATCGGGAAGAGCCCGGGGCGAAGGGCTGAACCGGGTCTGGGAACTCTCCCTCGGCAACCCGCTGTTCGCCGTCGAGCTGGCCCACGGCCTGGCCGAAGGCGACCCCGGCGCGGTGGCGCCGGACGGGGTGCGGCAGCTGGTGGCGGAGCGGCTCGGCCGCCTCGACCACGACACGCGGCGCATCGTCGAGGCGCTGTCGGTGGCCGGGCCCGAGACCGCGCTGTCCGAACTGCTCGACGTCGCCGCGCACGGACTGCACCCGCCGGTCCCGGACGGTGCCGCGACCGACGCGCTGGAGCGTGCCATCGGCGCCTCGCTCGTCGAGGAGCGGGAGATCGTGGTGGCGGGGCGGCATGAGCCGGGACTGATCTTCCGCCACCCCCTGGTCCGCCTGACCTGCTACGAACAGCTCTCCGCGCTCCGTCGCAGACAGCTCCACGGCGCCTTCGCCCAGGCCGTGCTGCGCCGCCGCCCGGACGCCGTCGACACGCTCGCCTCGCACTTCACCCGCGCCGACGATCCGCGCGCCGCCGAGTACCTGCGCCGGGCCGCCGCGCGGGCCGCGGCCCTCTTCGCCAACGACACCGCCGACCGCTACTACCGGGATCTGGTGGCGCGGCTCGACGTGGACGCGGCCCGGGCCCGGCTCGCGCACAGCCAGGTGCTGCGCCGTATGGGGGACTTCGGCCGGGCGGCCGAGGTCCTGCGGCTCGCGCTGGAGGAGTTCGTCCGCCGCGACGACCACGAGGACGTGGTGCTCGCCGCGTCGTGGCTGGCCGACACGCTGGGGCGGACCGGCGCCCCGGAGGCCGGGCGGCAGGTGCTGCGCGAGCATCCGGTGACCGCGGACACCGCTCCGGAGCCGGCCGCGGCCCATTTCCTCGCGCTGTCCGTGATCTGCCGGGTGCAGGGGAGGTACGAGGAGGGGTACGCGGCCGCCCAGCAGGCGCTGGCCGCCGCCTCACGGGTGCCGGGCAGGCCGGGGCAGGGTCTCCTGGCCCGCGCCTACGGTCAGCAGGCCGCCGACCTGGGCCTCAGCGGCCGGCTGGACGAGGCGCGGCGGGCGGCCGATCTGGCCCTCGGTCCGGCCGAGCGGTACGGGGATCCGACCCTGCTCGGCTCGGTCCTGTCGACCCTGCGGGAGAACGGGCGGCGCGGTGGGCAGCTGCGTGAGGCCGTCGCCATCGGGCAGCGCGCCCTCACCCTCGCCGAGCAGTCCGGCGATCCGACCGCGGCCGCCTTCGAACGGGCGAACCTGGCTGAACTCCACCTGCTCCTTGAGGAGTTCGACGAGGCACGCGTGCTTGCCGAGGCGGCGGTGGCGGGCGCCGAGCAGGACGACGCCTGGTGTCTGCCGTACACCCTGGCGACCTTGGCCACGGTACGGATGCGCACGGGGAGGGCCTCCGAGGCCGGGGCCCTCCTCGGCCGCGCCGAGGGCTCCGTCGCCGGACTCGTGGACCGGCAGGCGGGCCACGGGATACGCACGGCCCGCGCCGAACTCGCCCTGCGCACGGGCCGCCCGCACGACGTGCTCCGGGCCGTCGAAGGGCGCGCGGAGGACGCCCCGGTGCTGGTGGCGTGGGGGGAGATCCTGACGGGTCGGGCCGGACCGGCACGGGAGCTGGCGGATGCGGAGGCCGTACGGGCGGGGCGTACGGGTGAGCGCATCGCCGAGGCGGAGGCGTGCATCGCCCTCGCCGTGGCCCTGTCCCGGCTGGCGGCCGACGAGAGGGAGGCCGGGGCCGCGCGGACGTCCCTCGCGCGGGCCGAGGACCTGGCCCGGGCGCTCCCCTATCCGGCAGGCGTACGCCATGCGGCCACGGCACGGCGGCTGATGGACGGGGCGACCGGGGCCACGGGGGCGAGCAGCGGCTGACGGCCGGGGCGGGACCGATGCCCGCCGCCTCCGGTGACTTTCGCCCCCGGGACCGATCAACCAACCTCATGGGCAGCAGGAATTGCCCCGCGTCAGGACGCCTGCTCGTCGCCCTCACTGGGCACATGGCTCAGGTCGACGACGCAGAAGACGTTGCCGTCCGGGTCGGAGAGGACGACGAAGTCGGGGTCAGCCGGGTAGAGATCCCATTCGACGGTCCGCGCGCCGATCCCGACCAGCCGCTGGACCTCCCTCTGCTGCTCCTCGGCCGTGTCCACGAACAGGTCGAGGTGCAGGCGCGGGCGCGGCTCGGCCGGGGAGGCGCTGTGCATCAGGGCGAGAGCCCGGCCGGAACCGTCGCGGTGATGGAGGGTTCGCCATGTTTCGCTCTGCCGCTCCGACGAGACGACCAGGTCCAGCGCTTCGGTCCAGAAGGCCACCGCGCGGGGAACATCCGTGACGCCGAGGACAGGAAATCCGAGTCTCAACATGCGAGCGAGCATAGGTGACGCGACCTGGGGCGCCGAAGCCCTTCCACAGGTCCACCCCTCCGTCCCGAGCCGCACGAACCGCCTGACCCGTCCCCCCGGATATATCGGCCTGTCTGGAATACGCCGGGCGGGGTAGACGGGAGGGGCGAGCAGGTCGCGGTGGGCCGCGACGGGTGTTGACGGGGGATATCTCATGGGACAGCTGACAATGAACGGCCGGGAACGACAGGAGGCGGCTGTCACGGGCACCGTGCGGGGCAGCGCCGTGTACGACATGGCTTCCGGCGAGATCGCGCAGGCCCGCGCCTTCGTCAGAGACTTCCTGGACGCCGCGCAGTCGCAGCACGGCCTGAGCGTCTCCGCCCGGGCGGTCGAGATCGCGCAACTGGTCGTCAGCGAACTGGCCACGAACGTCTGCAAGTACGCGCCCGGCCCCTGCCTGCTGGACCTCGAAACCGATGGCGTCCTGATGGACATCGTGATGTGGGACTCCGGCGCGGTCCTGCCCGCAGCCTCGCCCGCCGACCCGACCCGCATCGGTCAGCACGGCCTCGAACTCGTCCTCCTGGTCTGCCAGAGCTTCGCTGTCCACCGCGAACCGGTCGGCAAACGCATCCGTGTCCAGATTCCCCTGCACGACACGTCGATGCCCTGACCAGTTCCGTGGTGCGGGTGGGCGCCGGCCGCCGAAGATGCCCGTTGTTCGGGGGCGGGCGGCTGTCTCCCCTAAGAAACGATCAAGGGCCGGTTTCGGATGACTCCGAAACCGGCCCTGATCTGCGACTGTCTCCAGTCGGGACGACAGGATTTGAACCTGCGACCCCTTGACCCCCAGTCAAGTGCGCTACCAAGCTGCGCCACGTCCCGCTGCCCGTCTGACCTGGGGTTTCCCCTGGCCGAACGCGCATGAGAACAATACCGCACTCCGGCAGGTGGTCACCAACACCATTCCGCGCTTGACCTCAACCATGGTTGATGTTGAACGCTCGGATCATGACGCACACGACAGCCGCACCGGCCCTCGACCGCCACGACACCCTGTCGCCCGACCGCCAGGACATCGCCCGCCTGATCGCCCTGATGACCGGCGACGAGAAGCACGCCCCCGCCGCCCATTCCACCCTCGACGCCCTGTGGGTGCTCTACAACCGGGTACTCCGGGTCACACCGGACACGGTCGACGACCCTGGGCGCGACCGCTTCCTGCTCTCCAAGGGGCACGGGCCGATGGCGTACTACGCCGTCCTCGCCGCGCACGGCTTCTTCGGCGAGGAGCTGCTGCCCGGCTTCGGAGCGTACGACTCGCCACTCGGCCACCATCCGGACCGGCTGCTGGTGCCGGGGGCGGAGATCGGCAGCGGGTCTCTGGGGCACGGGTTGCCGCTCGCCGTCGGGACCGTGCTGGGGCTGCGCGCCCAGGGCCTCACCGACCCCCGGGTCTGGGTCCTGATCGGCGACGCCGAGCTGGACGAGGGCAGCAACCACGAGGCCATCGCCCACGCCGGCCCGGCCGGGCTCGAACAGCTCCACACGCTGGTGATCGACAACGCGTCCGCCACCCACGGCTGGCCCGGCGGGATCGCCTCCCGCTTCGCGTCGGCCGGGTGGGCGGCGGTGACCGTGGACGGGCGCGACCACGAGGCCCTGTACGAAGCGTTCACCACACCCCACCCGGGCAGGCCGCTGGCCGTCGTCGCCCGCGTCGAACCCAAGAACTGACCGCAGCAGACCGAGAACCCGGGAGGGAACCTTCATGGACACTATGCGTGACCGATTCATCAGCACCGCCTCGCAGCTCCTGGACGAGGAGTCACGGCTGGCTGTCGTGCTCGCCGACATCAGCGCCGACGGCTTCGCACCGGCCCGGCGTGCCCACCCCGACCGGGTCGTGAACGTCGGCATCCGGGAACAACTGCTGGTCGGGGCCGGTGCGGGTATGGCACTGACAGGCATGCGGCCGATCGTGCACACCTTTGCCAGTTTCCTGGTCGAGCGCCCGTTCGAGCAGGTCAAGCTGGACTTCGGGCACCAGGGGGTCGGCGGGATCCTGGTCAGCGCCGGCGGCTCGTACGACTGGCCGGCCGGGGGCTTCACGCACATGGCGCCCGGCGACGTCGCCCTCCTCGACACGCTGGACGGCTGGACGGTCCACGTGCCGGGTCATCCGGACGAGGCCGAGGCCCTGCTGCGGGAGGCGGTCACCGGCGACGACCGGGTGTACGTACGCCTCTCGCTCCAGGCCAACCGCCAGGCGCGGCCGGTGAGCGGCACGGCCGGGTTCACCGTGGTGCGTGAGGGACGGCGCGGGACCGTGATCGCGGTCGGCCCGATGCTCGACAACGCCCTCGCAGCCACCGAGGGGCTGGACGTGACCGTGCTGTACGCGACGACCGTGCGCCCCTTCGACGCGGCGGGGCTGCGCCGGGCCGCCGGTGCGACGACGGCTTCGGACGTGGTGATCGTGGAGCCGTATCTGGCCGGAACCTCCGCCGCGACGGCGGGCGAGGCGCTCATGGACCTGCCGCACCGGGTGCTCGGGCTGGGTGTGGGCCGCGCCGAGCTGCGCCGGTACGGGCAGATGGAGGAGCACCTCTCGGCGCACGGCCTGGACCCGCAGGGCCTGCGGGAGCGGATCACCGGGTTTCTGCACCCCTGAGCAGCGAGCAACCGGGGGATCCCTGCGCCCGTGAGCAGCGAGTACCCCGGGGAACCCTGGGGATCCTGACGGTCAGCCGTCAGGATCAGCCGTCGCCCTTCCCCGGCGCCCCCTCACCCAC
>NZ_JAFEUF010000157.1 GCF_016901035.1 Streptomyces durocortorensis
CCCCCTTCCACCCCAGACCCCTGGCCGATGCCCGCCGGGCTGCCCGCGCTGATCGCCGAGCGGTCCGCCGCCGCCCTCGCGCTGCCGGATCCCGAGCCGCGGCCCACCACGCTCGCCCCGGCCGGGGACGAAACGGCTGGGGGCGATGCCGTTGCCCGGGAGGGTGGCCCCACCCGCCGCAGGGTCCTCACCGCCGGGGCGGCCGGAGCCGTCGTCCTCGCCGGCGGGTCCACCGCGGCCTGGATCGCCCTGCGGGGGAGCGACCGGCAGGCGGGCGGTCCCCCGGCGGGGTCCGGGGAGTTGCCCACGTACAGGATCGGGCTCCACGCCGACCTCGGCGGACCCGGCCGGGCCGCCGGAACGGCCCACCTGCGCGGCGCCCAGCTCGCCGTCGCCGATCACAACTCCCGTAAGGACAAGGCGTTCCGGCTCGCCCTTCGCACCCAGGACGAGGCGGGGGATCCGGCGGGAGCACTCCAGGTGGCCGGGCGGCTGGCGGCGGACTCCACGGTCGTCGCGGTCCTCGGGCCGACCGCGGACGTCCTGCGCGAGGAGGTCGTCCAGCGGTACAGCGCGGCGCGGCTCGCCACCGTCGTCGTCGCGGCGGGCTCCAGCACCGTCGAGACCGGCACCGGCCTCCACCTCTGCGTGACCCGCCCCCTGGACCGGATGCTCGCGCCCGGCCTCATCGGCTACCTCACCCGCACCAGCCCCGCGACCCGCATCCTCCTGGTCGAGGACGCGGCCGACACCGGACTCGGCGCGGAGATCGGGCGTACCTTCCGCAACGCCGCCCTCACCGGCGTCACTCTCCTCGAACACCCTCTCGCCCGGGGCGACGCGGGCTTCGGCGCGGTCGCCCGGAGGGCGATGACCGGCCGGGCGGACGCCGTGGTGCTCGGGGGCGGCGACGCGTCCCGGGCCGCCCGCCTTGCCACCGCACTCGCCGCCGAGGGCTTCACCGGCGCCCGGGTCGCCGCCGGACTCGCCCTCGGGGCCGCCTTCCTCGACGGGGCGGGCGGGGCCGCCGACGGCTGGGTCTTCGCCGAGGCCTACGCCGACCCCGTCGCCCTCCCGGCGGCCCGGGCCTTCACCGCCGCCCACCGTGAGCGCTTCGGCGCACCCCCGGCCACCTGGGCCGCCGAGGCGTACGACGCGGTCGGCCTGATCGCCCGCGCCGCCGCGGCCACCAGCGCCACGGGGGAGGTGCGCAGCGGTCTCGCCCAGCGGCTGGTGCGGACCGAGCACCCCGGGGTCGTGCGGACCCTCGCCTTCCACGCCTCGACCCGCCAGGTGCGGTACGAGAACGGGATCTTCCTCTACCGGATCGAGAAGGGCCGCCCCCGCCTGCTGGGACCGTACGACGAGCTGTAGCGCCTGTCCGAGGAAACGAAGGCCGGAGAACGGCAGCGGTCCGTGAAGCCACGGCCAGGTGTGAAGATCTCCTGCGGCGGCGCTTAAGAAATCCTCGATGGACCCGGGGCCCGCTGTACGGCAGCCTTCTCGGTGACGGCCGGGGACGGCGCGTGGAGCCTTTCGAGATGCTCCGTCCCGTCCCGCCGAACCCCCACCATGGTGGGGGACACCCAAGATCCACCCCGGGCCGCAGGGGTCCTCCGACATGCCCCGAGGCCCGGGGTGTCCCCTCGCCATCCACTCGCGTACCGACGTCAGGGAGCCACAGCCGTGAAGGCACTCGTCAAGCAGAAGGCCGAGCCCGGACTGTGGCTGATGGACGTGCCGGAGCCGGAGTACGGTCCCACCGACGTTCTGATCAAGGTCCTGCGCACCGGCATCTGCGGCACCGACCTGCACATCCGCGCCTATGACGGCTGGGCCCAGCAGGCGGTCACCACCCCGCTGGTCCTCGGCCACGAGTTCGTCGGCGAGGTCGCCGCGATCGGCTCCGACGTCGCCGACATCGCCACCGGCGACCTGGTCAGCGGCGAGGGCCACCTCGTCTGCGGCAAGTGCCGCAACTGTCTCGCCGGCCGCCGCCACCTCTGCCGCTCCACGATCGGCCTCGGGGTCGGCCGCGACGGGGCGTTCGCGGAGTACGTCGTCCTGCCCGCCTCCAACGTGTGGGTGCACCGGGTTCCCGTCGACCTCGACATCGCGGCGATCTTCGACCCGTTCGGCAACGCCGTGCACACCGCCCTCTCCTTCCCGCTGGTCGGCGAGGACGTCCTGATCACCGGCGCGGGCCCGATCGGCATCATGGCCGCCGCCGTCGCCAAGCACGCAGGCGCCCGCAACGTCGTCATCACCGACGTCAGCGAGGCCCGCCTCGCCCTCGCCCGCAAGGTCGGCGTCAGCCTCGCCCTGAACGTCGGCGAGAGCACCATCGCGGACGGGCAGCGCGAACTCGGCCTGCGCGAGGGCTTCGACATCGGCCTGGAGATGTCCGGCCGCCCCGAGGCGATGCGCGAGATGGTCGCGAACATGACGCACGGCGGCCGGATCGCCATGCTCGGCCTGCCCGCCGAGGATTTCGCCGTCGACTGGGCCCGCATCGTCACCTCGATGATCACCGTCAAGGGCATCTACGGCCGCGAGATGTTCGAGACCTGGTACGCCATGTCCGTCCTGCTGGAGGGCGGCCTCGACCTGGCCCCCGTGATCACCGGCCGGTACGGCTTCCGCGACTTCGAGGCCGCCTTCGACGACGCGGCGAGCGGTCTCGGCGGCAAGGTCATCCTCGACTGGACCGTCTGACCGCCTCCCACCTGGTCCGTTACCTGATCTCTTAAGGAATCCGCATGTTCGACTCCGTACGCGACGATCTGCGCACCACCCTCGACGAGATCCGCGCCGCCGGGCTGCACAAGCCCGAGCGCGTGATCGGCACCCCGCAGTCCGCGACCGTGTCCGTCACCTCCGGCGGGCGCCCCGGCGAGGTCCTCAACTTCTGCGCCAACAACTACCTCGGCCTCGCCGACCACCCCGAGGTCATCGCCGCCGCCCACGAGGCGCTGGACCGCTGGGGCTACGGGATGGCCTCCGTCCGCTTCATCTGCGGCACCCAGGAGGTCCACAAGGAGCTGGAGCAGCGGCTCTCGGCCTTCCTCGGCCAGGAGGACACGATCCTCTACTCCTCCTGCTTCGACGCCAACGGCGGAGTCTTCGAGACCCTGCTCGGCCCCGAGGACGCCGTCATCTCCGACGCCCTCAACCACGCCTCCATCATCGACGGCATCCGGCTCTCCAAGGCCAAGCGCCACCGCTACGCCAACCGCGACATGGCCGAACTGGAGACGCAGCTCAAGGAGGCGTCCGGCGCCCGCCGCCGTCTCATCGTCACCGACGGCGTCTTCTCCATGGACGGATACGTCGCCCCGCTCCAGGAGATCTGCGACCTGGCCGACCGCTACGACGCCATGGTCATGGTCGACGACTCGCACGCCGTCGGCTTCGTCGGCCCCGGCGGCCGCGGCACGCCCGAGCTGCACGGCGTGATGGACCGCGTCGACATCATCACCGGCACCCTCGGCAAGGCGCTCGGCGGAGCCTCCGGCGGTTACGTCGCGGCCCGCGCGGAGATCGTCGCCCTGCTGCGCCAGCGCTCGCGCCCGTACCTCTTCTCCAACACCCTCGCCCCGGTCATCGCCGCCGCCTCCCTCAAGGTCATCGACCTGCTGGAGTCCGCCGGGGACCTGCGCGAGCAGCTCGCCGCCAACACCGAGCTGTTCCGCACCCGGATGACCGCGGAGGGCTTCGACATCCTCCCCGGCGACCACGCCATCGCCCCCGTCATGATCGGCGACGCGGGCAAGGCGGGCCGGATGGCGGAACTGCTCCTGGAGCGCGGTGTGTACGTGATCGGCTTCTCGTACCCCGTCGTCCCGCAGGGCGCGGCCCGCATCCGTGTCCAGCTCTCGGCCGCCCACTCCACCGCTGATGTGAACCGTGCCGTGGACGCGTTCGTCGACGCCCGGACCGCGCTGGAGGCCGAGGCCGCCTGACCCGCTGACCGGGTCGGTGGTTCCGCCACCACCTGGGACAATGGGTCCATGATCGATGCGCGGCGGCTGCGAATCCTCCGTGCGGTGGCCGACCACCGCACGGTGACCGCGGCCGCCGCCGCGTTGTACCTGACCCCTTCCGCCGTCTCCCAGCAGCTCGCCGCCCTGGAGCAGGAGACCGGCCACCGCCTCGTCGAACGCGGGGCGCGCGGGGCCCGGCTCACCGCCGCCGGGGAGATCCTGCTCAGCCACACCAACCTGGTCCTGGCCCAGCTGGAGCGGGCCGAGGCGGAGCTGGCCGACTACAGCGCGGGCGTCGCCGGTACGGTCACGGTCGCCGCGTTCGCCACCGGCATCGGCCTGGTCCTCGCCCCCGCCCTCACCGAGCTGGCCCGCACCGCGCCCGGCATCCGGGTCAAGGTCCAGGACGCGGAGGGCGACGCGAGCGTGCCGATGGTGCTGGACCGGCAGGTGGATGTGGCGGTCGCCGTCGAATACCGGGGCGCGCCCGCCGAGGACGACCGCCGGCTCACCCGCGTCCCCCTGTACTCGGAGCCGTTCGACGCGGTGCTGCCGGTGGGACACCGCCTCACGGACCAGGCCCAGGTGGCGGTCGCCGACCTGGCGGAGGACCCGTGGATCGGACCGTACCCGGGCAACCCCTGCCACGACGTGGTGGTCCTGGCCTGCGAGTACGCCGGGTTCGCGCCGCGCCTGGACCACTCGTCGGACGACTTCCACGCGGTGGTCGCCCTGGCGGGCGCGGACGCCGGGGTGGCGCTGGTGCCCCGCTCGGCGCTGCGCGGGATGGCGCTGACGGGGGTGGTGGTCCGCCCGGTCGAGGGCAGCGCCCCCACCCGCCGCGTCTTCGCCGCCGTACGCCAGGGGGCCGAGGGCCATCCGCTGATCCGGCCGGTGCTGGACGCGATGGAGGCGGTGGCCGTAAGGGAAGCGGGCCTGGCCGCCCGGGCCTGAACCCGGGCCCCGCAGCCGCCCGAGCCTGACCCCGAGCCCCGTCCGCCGTACCTGATCCAGGACCGCAGCCCGTTCGCTCAGGCGGTCCGCGGGGCCGAGCGGCGGAACCTGCGCCACCGCTGCCCCGGCGAACCCGCTCCGGGCGCCCCCGGGTCGTAGGCGATCTGCCAGCAGACCAGCGCCACCAGGATCCAGATCGTCGCCCAGGCCGGCAGCGCCGACCCGAGCAGGGCCAGTGCCACGGACATCGCCACGCAGGGCAGCGCCCAGCCCAGGAGCCAGACCCGGTCGGACCGGTCCGCGAGCGGCAGCGCCGCGACGAGCCCGGCCGCGAAGTACCCGGCCATCGCCCCGCACAGCAGCTGGTGCTGCCCCTTCGGCAGGACGTCGTCGACATGCGCGACGGCCGAGCCCAGCGCGGTCGCCAGCGCGACCAGGAAGCCGGTCATCACCGCGTGCAGCAGCATCGCCAGCCTCGGCGCGAGCACACCCTTGCGCAGGTGGGGGATGCCGTTGGTGCCGTACAGCAGGCTCAGCGTGCAGATCGCGGCCAGCAGACCGAACGCCCCGAGGCCGGTGGCGGCGAGCGGCCCGTCCCAGCTGTCGTGCTCGGACGCGGCGTCGATGATCTGGATGACGCCCTCGCCCAGCACGATGATCACGTACAGCCCGAGCCGTTCGCCCATGTGCGCGGCGTCGATCCGTGACTCGCCGAGCCGGGGCGGTTCGGCGACCGGGCCGTGCGCGGGGCCCGGCGGCGGACGGCCGTCGCGGCGGCGCGCGGCCCGTTCGCCCGCCCGCCGCAGGGTGCGGTCGCGCGTGGAGACCAGCAGGGTGACGATGTCCAGCGCGATGCCGAGCGCCCAGAGCCAGTAGCGCAGCGGCGTGTCCACGAACAGCGAGACGAGCCAGGGCACCGCGCCCGCGCCGAACTGGGCCAGCGGCCAGTCCACCACGATGCTGCCCCGCCGCCAGACCTGGCCCGCCTGCCGGCGCAGCGCGACGTAGGCGACGACGAAGGCGATCGAGTGGCTGGTCTGGACCGTGTGCACGGAGGCGGCCATCACGGCCATGCCGAACATCGCGATCAGCAGCGTACGGACCCGGGTCTCGGAGGCCGCGATGTCCCCGTAGACGGCGAACCCGGCCCAGGTGGTCCAGAAGGCCAGGTAGACCACCGTGTACAGGGCGAGGTCCGCCGGCTGGGGGCCGTCGTGCAGCAGACGGGCCAGCTGACCCGCCCCGGCGACGACGACGAGGTCGAAGAACAGCTCGTTCCAGCCGGCGTGCCGCTCGGCGGGCGCGGTGCTCCCCGCGGACTCCTTGGCCTCCTCCATGGACCCATCGTCATCGGAGGGTGTCCGCGCGCGCCTCGGCTGTGGGCCGAATGCCGATGCCCTGGTCCGCGGGCCGGGGGTCGGCCGACTCCGTCGGGCGCTTCGCCCGCCCCGCACCCCTCAGCCGGGCGATGGAGAAGACGCCGGCCGCGGCCATGACGACGGCCGCGCCGACCGCCGCGAAGTTCATCCCGTGCGTGAAGGCGTCGCGTGCGGCCGCCAGTACGGCGTCGGCGGTCCGGTCGGGCAGCCGGGCCGCCACGGCCGTCGCCGCGTCGGGAAGGGAGCTGGGCTCGGCTCCTCAGCGCGGACTCACCCGGGACCGCGTCATCCGCGCGGCCATCGCTCTCGTCGACTCCGAAGGGCTCGCCGCGCTCTCCATGCGCCGGGTCGCCACCGATTTCGGCGTCTCCACCATGGCGCTCTACCGCCACGTCCCGAGCAAGGGCGAGCTGGTACGTCTGATGTCGGAGGCGGTGTTCGACGGAGAACCGCCGGGGCCCCGGCCCTCCGGCTGGCGCGCGCAACTGGAGCGGGAGGCGCGGTGGCTGTGGACCCGGTACCAGCGCCATCCCTGGCTGGCACGGGCCATGGCGGCCCTCACCCGGCCGATGGCGTCACCCCACGCGATGCGGTACACCGAGCGGGTCCTCAGTGCCCTGAGGGGCCTGGGGCTGACGCCGAACCAGATCATCCACGTCCACCTCGCCCTTCTCGGGTACGCCCAGGGCGTCGCGGCGGCCGTCGAGCTGGAGGTGCAGGCGCGGCAGGACACCGGCATGACGCCCGAGGAGTGGATGGCCTCCGACGAACTGCGGCTGGAACAGATCCAGACCGCCGGGTCCTATCCGACGCTGTCCACGCTCTTCGGTGAGGAGGAGTTCGACCTCGAACTCGACACGCTCTTCGAGTTCGGGCTCGCAAGGCTGCTGGACGGAGTCGCCTCGCTCATCGATCGGTCCGGAAGCCGATGACGGTCGTGGCGGGGTCAGCCGGCGGGCTGGAGCAGGTCCCAGCGGTTGCCGTACAGGTCCTCGAAGACCGCGACCGAGCCGTACGTCTCGTGGCGCGGCTCCTCCAGGAAGCGCACCCCGGCCGCGCGCATCCGGGCGTGGTCGGCCGCGAAGTCCTCGGTGTGCAGGAAGAAGCCGACCCGGCCGCCCGTCTGCGCCCCCACCGCCGCGCCCTGCGCCTCGTCCTTCGCGCGGGCCAGCAGCAGCCCCGTACCGTCCACCGCCCCGCGCGGGCGCACCACCACCCAGCGGGTGCCGTCGCCCCGGTCGGTGTCCTCCACCAGCTCGAAGCCGAGCGCGTCGCGGTAGAAGGCGAGCGCCTCGTCGTAGTCGCGGACGACCAGGGTGACCAGGGCGATGTGGGACATGGCGGGCCTTTCGGGGGTTCTGCGAGGGCGGAGGTTCTGTGGCGACAGGGTTATACGTAACACTAGCGCTTCGGTCCCGGGCCGCCGGGCACAATGCGCCGCATGGACATCGTGGACGCTACGAGCACCGGCGGCAGGGCCGCGCTGAACGACCGGGCCCGCGCGCTCGCGGACGCCGGAGGGCGGCGCATCCTCGGGATCGCGGGCCCGCCCGGAGCCGGGAAGTCCACTCTGGCCGAACGGCTGGTCGCGGCCCTGGACCCACGCGCCGCCCTCGTCCCGATGGACGGCTTCCACCTCGCCGCCGCCGAGCTGGAACGCCTCGGCCGCGCCGACCGCAAGGGCGCGCCCGACACCTTCGACGCGGCCGGGTACGCGGCCCTCTTGCGGCGGCTGCGCGATCCGGACCCGGTGCACGCGGTCTACGCCCCGGCCTTCGACCGGTCGCTGGAGGAGCCGGTCGCGGGGTCGCTGCCCGTACCGCCGGAGGTCCCGCTCGTCGTCACCGAGGGCAACTACCTGCTGCTCGGCGACGGGCCCTGGGCCTCGGTGCGCGCGTTGCTGGACGAGGTGTGGTTCCTGGACCTCGACCCGGAGGTCCGGGTCCGCCGGCTGGTCGAGCGCCATGTGCGCCACGGGAGGCCCCGGCCCGCCGCGGAGGAGTGGGTGACCCGGTCCGACGAGGCGAACGCCCGGCTGGTGCAGGGGGGCCGGGACCGGGCGGACCTGATCGTGCGACTGCCGGACGGGCGGGCGGCGGGGGCGTGAGCCGGGCAGCGACGGGCGGCTGACGGCTGATGGCTGAAGCCCCGGCGATCTGACACGCGGTCGGAAGCCGGTCGCGTCCACCCCTCCGGGCGGGCAGGATGCTGTGTGCCGTGTCGCACCGCCAGGAGGACCTGATGACCAGCCCGAGCCCGTTCGTCCAGCCGTCCGCTCCGCCCTCGCCCTTCACCGTCGACGACTACCGGGCCCGGATGGCGCGGGCCGCCGAGTCCGCCGCCGAGGCCGGGCTCGCCGGGGTGATCGTCGCGCCGGGGCCCGACCTCGTCCACCTCACCGGCTACCGCCCCGTGAGCACGGAGCGCCTCACCCTCCTCGTGCTGCGGGCCGGCCACGATCCCGTGCTGGTGGTCCCGACCCTGGAGGCCCCCGACGCGGCCGCTGCCACCGGGGCGCCCGCCCTGACCCTGCGGGACTGGACCGACGGCAAGGACCCGTACGCGGTGACCGCACCGCTGCTGGACGCCCAGGGTCGCTTCGCCGTCAGCGACAACGCCTGGGCGATGCATCTGCTCGGTCTCCAGCGGGAGTTGCCCGGCACCTCCTACACCGCGCTCACCGAAGCGCTCCCGATGCTCCGCGCGGTGAAGGACGCCGCCGAGCTGGAACGGCTCACCGCCGCGGGGGCCGCCGCCGACGCCACGTACGAGGAAATCCTCAAGGTGCGCTTCTCCGGCCGCCGGGAGGTCGACCTGGCCACCGATCTGGCCGCGCTGCTACGGGAGTTCGGGCACTCCCAGGTGGACTTCACCGTCGTCGGATCCGGCCCCAACGGGGCCAACCCGCACCACGAGGCGGGTGAACGCACCATCGAGCGCGGCGACATGGTCGTCCTCGACTTCGGCGGCCTGAAGCACGGTTACGGCTCCGACACCTCCCGTACGGTCCATGTCGGGGAGCCCACCGCCGAGGAGCAGCGGGTCCACGACATCGTCCGCGAGGCCCAGCGGGCGGGCTGCGCCGCCGTCCGGCCGGGCGTCGCCTGCCAGGAGATCGACCGGGCCGCCCGCGCGGTGATCACCGAGTTCGGCTACGGCGACCGGTTCATCCACCGCACCGGCCACGGCATCGGCGTCACCACCCATGAGCCGCCCTACATGATCGAGGGCGAGGAGCAGCCGCTCGTGCCCGGCATGTGCTTCTCCGTGGAGCCGGGCATCTACATCCCGGGCCGCTTCGGCGTCCGGATCGAGGACATCGTGGCGGTGACCGAGGACGGCGGGCGGCGGCTCAACACCACCGCCCGCGAACTGGCCGTCGTGGAGTAGGCCCGCCTGCAGGGAAGTTCAGGGGGTGTTCAAGGGCGTCAGTCGTCCGCGAGCACCACGCACGACTCCGGCGGCAGGTGCAGCACCCCGTCCGGCCCCGGCGCCTCGACCGGCTCCCAGGCCGCCAGAACCCTGCCGCCGGAGCGGCGGTGGCGTCCGAGGCCGAGCGGGATCGCCGCCGGCTTGTCCGCCAGGTTCACCACGACCCGCAGATCCCCCCTGCGGTACGCGAACCACCGCGCGTCCTCGTCGAACGCGGTCTTCACCGCCGCCAGATCGGGATCGTGCAGATCGGGCAACGTGCGCCGCAGGGCGATCAGTTCGCGGTACCAGGCGAGCAGCCGTGCGTGCGGTTCGCGCTCCGGCTCGGCCCAGTCGAGGCAGGAGCGGTCCCGGGTCGCCGGGTCCTGCGGGTCGGGGATCTCCTCCTCGGCCCAGCCGTGCTCCCCGAACTCCCGCCGCCTGCCGTTGCGTACGGCCTCCGCCAACTCCGGGTCCGTGTGGTCGGTGAAGAACTGCCACGGGGTGCGCGCCCCCCACTCCTCGCCCATGAACAGCATCGGGGTGAACGGACCCGTCAGCACCAGGGCCGCCGCGCACGCCTGGAGGCCGGGGGAGAGGGAGGCGGCCAGCCGGTCGCCCAGCGCCCGGTTGCCGATCTGGTCGTGCGTCTGCGCGTACCCGACGAAGCGGTGCGCCGGGCTGCGCGTCACGTCGACCGGACGGCCGTGGCTCCGGCCCCGGAAGCTGGACCAGGTCCCGTTGTGGAAGAAGGCCGACGTCACCGTCTTGGCGAGGGCGGCCAGCGGAGCCCGGGCGAAGTCGGCGTAGTAGCCCTGCGACTCACCGGTGAGCGCGGTGTGCAGGGCGTGGTGGAAGTCGTCGTTCCACTGGGCGTGCAGCCCGAGGCCGCCCGCCGTGCGCGGGGTCGTGGTACGCGGGTCGCAGAGGTCGGACTCGGCGATCAGCCCGAGCGGCCGCCCCAGCTCCACCGCCAGCGCGTCCACCGCCGCCGACAGCTCCTCCAGGAACGTCAGCGCCCGGGTGTCGGCCAGTGCGTGCACCGCGTCCAGGCGCAGCCCGTCCAGCCGGTAGTCGCGCAGCCAGGCCAGCGCGCTGCCCAGCAGGAACGCCCGCACCTCGTCCGAGCCCGGCGCGTCCAGATTGACCGCCGCGCCCCACGGGGTGTGGTGGGTGTCGGTGAAGTACGGGCCGAAGGCGGGCAGGTAGTTGCCGGACGGGCCCAGGTGGTTGTGGACGACGTCCAGGACCACCCCGAGGCCCAGCTCGTGCGCCGTGTCGACAAAGCGCTTCAGCCCCTCCGGCCCGCCGTACGGCTCGTGCACCGCCCACAGCGAGACGCCCTCGTACCCCCAGCCGTTGACCCCCGGGAACGGGCACACCGGCATCAGCGACACATGGGTGACCCCCAGCTCCGCCAGATGGCCCAGCCGGGCCGCCGCCGCGTCGAACGTGCCCTCCGGGGTGTACGTCCCCACGTGCAGCTCGTAGAGCACGGCCCGGTTCAGCCGCCGCCCCGCCCACTCGTTGTGCCAGGCGTACGCCTCCTGGTCGACGACCGCGCTCGGCCCGTCGGGCCCGTCCGGCTGACGCCGCGAGCGCGGGTCCGGCAGCAGCGGCCCGTCGTCCACCCGGAAGCCGTACCGGTCCCCGTCCCCGGCCTCCGCCTCGGCCGTCCACCACCCCTCGCGCTCCGCGTCGCGCTCCATCGGGGACCGGACGTCCGCCGCCTCCAGCACGACCGAGTCCGCCTCGGGGGCCCACACCTCGAACTGCATCCACCACTCCTCGTCCCTGGGCGGGGCGCGCGGCCGCCCGGGGGCCGGGCTCCGCGATCCACGCGACGGACTCTGTTGCCGTCCGCCACCGGCGATTAAGGTCTGGTCCTGATCATTGCCCGGCGAGGCGCCCGCTCATACGGATTCCCACGTACGGCTGCTGGAGGCCGCGATGACCCTGCCGATCTTCCCGCCCGGCTTCCTCTGGGGAGCCTCCGCCTCCGCCTTCCAGACCGAGGGGGCGGTGGACGCGGACGGCAAGGGCCCCTCCGGCTGGGACGCCTTCGCCGCGCTCCCCGGCCGGATCAAGGACGGCACCGACACCACCCGGGGCACCGGCTTCCACGCCCGCTACCGCGAGGACGTCGCCCTGCTGGCCGGGCTCGGCGCCGACGCCTTCCGGTTCTCCGTGAGCTGGCCCCGCGTGGTGCCCGGCGGCAGCGGAGCCGTAAACGCCGACGGGCTCGACTTCTACGACCGGCTCGTCGACGAGCTCTGCGCCCACGGCATCACCCCCGCGCCGACCCTCTACCACTGGGACACCCCGCTCCCACTGGAGGAGGCGGGCGGCTGGCTCGACCGCGACACCGCCCACCGCTTCGCCGAGTACGCGGGCATCGTCGCCGAACGCCTCGCCGACCGCGTCCCCATGTGGATCACGATCAACGAACCCGCCGAGGTCACGCTGCTCGGCTACGCGCTCGGCGAGCACGCCCCCGGCCGCACCCTGCTCTTCGACGACCTGCCCGCCGCCCACCACCAGCTCCTCGCCCACGGCCTCGCCGTCCGCGCCCTGCGCGCGGCGGGTGCGGACAACATCGGCGCCGCCTTCTCGCACGCCCCGGTCTGGACGGCCGGGGACAGCGACGAGGACCGCTTCGGGGCGGAGCTGTACGACACCCTCACCAACTGGCTCTTCGCCGACCCCGTCCTCACCGGCCGCTACCCGGACGAGAACCTCGCCGCCCTGATGCCCGGCCCGGTCGCCGACGACCTGAAGGTCATCTCCACCCCGCTCGACTGGTACGGCGTCAACTACTACAACCCGACCCTCGTCGGCGCACCCCGCCCCGAAGCCCTGGAGACCTTCTCCGGCTTCACCATGCCCGCCGAACTCCCCTTCGGAATACGGGAGATCGAGGGGTACGAGAAGACCGGCTTCGGTTGGCCCGTCGTCCCCGAAGGCCTCACCGAGATCGTCACCGCCCTGCACACCCGCTACGGCGACCGCCTCCCGCCGCTCTACATCACGGAGAACGGCTGCGCCCTGGAGGAACCCCACGCCGACGACCGCCGCATCGCCTACCTGGAGAGCCACCTCACCGCCCTGCGCGCGGCGATGGACGCAGGGGCGGACGTACGCGGCTACTTCACCTGGTCGCTCACCGACAACGTGGAGTGGACGGAGGGGGCCTCGCAGCGGTTCGGCCTGGTCCACATCGACTACGAGACGCTGACCCGTACGCCCAAACAGTCCTACGCCTGGTACCGCGACCTGATCCGCGCCCAGAAGACGCGGACGCGGCAGGACCAGCAGGACCGCAACCGGAATCCGGCGGTCGAAAGGGCTTACGCGACGCCGCCCGAGTGATCAATACTTCCCGCCATGGTCGCTTCATGGTGGTCCCGGGCCCGGCTGGGGATCTTCGTTCACTGGACACCCGCCTCCGTCCCCGGCTGGGCCCCGCCCCACGTCCCCGCCGCCGAACTCCCGGCGGCGGGCCGGCGTGCGCCGCCGGGCTGGACCTCGTACGCGGAGTGGTACGAGAACGGGCTCCGCTTCCCCGGCTCCCCGGTCGCCGCCCACCACCGCGCCACCTACGGGAAGCGCCCCTACACGGACTTCGGCCACGACTTCGAGGACGGGCTCGCCACCTGGGATCCGGCCGCCTGGGCCCGCTCCTTCCGGGAGGCGGGGGCCGGTTACGCGGTCCTGGTCACCAAGCACCACGACGGGTTCTGCCTCTGGCCCTCCGAGACGCAGAACCCGCACCGCACGGGCTGGCACACCACCCGGGACGTGGTCGGCGAGTTCGCCGAAGCCGTACGGGCCGAGGGCCTGCGCTTCGGCGTCTACTACTCCGGCGGACTCGACTGGACCTTCGACGACCGGCCCATCGGCACCGCCGCCGACATGTTCTCCGCCGTCCCGCGCGGGACGTACCCCGCCTACGCCGACGCGCAGCTGCGGGAGCTGATCCGCCGCTACCGCCCCGACATCCTCTGGAACGACATCGCCTGGCCCGCCGCCGCCGACGAGATCCGCTCCCTGGTCGACTTCTACCGCTTCACCGTCCCGCACGGCGTCGTCAACGACCGGCTGCTCCCCTACGCACCGCACTGGCGGGGCCTGACCCTGCCGGGCGCGAAGGCCCTCTACAACTGGTGGGACCGCCGGACGGTGGCGCAGGGCGAGGGCTTCGTCCCGCGCACACCGCCTGTCTTCGACTTCCGTACGCCGGAGTACGCCCGCTACGAGGGCTCCGACCCGTACGAGATCACCCGGGGCGTCGACCACAGCTTCGGCTACAACCGCAACTCCGGCCCGGACGCCTTCATCGACCGCGCGACGCTGACCTCACTGGTCCGCGACACGGCCGCCGACGGCGGGAACATGCTGCTCAACGTGGGGCCGCGCGGCGAGGACGCGACGATCCCCGCCGAGCAGCTGCTCCGCCTGGAGTGGCTGGCCGAGGAGGCCGGGGCCCTCACGCCAGATGGATCCACTCCTGGGTGACGGGGTACCCGGCGCGGGCGAACGCGGCGGCCATCGGCGCGTTCCCCTGGTCCGTCGCTCCCGCGACGAACTCGGCGCCCTGCTCGACCAGGAAGCGCGTGCACTCCACCAGCAGGTCGTAGCCGTACCCGTTCCCGCGCGCCTCGGGTACGACCCCGATGAAACCGACGCAGGGCCCCGACGGGTTGTGCGCGGGCACCTGGATGCCAGCCACCTCCCCGTCCGGGGTGTACGCGAGCCGCCACCACTCCCTCGGCGAGGGGCACCAGTGGAAGAAGTCCAACTCCTCCTGGGCCGCCGCCTCCAGACCTCCGGGGCCCTCGATGGCCTTGCGGGCGTGGGCGTCCAGCGTGGCCGAGTGGACCCGGCGCAGTACGTCGAGGATGACCGCGTCGTCCGGCTCCGGGCGGTAGGTGAGCCGGCCCGTCCGCTCGGGGAGCGGGCAGCCGGGGGTCCAGCGGTAGCGGTAGCGCTCGACCAGCGGCTTCATCCCGGCCGCGGTCGCGGCGGCGACCCGCTCCTCGACGGCGGCCCGCACCGCCGGGTCGTCCCGCCATCCGGCGGGCGCGATCAGCTCGTACTCCTTGTCGAACGGGGCGCGGCGCAGGAGTTCGGCGCCCGCCTCCGCCTCCCCGTCCGCGAAGTCGAACCAGTTGAGGACGACGGGCTCGGTGTCGTCGGGCCCTGACCACCAGGCGGCCCTGGCGATCACGGTGTCCCCGCGCAGGGCGACCCACGACCACTCGGGGCGGTACTCGCCGCCGTCGGCCGTCGAGGTGTAGCGGTGGCCGAAGGCGGCCCGGCCGACATGGGGGCTGTCCTGGAACGTGGTGAAGAGTGCGGCGTCGCTCGGCGTGAGCGCGCGGATGACCAGCTCGGTCATGAAGGTGTCCTCCGGGACGGAATGCCGCGCTCCCGGTCAGACGAGGTCCGACACCGCCCGGCGGACGGGACGGGAGCGCGAAAGTGATGTGCTGCGGATGGTGGTGCGGCTGTTCCCGCGCATTGCTCTCGCCTCCTTCCACGACGGGCGTCGGATGTCGAAGCAGACCGTAGCCAACGCCGACGCCCGCCGTCCACCGAATATCGGGGAAGCCGTTTCGGACCAGCCCCAGCGCTGGTCCTAGCCCTCGGCCTGACCCTTCTCCGCGTCCCACGTCATGTTGAACGCCCGCTCGAAGTTGACGTACCCGAGCCGCTCGAAGGACCTGGCCATCGGTACGTTGCCGAGGTCGGTCGCCGCCCGGATCCGCTCCACGCCCTCGGCCGCCAGCACCCGGGTGCCCTCGGCGAGGAGATCGTCGATGTACCCCTGGCCGCGCCGGGCGGGCAGCACCCCGATGTACGCGATGATCGGGTGGTAGTTGTTGCGCGCCGGGATCACGAAGCCGACCGGTTCGCCGGTGGGCAGTTCGGCGATCCGCCACCAGGCCATCGGGGACGCGTACCCCGCCAGCTCCTCGTCGTAGTGCTTCTCGGCCGCCGCGCGGGCGTCGAGCCCGGACGCCAGGTCCTCCTGCCCGTGGGCGTCGAGAGTGCCCTCCATGACCGGCGACATCAGCGCGAGGAGATCCTCCCGGCCGGTGACCGGCCGGAACACCAGCCGGCCGGAGTCCCCGGGCACCGGCGTACCGGCCCGCCACTCCAGCCGCAGCCGCTCCACCAGCATCCGCGCCCCGGTCGCCTCCGCCGCGATCCGGGCCCCGACGGCCTCCCGGGCCACCGGGTCCTCGCGCCAGTCCGGCGGTACGAACCGCCCGTACTCCGGCCGCTGCGCACCGGCCGGAACCACGGCCTCGGTCGCCGTCTCCAGCAGCCGCACGCCGATCGCGACCCGCTCCGGCGCGGGCAGTGTGTCGTCCAGGTCGAAGAAGTCCAGCGCCAGCGGCTCGCCGCCCGGCGCGTTCGTCCACCAGGCGGCCCTGGCGACGACCCGCTCGCCGTCCAGGGCGACCCACATCCACTCCGGGAGCCGGAGTCCGGTGGCGAGGTCGTCGGCCAGCTCATGGTCGAGAACGTACGAAAGGCGGCGGAACAGGTCGAGTTCGCCGGGTCCGGACAGCGGACGGATCGTCAGACGGGATGGCGCAGGGGGCACACGGTCTCCTCGTGATGGGTGAGCGGCAGACCCTAGCAAGGGGGTCCGGCGCCGTCGCGTGAGATAGCGGCGCAGGTCAGCGCGGGAGGAAACACGGCCTCGCTGGACACTCCGGGCCCCCCGGCCCGACAATCGTCCACGTGACGTCCTCCTTCGAGTTCCCCCCGAGTCCCGCGCGGCTGTCGGACGCCCAGCGCGACCGGGTCCTCGGTGTGCTCAGAGACGGTGCCGCGCAGGGCAAGCTGTCGCACGACACGTTCATGCGGCGCATGGAACTCGCCCTCGTCGCCCGGCGGCCCGAGGAGCTGGCGGCGCTCACCTCCGACCTGGACGACGGCGGCCGCTGGTCCCAGGGCCTGGTCCGCGCGGTGGGCGGGATCTCCGCCTTTCCCGGGCGGCTGCGCCGCGCCTGGCAGACCGAGCGGCTCCCCAAGCTGCTGCTGCCCGCCCCCGGTCCGTATCCGCTGCTCATCGGCCGCGACCCGGCCAACGGGCTGCGCCTCAACCACGAGACGGTCTCCCGGCTGCACGCCGAACTCCACGCGCTGAACGGCCGCTGGCTGCTGCGCGACCTCGGCTCCACCAACGGCACCTGCGTCAACGGCCAGCGGCTCGTCGGCTCCATCCCGGTGCGGGACGGCGACCAGGTGAGCTTCGGCCGGATGAGCTTCCGGCTCACCGCCCCGGACCGTCCTCCGGCGCAGACGCCCCGGCCGCAGGACCGGCTGCCCGAACTGCCCCCGCACGCGCCCCGACCGTCCGCCGCCGCCGCGCCGGCCCAGCTTCCGCCGCACGCTCCTGAGGCTCCGTCGAACGGGCCCGAACGATCGCAGCAGGGGCCCGAGCGGCCACAGCAGCGGCCCGAGCATCCGCAGGACGGGTCCGAACGACCGCCGCAGGGCTCCC
The DNA here is from genome assembly GCF_016901035.1 of Streptomyces durocortorensis. Classification (GTDB taxonomy): domain Bacteria; phylum Actinomycetota; class Actinomycetes; order Streptomycetales; family Streptomycetaceae; genus Streptomyces; species Streptomyces durocortorensis. The sequence goes on from NZ_JAFEUF010000157.1 coordinate 17,247, forward strand.
CGCAGCAGGGCTCCGGCCGGCCGCCGCACGGCCCCGCCC
>NZ_JAFEUF010000158.1:0-7353 GCF_016901035.1 Streptomyces durocortorensis
CTTCCCGTCCCCCTACCTGGACTTCGCCGCCGGACGGATGGGCTTACGCCCCCCAGCCCGCCTGCTGTCCGCCGATCCGCTCCTCGGCGGTCTTCGTCGCCCAGCCGGAGCGCCGGTAGGCGGCCATCGGGTCGCCGTCGAGGCCCTGTTCCTCGCGGACCTCGGCGAGCAGGGGACGTACGTCGGTGTTGTAGGCGTCCATGAGTACGGCGTTGGCCTCCAGGACGTCACCGGAGCGCTGGGCGGCGGCCAGGGCTTCGCGGTCCACGAGCAGGGCCTTGGCGGTGGCCTCCTGGACGTTCATCACCGAGCGGATGATCGCGGGGATCTTCTCCTCGATGTTGTGGCACTGGTCGAGCATGAAGGCGACGTCCGCGGTGAGCCCGCCGCCGCGGACGACCTCGTACATGATGCGGAAGAGCTGGAAGGGGTCGGCCGCGCCGACCATCAGGTCGTCGTCCGCGTAGAAGCGGGAGTTGAAGTCGAACCCGCCCAGCCGGCCCTCGCGCAGCAGGGTCGCGACGATGAACTCGATGTTGGTGCCCGGCGCGTGGTGCCCGGTGTCCACGACGACCTGCGCCTTCGGGCCCAGCTTGAGGCAGTGGGCGTAGGCCGTCCCCCAGTCCGGGACGTCGGTCGTGTAGAAGGCGGGCTCGAACAGCTTGTACTCCACCAGCATGCGCTGGTCGTCGCCGAGCCGTTCGTACACGGCGGCCAGCGCCTCGGCGAGCCGGTCCTGCCGCTCGCGGATGTCGTCCTGGCCGGGGTAGTTCGTGCCGTCCGCGAACCACAGTTTGAGGTCCCGGGATCCCGTCGCGTCCATGATGTCGACGCACGTCATCAGGTGGTCCAGGGCCTTGCGGCGTACGGCGGCCTCCGGGTGGCAGACGCTGCCGAGCCGGTAGGCGTCGTCCTGGAAGGTGTTGGCGTTGACGGCCCCCAGGGCCAGGCCCCGGTCGCGGGCGTGCTCGGCGAGGGCCGCGTAGTCGTCGACCGTGTCCCAGGGAATATGGAGGGCGACGGTGGGCGCGGCGCCGGTGAACTCGTGGACCTTCGCCGCGTCGTCGAGTTTCTCCTCGGGGGTGCGGGGCACGCCGGGCCGGGCGAAGACCTTGAAGCGGGTTCCCGAGTTCCCGTACGCCCATGAGGGCGTCTCGATGGCCTGGGACGTGAGGGCGGCCTTCACCGTGGCGTGCTCGGTCACTTCGTCGCTCCTGTGACGTCGGTGTGAACGCGAATGAATCTGAAACGATTCATGCGGGTTGAAGGTAGGAGCGCCCCCGAGGGCTGTCAACCCTTCCCGCAGACCTGACGCAGCAGAACCTGATGAATGCACGGGGCAGTTGAGAATTTGCGTCCCGCCCCATTGACGCGCTCCGAGGGACCTGTCTAACGTCCCGGCAACTCATTTGAAACCTTTCACGATGTCGTGAGGATGCCCTCCGCATCGTCGAGGAGCCACCGATGACCCACCGGTCCGCCAAGGATCCGGCCCCCGTGCTGGCCCTGAGGGGCGTCTCCAAGTCCTTCGGCGCCGTGCGCGCCCTGCGGGACGTGTCCCTCGAGCTGTTCCCCGGCGAGGTGCACGCCCTCGCCGGGGAGAACGGAGCGGGCAAGTCGACCCTGATCAAGACGCTCGCCGGAGTGCACCGGCCGGATGCCGGCCAGGTCCTGCTGGACGGCGAGCCGGCCCTCTTCCACGGACCCGCCGACGCCCGGGACGCCGGTATCGCCGTCATCTACCAGGAGCCCACGCTCTTCCCCGACCTGTCGATCGCCGAGAACATCTTCATGGGCCGTCAGCCCCGGCGGGCGCTCGGCCGGATCGACCACCGGGCCACCCGGAACGCCACGGCCGCCCTGATGCACCGGCTCGGCGTCGAGCTCGACCCCGACCGTCCGGCGCGCGGCCTGTCGATCGCGGACCAGCAGATCGTGGAGATCGCCAAGGCTCTCTCCTTCGACGCGCGCGTCCTGATCATGGACGAGCCGACAGCCGCCCTGACCGGCAGCGAGGTGGCGCGGCTGTTCGGCGTGGTGCGGGCGCTGCGCGAGCAGGGGGCCGCCGTGCTGTTCATCTCGCACCGGCTGGAGGAGATCTTCCGGATCTGCGAACGCGTCACGACCCTGCGGGACGGGGCGCTGATCGCCAGTGAACCGCTGGCCGGCATGACGGAGGAGGACCTGGTCCGGCGGATGGTCGGCCGGGACTTGGACGAGCTGTATCCGAAGCAGGACGTCGAGGCCGGCGAGGTCGCCCTCAGCGTCCGGCGGCTCACCCGCGAGGGCGTGTTCACGGATGTCTCCTTCGAGGTGCGGTGCGGCGAGATCGTCGGCATGGCGGGGCTGGTCGGCGCCGGGCGTACGGAGGTGGCGCGGGCGGTGTTCGGTATCGACCGGTGGGACGCGGGCGAGGTCGAGGTGGCCGGGCAGGCGCTCGTCAACGGCGCGCCGTCCACCGCCATGGCCGCCGGGCTCGCCCTGGTCCCCGAGGACCGGCGGGCCCAGGGCCTGGTGATGGGCATGTCCATCGAGCGGAACATCGGGCTCACCGGGCTGCGCGCCACCAGGAGGGCGGGGCTGATGGACCGGGGCGCGGAGCGCAGCCGGTCGCTCGACTGGGCGGTCCGGCTCCAGGTGAAGTACGCCCGCATCGCCGATGCGGTGTCCACTCTGTCCGGCGGCAACCAGCAGAAGGTGGTGCTGGCCAAATGGCTCGCCACCGGGCCCGCCGTGCTGATCGTCGACGAACCGACGCGCGGGATCGACGTCGGCACCAAGGCGGAGGTGCACCGGCTCCTGAGCGCACTGGCGGCGGACGGGGTGGCGGTGCTGATGATCTCCTCCGATCTGCCCGAGATCCTCGGCATGGCCGACCGGGTGCTGGTGATGCACGAGGGCCGCCTGACCGCCGAGATCTCCCGTTCCGACGCCACCGAGGAGACCGTGATGGCCGCAGCCACCGGGAGGGCCGCCGCATGACGGTGACGACGACCGAACCGGCGCCCGTCGCGCCGATCCCCGCCTCCAGCAGCACCCGGCTGGTGGACCGCGTCTTCAAGGTGCGTGAACTGGCCATTCTGCTCGTGCTGTTGGTGATGCTGGTCCTCACCCAGCTCGGCAACAGCGCGTTCCTCTCCGAGCAGGGCATCAAGGACCTGCTGCTGAACGCGACGATCCTGGTGCTGGTCGCCACCGGCCAGTCGCTGGTGGTCATCACCCGCAACGTCGACCTGTCGGTCGGCTCGACCCTCGGCATCAGCGCCTTCGCCGCCGGTACGTATCTCCAGGGCGGCGGGCAGCCGGTGGTGGCCGTGGTCCTCGCGGTGCTGCTCGGCGTCGGCTTCGGGCTGCTGAACGGGCTGCTCGTGAGCCTCGGCCAGGTGCCCGCGCTGGTCGTGACGCTGGGCACGCTCTACATCATCCGGGGCATCGACTCGATCTGGGTCGGCTCGCGGCAGATCACGGCGGCCGATCTGCCGGACGGCTTCGTGGACTTCGGCTCCGGCGGGATCTCGGCGGTGCCGTGGCTGGCGCTGATCGCCCTGGCCCTGCTGGTGGCGACGGCGTACTACCTCAAGCACTTCGGCAGCGGCCGCGAGCTGTACGCGCTGGGCTCGAACCCGGAGGCGGCGCGGCTGGCCGGGATTCCGGTGCGCCGGCGGATCCTGCTCGCCTACACGTTCTGCGGCGCGCTGGCCGGTCTCGCCGGGGCGCTGTATCTGGCGCGCTTCGGGAACGTCGACTCGGGCACCGGCACGGGCTACGAACTCACCGTGGTCAGCGCGGTCGTGGTCGGCGGGGTGGTCTTCACCGGGGGCTCCGGCACGGTCTACGGCGCGGCGCTCGGCGCACTGCTGCTGACCTCGGTCAACAGCGTGCTGCCCGCCCTCGGCGTCAGCTCCGTGTGGGTGCTGGCGATCAACGGCTTCCTGCTCATCCTCGCCATCGCGGTCGACCGGATCGTCGCCCTGCGCGTGGCCTCCGCCCTGAAGAAGAGGAACGCCCGCCATGGCTGACTCCGCACTCGCGCGCGCCGTCCGCTGGGACACGGTCGTCGGCGCCCTCCTGATCGTGGTGCTGCTGCTCTCGTTCGGCTTCGTCGACGGTTTCGGCAACGCGCTCAACCTGTCGTTCCTGATCGGCAACACCCTGCCCATCGCACTGATCGCGCTGCCGATGACCCTGCTGGTGGTCTCCGGGGAGATCGACCTGTCGGTGGCCTCCACGGCCGGGCTCTCGGGCGCGGTGATGGGGGCGCTGTGGAACCAGGGCCTGCCGATCGAGGCGATCATCCCGCTCTGTCTGCTGCTCGGCGTGGTGTGCGGGCTGGTCAACGGGCTGCTGGTGACCCGGCTGGGACTGCCGTCGCTGGCGGTCACCATCGGGACGCTGGCCGCCTACCGGGGCATCGCGCAGATCGTGCTGGGCTCGGACGCCGTCACCGACTTCCCGTCCCCCTACCTGGACTTCGCCGCCGGACGGATCGGCGACACGTTCGTTCCGTACGCACTCCTGCCGTTCCTGGCGCTGCTCGCCGTCGCCGTACTCGCCCTGCACGCAAAGCCGTTCGGGCGTTCCCTGTTCGCGACGGGCGCCAACGAGGAGGCGGCCAGGTTCGCGGGCGTACGGGTGAAGCGGCAGAAGCTGATCCTGTTCACCGTGACCGGTCTGATGGCCTCGCTCACCGGGGTGTTCTGGGCGCTGCACTACGCCAGCGCCCGCTTCGACAACGCCACCGGTCTCGAACTGTCGGTCGTGGCCGCTGTGTTGCTCGGCGGCATCGACTTCGACGGCGGCAAGGGCACGCTCGGCGGCGCGATCGCCGGCGTGTTCCTGCTCGGCGCGCTGCAGAACGTCATGAGCCTGGGGGACGTCTCGGCGCAGTCGCAGATCGTCGTCACCGGCGTGCTGCTCGTCCTCTCCGTGCTCGGCCCGCGCGTCGGGCGGCAGATCTCCGTCGCGCGGGCGGGGCGACGAGCCGCCTCGGCCCCGACTCCGGCCCGGACGCCGACTCCGTAACCCGTGCCACACCCCGTAACCCCGTGCTCGGCACCGTAACCCGCCCTTCTTCCGCAAAGGACACTGCCATGCGTACGTCATCGATCCGCCGCAGCTGTGCGGCCCTCGCGGCTGTCACTTCCCTCGCGCTCGCCGTCACCGCGTGCGGGGGCACCACCAAGAGCGATGTGAAGAAGGAGAGCGGTTCGGCCGCCTCGGCCGGCAAGGCGGACCCGGACGCGCCCACCAAGAAGGGCCTGACCGTGGGCTTTCTGCCCAAGCAGGTCAACAACCCCTACTTCACCACTGCCGACAAGGGCGGACAGAAGGCGGTCGAGGCGCTGGGATCCACCTTCAAGGAGGTCGGCCCGACCAGTGCCACCGACACCTCCGGCCAGGTCTCCTACGTCAACACCCTCACCCAGCAGCAGGTCGACGCGATCGCCGTCTCCGCGCAGGACCCGGGCGCGCTGTGCACCGCGCTCAAGCAGGCCATGAGGAACGGCGTCAAGGTCGTCACGTACGACTCCGACACCAAGACCGACTGCCGCAACGTCTTCGTGTCCCAGGCGGGAGCGGAGGACCTGGGCCGCACGCAGATCCAGCTGCTGGCCGAACAGATCGGCTACAAGGGCGAGATCGCGATCCTGTCCGCCGCCCAGACCGCGACGAACCAGAACCTGTGGATCGACTACATGAAGGACGAGCTGAAGGACCCGAAGTACAAGGACGTGAAGCTGGTGAAGGTGGCGTACGGGAACGACGACGCCCAGCAGTCCTTCCAGCAGACGCAGGGGCTGCTCCAGGAGTATCCGAAGCTCGCCGGGATCGTCTCGCCGACCACGGTCGGCATCAAGGCGGCGGCGCAGTACCTGTCGGGCTCCAAGTACCGGGGCAAGGTGAAGCTGTCCGGTCTCGGCACCCCCAACGATCTGCGGTCGTACGTGAAGAACGGGACGGTCGAGGCGTTCGAGCTGTGGGATCCGGCGAAGCTGGGCGAGCTGGCCGGGCACGCCTCGGTGGCCCTGGCGTCCGGGCAGATCACCGGGGAGGAGGGGCAGACCTTCGAGGCGGGCGAGCTGGGCACGTACACGATCGGCAAGGACGGGGTGGTCGACCTGGGCAAGCCGACGGTGTTCGACAAGGACAACATCGACGACTTCGACTTCTGATGCGCGCGGATAGGCTGAGGGTCCGTTCCGCGTCCCTCGCCCTTCTGGAGGTCTCCGTCTGATGGCCCAGTCGGTGGGTATCAAGGACGTGGCCCGGGTCGCCGGAGTATCGGTGGGCACGGTCTCCAACGTCATCAACCGCCCGGACACGGTCGGCCCCGACGCCCGGGCCCGGGTCCTGTCCGCGATCGACCGTCTCGGTTACGTCCGCAGCGAGTCGGCGCGGCAGTTGCGGGCGGGGCGCAGCCGGATCATGGGGCTGCTGGTCCTCGACATGGGCAACCCGTTCTTCGTGGACGTGGCGCGCGGCGCGGAGCGGGCCGCGCGCGAGGCGGGGCTCGGCGTCATGGTCTGCAACAGCGCGCAGAGCCCCGGCGAGGAGGCCGAGTATCTGTCGCTCTTCGCGGAGCAGCGGGTCCGGGGCGTGCTGCTGACCCCCGCCGACGCGACCGGGCGCAACATCGAGGCGTTCCGGCGGCACGGCATCCCGTTCGTCCTCGTCGACCGGGTCGCCGAGGGGACCACCGAGTGCTCGGTGTCGGTCGACGACGTGGCGGGCGGGACGCTGGCGGTGCGGCATCTGCTGGACGCCGGGCACCGCTCCATCGCGTACGTGAGCGGCCCGCCCGGCTTCAACCAGGTCCGGGACCGGCGTACGGGGGCGCTCGCCGCGCTGGCCGAGGCGGGGCTGGGACCGGAGGCCCTGCGGGAGCTGCCGACGGAGCGGCTGGACGTGGCGGCGGGCCGGGACGCGGGGGCCCGGCTGCTGGGGCTCTCCGACCGGCCGACCGCCGTGTTCTGCGCCAACGACCTGCTCGCCCTGGGGGTGCTGCAGTCGCTGTTCGCCGCCGGGGTCTCCGTACCCGGCGATCTGGCCCTGGTGGGCTACGACGACATCGAGTTCGCCGCGGCGGCCGCTGTGCCGCTGACGTCGGTACGACAACCCGCGGCGACGATGGGGGCGCTGGCGGCCGGGCTGCTCCTGGAGGAGACCGGGGCGGGGGCGTCGGCGGGGGCGCACGAGCACCGGCGGGTGGTGCTCCAGCCGGAACTGGTGGTGCGGCGGTCCAGCCTCGGGCCCCCCGGGGCGCCGGGGGGGGGGGGGGGGGGGGGGGGGGGCGGCGCGCGCGCCGCCGCCGCCGGACCGGCCCGGGAGGAGGGCCGGCGTGGCGGCGGGGGG
>NZ_JAFEUF010000158.1:7363-17152 GCF_016901035.1 Streptomyces durocortorensis
GGTCCGCCGTCGGCCGGCGGGGCGCCGCGGGCCCCGGTCGGACGCTGAGCCGCGAGCCCCGGTCAGATGTGGGCGAGGAGTCCGTCCAGCGGGCGGGGCAGGCGGGTGAGGTCCAGGGCCTCGGTCAGCGCGCGGCCGTAAGTCTCCTTGCGGCCGCCGATGGTCCCCATGAAACGCCGCAACTGCGCCTCGACGGCCCGCTCCCGCTGGGCGGGCTGCCGTTGGAAGATCCGGAAGGCGCGCAGGTCGCCCTGGTCGTCGATGACCTGCTGGACGCCGTCGGTGCCGAGCGCCCGGATCAGTTCGTCCTCCAGGTCGGCGTGGCAGGTGAAGAAGCCCAGTGGCTCCAGGTCGTCGGGGGCGAGACCGGTGCCGAAGCCGGTGCGCTCCAGGCCCTGGAGGAAGAAGCGCTGCTCCGCCGCGTCGCAGAGGCCGGCGGGCCGGACGTCGAGGCCGTCCGGGCCGAGGAGGCGCAGGAAACGGGTGATGCTGGTGGCGCCTCCGAGCGGTACGACCACGATGCCCTCGGCGGTCAGGGTGCGCCCCTGACGTTCGGCGAGCGCCTCGACCGCCGCCCGGTCGCTGACGCCCTCCACGAGCACCACGGTGCGCAGCCCCAGGCCGGCGGCCAGGTCGCGGGCGGCCCCGGCCTCGGCGGGCGTCGGCGTGTCCTCGTCGCCCGCGGCCCAGGTGATGACCGTCTGCCTCAACCGCGTCGCTGTGTCCACCGGGCCAGTCTCGCACCGTGATCGACGGGTACAACAAGGGTTTTCCTCTTCGCCGCCGAAGGCCCGGCCCTGGGTCAGCGGGGCGCGGGAGGCCGGCGCGCCAGGTACAGGCCGACGCCCAGGGCCAGCGCCAGCACACAGCCGGAGAAGGTGAGTCCGGCGTTTCTGAGTCCGATGCCGAGAGTGAGGGCGCCGACGCCGACGACGGGCAGCGAGATGCCCAGGTAGGCGATGACGAAGAACGCGGAGACGGTCGCGGCCCGGTGCTCGGGCGGTGCCGCCGCGCTGATCGCCGTCACCGCGCCGCGGAAGGCCAGCCCCTGGCCCAGGCCGCCGCACAGCGCCCCGGCGATCAGCAGGGGCAGCGAGGTGAACAGCAGGGAGGCACCGACCAGGACAAGCCCGGCGACGAGGACGAAGCAGCCGCCCGGCAGGGCGCGGCGCTCGCCGACCCGCCCCATGAGCGCCTGCCCGGCCGTCGAGGCGAGGAAGACGGAGAAGACGACGAGACCGGTCAGGGCCAGGTTGTGCACGTCGAGCGTCTCGGCGACGAACGCGGGGGCGACCGCCGTGAAGAGGCCGAGCAGCGAGAACCCGGCGAAGGCAGCGAGCGCCGAGGTGGTGAACACGCCGCGCATCGCGGGCGGGACGGCGAGGCCTTGAGGCCGCAGCCGGAGTCCCCGTACCCGGGCGGAGGTCACCGTCTCGGGCAGGAACCAGGTCAGGACGGCGGCCGCGGCGATCAGCGCCAGGTGCACGACGAAGGGCAGCCGCAGGGGCTCGGGGGCGTATTCGGCGAGCAGCCCCGACAGGAGCGGCCCGCACCCCAGGCCGCCCATGTTCGCGGCGGTCGCGGCCAGCCCGGCCCGGGCCGCGCGTCCCGGCGGGGCCAGCTCCATCACGGTGACCGTCGCCGCCCCGCTCAGCAGTCCGGCGGCGAACCCGGAGAGGAGCCGGCCGGCGAACAGGGCGGGGAGCCCGTCCTCGAAGAGGAAGCAGAGCGCACTGGCCGCCGAGAAGCCCAGGGCGGCCAGGAGAACGGGCCGACGCCCCGCCTCGTCGGACACGTTCCCGGCGAGCAGCAGGGTGGCGATCACGCCGAGGGCGTAGACGGCGAAGACCACCGTCACCATCAGCTCGGAGAAGCCGAGCTGTTCCCGGTAGAGGCCGTAGAGCGGGGTGGGCAGCGTGGTGCCCGCCATCCCGATGGCGAAGACGGCCGCGGCGGCCGGGTAACCGAGACGAGTCCTCCGGTGGCCGGAGCCGCTCGCCCGGCTCCCGTCCGCCGCGCTCCCGTTCGTCCGGCTCATGCGTCGGGCGGCGGGTCCGCCGGGGTGGCGACGGGCGTGATGTGGCTGAGCACGCACCGCCAGCCGCCGTCCCGCCGTACGAACACGTCCGTGGTCCATTCGTCGGCGTCGAAGCGGCGGCCCCCGTAGTGGGCCGTGTTGGTGATCCGGACGGTGACCGTCGCGGTGTCGCCATGGATCCGGATCCTCGGCGGGGTGACGGCGCGCATCGCCGAGTGGGTCAGGTCGCCGGACTCGACGTAGGCGAGGAACGCCTCCCGCTCGGTGATGCCGGACTCGGAGACGATGACCCACTCGTCGGCCATGAAGTCCGCGATCCGTGCCGCGTCGTTCGAGACGATCGCGGCGGCCCAGGCGTCGACGATCGCGGCGAGCCGGGCGTGGTCGTCGTCGGGGGCTCCCCGGTCCGCGGGCGGCTCGGCGGTCTCGTGCTCTCCGCTCTCTCCCATGCGGCGAGCGTAGCCGCGGGCCGGGCGAGCCGCGCGTCGTACGAGGGGGCGGGGCGCGTGTGCGGCCCCGCCCCCGGTCATCGACCGGTCAGCGGTGGCGCGGGATCAGCGCGTTCCGCCCTGCCGACGTTCGAATCCGGCGAACGCCGCTTCCTGACGCCACTCGGTGGCCGCCTTCGCGTTGTCCGCGAGGTAGCGGGCGCAGGCCGGGACGGGGGGCGCGATGCCCGGCCGGGATCCGGCGCAGACGCGCACCGGGCGGTAGCCGGAGCGTTCGGCGCCGGTGGCCCACAGGCTGCCGCCGTCGAGGAAGGCGTACGTCAGCGAGGCGCGCGCCAGGTCCTTCAGCTCGGTGTAGCTCAGGCCGTAGGTGGCGCGGGCGTACTGGTACTCGTGGCTGATGTCGATGCGCGAGACGCCGGGGTCGTCGGTGGCCAGGACCACCGGGACGCCGTGGCGGCGGTAGGCGTTGAACGGGTGGTCGTTGCCGGCGACGCCCAGGATCTGCTTGTTGCTGCTGAACGGGACCTCGACGGCCACACCGCGCCGGGCCATCGTCCGGGCGAGCTGCTGCCAGTCGTCCTCGTGGACCAGGTCGACGCCATGACCGATGCGTTCGGCTCCGGCGACGAGGACGGCCTCCCGGATGTGGAACGTCAGGTCCTCGGGCTTGACCAGGCCGGGGGTCAGCTCACCGGCGTGCAGGGTGAGGCGGGCGTCCGGATACTGGGTGCGCAGGTACTGGAGCATGCGCATCTGGAGGCGGTAGTTGCGCAGGGCGCTCTCCCCGTCCTCCGGCTGGACGAGGTTGACGGCGACGAACCGCGCATCCCGCTCCGCGAGCCGCATGCCGAGCGCCATCTGCGTGAACACGCGCTCGTTCGAACTGCCGCGGGAGACCTGGGAGATCCACCGGACGGGCAGGCGGCAGCCGGGGTCGGGGCGGTCGGAGTCGCAGTGCGCCGTCTCCCGGAACTGGGCGTCGGCGGCGTCCGCCTCCCGTACGGCCTCGGCGACGGCCCCGTCGAGCTTGCCGCCGGCGACCAGCTTGCGGTGGAAGGCGGCGAGGTCGGCGTCGTAGCCCACGGAGTCGGCGAGCTTCTTCGCGGCGTCCGAGGCGGGGGTGACCAGGGTCTCCAGGTAGAACTGGTTCTGCTCCACAACGGTGTTGGCGACGTCGGCGAGCATCTTGCCGCGGTCGCGCGTGGCTTCGCCGAACTTGCCGAAGGTGTCGAAGAAGTGGTCGTGGCCGGACTGGTCGGCGGGGAAGTCCTGCATGGACCAGGCACGGACGATCCGCTGCCGGAACTCCGCGTCCGTGCGGGCGTCGGCGGCGGGCCGGGTGCCCGGTCCGCAGGGCGGGCGCACAGCGGTGTCGGTGGCGTCGATGCACAGGTCCCTCTCGCCCGCGAGCTGGATCAGGTACTCGGTGGTGACCGCGCCCGAGAGGTGGTTGTGGAGGTCGCCGCCCTTGGGCAGCTCCGCGAAGAAGGCCTTGAGCCGTGCCGGGTCGTCCCGCAGCGCGTCGAGGCGGACTGCGGTCCTGCGTTCGGCCGGGGTCGTGAGGCGGCCCGGCGCCGTCGCCCCAGGCCGGGGCGACGGGTCCTGCACAGGTGCGGCGGAGGCCGGGACCGCGGGAAGGAGGGTGAGGAGAGCGAGTAGACCGAGCCCGGCCGGGAGCAGGGGCGTGGGACGGCCGGCCGTCCGAATCGATGAGATCACCGCCGCATGATCGCGTCGGCGGACACGCCTGGCGGCCCGAATCGCGTACAGGGACACCAAGATCCACTCGATCGAGTGGGGAGACATGTCGCCCCGTGCGCCTACGGGTTGAGGCGCGGCGCGTCAGTTCCCCCATACCGTCGTGACGTCCACCGAGGCTGTCGGCCGCCGGCGGGCTCGGTGGTGACTCGAAGCGCCTGGGTGTGCTGATGTCCGGGATGCGAGAGATCATCGGAGCATGAGTGGTGATGATCCACTGGCGCCGCCCGGAGAGTGGGGCGGGCGGAGCCGATCAGAGACGGCCGCAGGCGGTGCCATGCCGTCGGCCTGGTCCTCGGGCTCGTCGGCCCGGCGGCGGAGGGGGCGGCCGTGAACGAGGAGCGTCTCCTCAGGCGGTACCAGGCGCTCATGGGGCCGTGCCGCAGTCGGTATGGGTGATGTCGCCCGGTGGCGACGTCACCGTGCTGTCCGGGGGTGGAATCGCCGAGAAGCTCTGGACTCCGGGCTTTGACACCTCGTGGATGGACGCCGTGCATCCCAAGGACCGGGACTGGTTCCAGCGGGCGTGGCGCAAGGCCACGCGGCAGCGGTCCCCTCTCGACACGATCGTCAGGGTGCGGCTCGACGGTGCCGCAGACCGCTTCCGCCACATCAAGATCATCGCGGCGCCGGTCGTCGACGAGGACGGTGAAGTGGAGTTCATCGGAACGGCCACCGACGCCGAGGAGCACTGGCGCGCCCGGATGCGGGAGAAGCTGCTGGCGCGTATGGCGGCGGTGCCCGCGGCCCACGATCTCTCGGAGGCCTTTCTGACGACGGCCGCGGCTGTCGTGCCGGAAATCGCCGACGCGGTGGCCATCTTCCGTGTCGTGGACGACGTCGAGGCCGGTGTGCGGCCTCCGGGGGTACCGGCCGCGGCGTCGCCGGAGCGTGTTGGGCTCGCCCCGGGGCTGCCTCCGCTGCCGCCGCTGGACGCCGATTTCGTGTTGGGTCCGGTCGCCCAGCGGGCCATCGTGAGCCAGGAGGCCCGGCTGCTGGTCTTCCCGTCGGACGGGCCTCCCGGGGAGGGGCTGTCGGACGCTTCCGTCCGGTGGCTGCGGGAGGCCCGCGCGACCGGCGTGGCGTTGCTGCCCGTGGTGGTGGACGGCCGGACCGTCGCGTTGGCGACGATCGCGACCTGCCGGGGCAACCCGCCCCCGGACGAGGCCGACCTTTCCCTGCTGCGGGACATCTTCCAGCAGATGAGCGGGCCGCTGCGCCGGACGATGGAGCTGCAGAGCATCCGTGGGAAGGCGCTCGCACTGCAGCAGTCGTTCCTGGCGGCCCCGCCGTCCGTCGACGGTCTCACGATCACCGCGCTCTACCATCCGGCGGACTCGGCGGCGGAGGTCGGCGGGGACTGGTACGACGCCGTCCGGCTCTCCGCCGACGCCCTCGCCCTGTCCATCGGCGACATCGCGGGCCACGATCTCAACGCGGCCATGGCGATGGGACGCGTCAACAGCATCCTGCGGGGGCTCGCGTACGACAGCGGCCCGGCCGCCGATCCGGCGATCACCCTGAGCCGGCTCGACCGCATCGTGCAGGCGCTCGACAGTCCGTCGATGGTGACGGCGGTGCACGCGCTCCTGCGCCGCCGGACACCGGGCGGCTGGCGCATCGCCCTGTCCAACGCCGGGCACCCGCCGCCCCTGCTGATCCCGGCGGACGCGCCGTCGCGGTATCTGCACGGCCTCACCGCCCCGGACCCGCCCCTGTGCGTCACGGACAACCTCGCCCGCACCACCCTCCGCGCGGACCTGCGTGCCGGTGACACCCTGGTGTTCTACACCGACGGGCTGGTGGAGACGCCGGACACGGACATCGGCGACAACCTCCGGCGGCTGCGTGAACGCACCGACGCGCCGGCCCGCCGGAGCCTGCCGCTGCACTCCCTGGTCCGCGGGCTTCTGCCGCCTCTTCACCACCGACGCGACGACATCGCCATCATCGCCCTGCGAGCCCGGCCGGACTCCTGACCACCCCTTCGGGAACCTCATCGTTTGCGCCCGGAACAGGGCCTCTATACCGTCGAGGAAGCCCGTCCTCGGACGAAAGAGGCTCTGCATGAACACGCCGAACGACCGTCAGGACGGACTGGCGACCTCACGTGCCCACTCCGCCCGGGTGTACGACTACATCCTGGGTGGCAAGGACCACTACCCCGTGGATGCGGAAGCGGGCGACGCCATGGTCCGGCACTGGCCCGCCCTGCCTGTGCACATGCTGGAGAACCGCCGCTTCATGCACCGAGCCGCCCGCTTTCTGGCAGAGGAACGGGGCATCCGCCAGTTCCTCGATGTCGGAACCGGTCTTCCGACGTCGCCGAACCTGCACGAGATCGTGCAGGAGGCGGCTCCGGAATCGCACGTGGTCTACGTCGACAACGACCCCATCGTCCTCGCTCACGCCCGCGCCCTGCTGCGGAGTTCGCCCGAGGGCGCTACCGCCTATGTGGACGCGAACATGCACGACCCCGACGCCATCCTCGGCAGCCGGGAGTTCCGTGAGCTGATCGACCTGAGCCGGCCTGTCGGTCTCATGGTGATCGGCATCATGCACTTCATCCTGCCGCCCGACGACCGGCGTCTGATCACAAGGTTGCTGGATCCACTGCCGTCCGGCAGCTACCTGGCGATGACCGTCGGCACCGCGGACTTCGCACCCGAGGAGGTCAACCGGGTCGCCCAGGAGTACCGCCGGCAAGGCATGCCCTTCGTCCTGCGGGACCTACGGTCCGCCACCTCGTTCTTCGACGGGCTGGAGCTGCAGGACCCGGGGGTCACCCAGGCGCATGCCTGGCGCCCCGGGCCGGAACAGAGCGGCATCGACGGCCGCGACATCGCCATGTACGGGGCAGTCGCCAGAAAACCCTGACGTGGCGGAACGCGCCGCTGACCGACGCCCTGACGGGAACCTTCGGGGCCGCCGTTCGAGTACCGGTGTACCGCCGTCCAGCCCGCGTGCGATCACCATCTCGGTCCCCCTGGCCACGGGGCGGGGCCGTTGCGCGCGGCATCTCCGCCGGCCCCGTTGACCTGCTCTGCGTCCGGAGCGGTGGTGGGTTCTCTCAGCGCGGTCCCTTCAGCGCGGCCGGGATCTCACCGGTGCCACCGGCCTGCTCCCACCCCTGACCGGTGTTCAGGCCGAGCCGGGCCCGGCAGAGCCCTCTCCCGCCCCGGGCGAGGACAGCGGGTATGCCCCTGGCATCTGGCGCGATCTCACGGCAGGGAATACTCATCTCCATGTCGACCCCCGAACGCAGACCGAGCAGCGTGCCGCTGGCCGTCATCGCACCCCGCGGCGAATTCGATCTGGACTCCCTCCCGCCCCTCCAAGCACAGATCGACACCGCCCTGGCCGATCACGCCGGCGTGATTCTCGACGCCAGCGGCATCACCTTCGCCGACTCCATGTTCCTCAGGCTCCTCCTCACCACCCACCAGCGCACCGACCTGCGCATAGCCGCCCCCTCTGAAACCATCGAACGTCTGCTCGCCGTCGTCGGCGCGGACGCCTTCCTCCGCGTCTACCCCACCGTCGAACAGGCCCGGAACGCCTGATTCACCCGCCGATGGCTGCTGCGGCGGGGCACGTGCTTACGCGCCCCGCCCGGCCTCGGAGGTCTACAGCGCGAGAACGGTGTACGTAGAGCGCCGCCCGTGGTGACCCACCCGGGCCGGGCCGCACGACAGCCGCGCTGGTGGAGATGCGGGCTCCTCTGCCCCGCGTGAGGATCAGCAGTACGACGTAGCCGGCCCGGCGCTTCCGACCGGGCGTTCCCGGCCCTTCCTCGCCGGACAACGGCGTGGGGCACTGGAGGTGGAGAAGATGCCGCGACCACTATGGGCCGGTGCCATCAGTTTCGGGCTGGTCACGATCCCGGTGAAGATCGTGTCCGCGACCGAGGACCATGACGTCCACTTCCACCGAGTGCACCTCACGGACATGGGCCGGGTGCGGACGAGGAAGGTCTGCGAGCTCGACGGTGAGATCGTCTCCCAGGACGAGATCGGCAAAGGCTACGAGATCGCGAAGGACGAGACGGTCGCGGTGACGGACGAAGAGCTGGAGCAGATGCCGCTGCCGACGGCGAAGGCGATCGAGATCGCCGCGTTCGTCGACGCCGGCACGATCGACCCGGTCCGTATCAGCGACTCCTACTACCTGGCCGCCGACGGACAGGTCGCCGCCAAGCCCTACACGCTGCTGCGCAAAGCCCTGGAACGCTCGTCGAAGGTCGCAGTCGCCAAGTTCGCGTGGCACGGGCGTGAGCGCCTGGGGCTTCTGAGGATCCGGGAGGGTGCGATCGTGCTGCACTCCATGAAGTGGCCCGACGAGGTCCGCAGCCCGCAGGAGCTGGCCCCGCGCGAGGTCGAGGTCGGCGAGGAAGAGATCGAGCAGGCCCTGGAGCTGGCCGAGCGGATGACGATCGAAGACCTGTCCGGCTTCCACGACGAGTACCGCGAGGCCCTGGAGAACATCATCGCGGCGAAGTCCGGGGGCGAGGCCCTCCCGTCCCCGGCCGACGACGGGCAGCCGGAGAAGGGCGAGGTCGTGGACCTGATGGCCGCCCTGAACGCCTCCGTCAAGGCCGCGAAGGAATCGCGCGGTGAGGACGGCGAGGACGCCACCGTGCACGAGATGCGGCCGTCGAAGAAGACCGCCAGGAAGGCACCGGCGAAGAAGACGGCCGCGTCGAAGAAATCCACGGCGTCGAAGAAGACGGCGAAGAAGACGGCCGCGAAGAAGCGCAGTGCCTCCTGACCCTGCTGCTTCGAGTGCCGGACTGCCGAGGATCGAGCCGATGCTCGCAACCCCCGGCCCCCTGCCGCCGGCCGGAATGGAGGACCTCTACGCGTTCGAGGTGAAGCAGGACGGACAGCGCGCCACGGTCTACCTGCCCGGCGACGGCACCCTCCTCGTCCGCGCTCGTTCCGGTACGGACATCACCGCCGCCTACCCCGAGCTGCTCCCCCTCGCCGACGCCCTCGGCACACGGAGCGCCGTGCTGGACGGTGAGATCGTCGCGCTCGACGATCAGGGCCGCAGCGACTTCGAGCGCCTCCAGCAGAGGATGGGCCTCGTCAGCGCTCCAGCGAAGGCCGCGCGGATGGCGGCCCGGGTGCCTGCGCACCTGATGCTCTTCGACGTCGTACACCTCGACGGCCGCCCCGTGACCAGCCTGTCGTACGCGGAGCGGCGGGAACTGTTGGAAGGTCTCGGGCTGGCCGGGCCCGCCTGGTCGACACCTGCGGCGATCACCGGCCACGGGGCTGAGGCGTGGGCGATGTCCCGGGAGGCCGGGGTGGAGGGGCTGATCGCGAAGCGGCTGACCTCCCGGTACGAGCCCGGGGCACGGTCGAAGAGCTGGGTGAAGATCAAGGTGCACCGGCTCGCCGACGTCGTGATCGGCGGGTGGGTACCCGGACGCGGCCGGCTGACCCGCCAGCCCCGCCCCCTTCTGGTCGGCGCGCCCCCCCACGGGCGCCAGCACAAACCCGGCAGCGTCGGGACCCGCAGGGGCCCCCCCGCAACCGC
>NZ_JAFEUF010000159.1 GCF_016901035.1 Streptomyces durocortorensis
CCGCCCGCCCCCACCGAACGACCTGCGGACCCTCTCCGGACGATCTCCGGGGATCGTGTTCGCGAGCACCCTCCAACGTCTTGTATTGTTTGCGGCGGAGGATTCGCCTAGTGGCCTAGGGCGCACGCTTGGAAAGCGTGTTGGGGGCAACCCCTCACGAGTTCGAATCTCGTATCCTCCGCCATTGCTCTCACCGGGCAATACGTCGAAGGCCCCCCCCGCGCGCTGCGGGGGCCTTCGACGTTCCGTCGTTGCCATTGCCGCGATCAGGCCGCGGCAATTGCCTACGAGCCGCCCTCTCGGAGCGTCGGATGTGCGGGCCGGCCGCATCGGCGCCCCTACGTCTTGGCCGAGCCGGGCTGGGTCTTGGGGATCCGGTGGCTGAAGAACAGAGCGGCGAGGGCGCTGAGAGCGAGGATGGCGAGTGCCGCCCGCAGACCGTCGATGCGTGCCTCGGAGTTCGCGTCGAGTGCGGCGTCGGTCACGTCCGCGTTCACGTCGGCGTCGGCGAGAGCGGTCTTGAGCTGGGCGTCCGACAGGAAAGGGGCACCGCTCCGGAGCTGGACGCTCGATTGGTTCTTGACCTCGGCCGGGAGCGCCGGATTCTGTTCGACGCTGGTCAGGAACGAGGTGGTCAGTGTGGCGATCAGGATCGACCCGGCGAGTGCCGTACCGATCGAGGCCCCGAGATTGGTGACGGAGTTCTGGATGCCGCCGACCTCGGCGCTCTGCTCGTCCGGCACCGCGGACACCGAGACCGACCCGAGCTGGGAGGCGAGCGCGCCCATGCCCAGGCCGATCAGCAGCAGCGGGATCGTGACGATCTCCGCGCCGGCATCCGCGTCCAGAGCGGCCATCAGGACGACCGCCCCAGCGAGCATCGCGAGGATGCCGAGCCGTACAACGCGCCGTGGTGAGACGTTCGGGAGAAGACGCGGGATCAGGATCGCGGCGGCCAGCAGGGTCAGGGAGAGCGGCAGGATGCGGGCGCCGGTCTTGAGCGCCGACAGGCCGAGCGCGACCGACAGGTAGAGCGGTACGACGAAGAACACGCCCATCTGTACGAGGTACTGGAAGAAGAACATCGTCAGGCCGCCGGTGAGCTGCTTGTTCTCCAGCAGGGCCGGATTCACCAAGGGCTCGCCGCCCCTTCCGACGAGCCGGGCCTCCCAGCGGAGGAACATCCAGATCAGGAACAGGCCCGCCAGCATCAGCCATACGACCGGTGAGACCCCCAGCAGCGAGGGCGCGTCGGGCTTCGGCCGGAACCAGCCCCACTGGTCCGAGCGCAGGACGCCGAACACGAAGATCCCGAGCCCCAGGGCGGAGAGCACGGCCCCGGCGAGGTCGATACGCGGACGCCTGTCGGGTGCCGCGTCGGCGACCCGCCGGGCGAGCACCAGAATGCCGAGCACCAGTGCCACCTCTCCGGCGAAGACCCAGCGCCAGGAGAAGTACGTCGTGGCCACACCTCCGATGAGTGGCCCCACCGCGATGGCCACGGCCCCGGCGGCGGCGACGAGTCCGTAGGCGGCGGGACGGCGTCCCACGGTGAAGTTGCCGGCGACGAGCGCCACGATCGCCGGCAGGATCAGCGCTGCCCCGATTCCTTCCAGGAGTGCCCAGCCGACGAGCAGCACCGGCAGGTTCGGAGCCAGCGCTGTGGTCAGTGATCCGCATCCGTAGATGCAACAACCGATCATGAATGCCCGCTTGCGGCCGATGAGTGCGCCGACCTTGCCACCGGGGATCATGAGCATCGCCATGACGAGGGTGTAGGCCGTGATCGCCCCCTGGATCCCGGTGACGGTCGAGTCCACGTCCTCTGCCACCGTGGCGATCGACACGTTCATGACGGAACTGTCGAGTGCCATGAGGAACTGGCCAGCCGCGAGCGTCAGCAGGACGACCCGCGCCGTTGTCGAGCTTCCGGGCGAGTCCACTTTGGCGGTCATTGTCCGATGGTCGCAACGTTCGTCGGCTCCTGGTCCCCGACCCGCCATGGTGATGGGCCGGTTGGCGGTGGCCCTTTGCGCGGGGCGCCGGCCCGGCGGTTGCCTCCGCGGGTGCTTCGCGAGCGGGGGCGCCACCCGGCGGCAGGGGTTGTCCAGGTTCCTGAGGCACCCGCCGGGAGCGGTGCCCAGGCTCGGTGGCGTCATCCCGCCTATCGTGGAATGAGCACGTCGTTAAGGCCGATGCCGAGGCGGACAGCACATGAGGAAACCGCAGATCGACTACACAGCGGTCTTCCACGCCCTGCCCGGCATGGTGGCTCTGCTCACTCCGGACCTCGTGTACGCCGACGCCAACGACGACTTCCTGCGGCTGGCCGGGCGAACCCGTGAGCAGCTGCTGGGCCGCTACATCTTCGACGTGTTTCCCGAGAACCCCCATGACCGGGCCGCGGCCGGTATGCGGGAGACCCGGACGTCGATGCTGCGGGCGGTGGCCACCGGTGAGCGCGACACCATGGCGCTGCTGCGCTACGACATCCAGGACCCCGAGCGGTCCGGTCGCTGGGTGGAGCATTTCTGGAGCCCGGTCAATGCACCGGTGCTCGGCCCGGACGGGAACGTGGTGCTGATCGTGCACCGGGTGGAGGAGGTCACCGAACTCATCCGCGCTCGCGGCGGCCTCGGCCACGACGGACGCGCCCGCATGCTGGAGGCCGAGCTCTTCACCCGTGCCCGTGAACTGCAGGAGGTCAACGAACGCCTGCGGAGGGCGCAGGCGCGTGACCGCGAGGTCGCCCTGGCCCTTCAGGAGGCGATGCTTCCCGCCCCCATGCCGGTCGGTCACCACCGGGCGGCCGTCCGCTACTGGCCCGCCGCGGGCACCCTGAACGTGTGTGGCGACTGGTACGACCTGGTCGACCTGCCCGGTGACCGTATCGCGGTCGCCGTCGGCGACGTGGTCGGCCACGGTCTTTCGGCGGCCTGCGTCATGGGGCAGTTGCGCAGCGCGCTGAGCGCCGCGGCCCGTGTCGCAGCGGGCCCCGCCCAGGCCCTGGAGGCCCTTGGACTGTATGCGCGCCGTGTCGACGGTGCCGAGTCGACCACTGTGGTGAAGACCCTCATCGACTGGGGTACCCACACCATCACGTACAGCAGTGCAGGTCATCCGCCGCCGGCCCTGCTCCGCTCAGGTGGCATCGTGGCCTTTCTCGACGAGGCGACCGATCCCCCTCTCGGCGCGCGCCCCGAACACGTCCCACGGCCGGAGGCCAGTACGCCCTTTGCCGAGGGCGACACCCTCGTTCTGTACACGGACGGGCTGGTCGAACGCCGAGCGGAGGACATCGACACCGGCTTGGCCAGACTCGCCGACTCCCTCGCCCGCCATGGGCAGGACGATCCGGAGTCCCTGGCCGACGCGCTTCTGGCCGATCTGCTCCCACCCTCCGGGAACACGGACGACACTGCGCTGGTCGTCATCCGCCTCTGACGCGCCCGCCCGCGGCCACCACACGGTGAAATACGTCGGCTGAGGATCATCGCTCCGGCGATCGGCCTCAGAAGATGCCGGAGTCGCCCCCTCGGGCATCTCTGGCGGCATGGTAAACGCCGTGCCCCACACCCGTGCGCTGACCGAACGTACTGGAGGGTGAGCCGCCGGATCGCGGCTGTGTGTCCTCGCCGCTCAGGGCGCCGAGGCCCCGGAGAGGTTCTAGAAGGAGTTCGCGACGGCAGAGAGCACGGTTGCGGACTTGCTGCCGGCCGAGGCTCTGAACGCCGAACGCCCAACCCCCCGCAGACCAAAACCTGCTGCTGAGGCCGAGTATCTGCCCACGGTTCCACCCCGGCTTGGCGAGCGCCCTCACCGGCGGGAACGATTCCGGGGCGATTGCCGCGGCGCTCGAGCACTCAAACGCCTTCGTCGAGCGTGGCCGTGCGAGGAGGCCGCGCGGTGTTCGACAGCGCTTCAGTGAGCGGCCTTTCCGGTCCGGGCGTCGGCGTCCGGGGCGCCCCCCACGTCCAGGAACTCCCGGATTGCGAAGCCGGCCAGCGTGAGGACGGCAGTCCAGATCACGACCAGCGTGGTCGGGTAGGCCCAGGTGAACAGGACGGCTGCCGCGACAACCAGGATGGCGACCCCGATCCAGCGCTTGAATCGGTGCACGAACCGCCCGACCGCTCCCGGGTGAAGCCCCGCCGACATCGCCACGTCACGGAGCGCCGCAATGCCCCTGCGGCAGGCGGTACGGATGAGAACGGCGATACGGGACGGGCCGGTGAGGAAGGCGCCGAGGGCAGTGAAGAGGGCAACCGCGGCGAGCGCCCGCACGGCGGCGCGCAGGAACTTGACGAGCGCGTCGTACACGGCTCCGGCAGCCGCCTGGGAGGTCTCGGGAGAGAGGTGGTCGAGATAGACGTCACGCGCGACGGTGAGGGCGATACCGAGGACCACCATGGCGACGAACACCGCCAGTGCGGCCCCGATCAGCGCGTGTCGGCGGTCGAACGCCACGTACACCCCGGCGGCGGCGACCAGCAGGGTGATGACGGGCAACCAGCCGCCGAGGATCTGCAACACCCGCAGGAAGGTCTTGCCCTTGCCGACGTCCTGCGACTCGAAGACCACGAAGTCGGTGTGGACACCCGGAATCTTCGCTGCAGGCGAGAATCCCGCACTGACCAGCTGGTCCTTCACCTGGGCGACGATCGGAGCCACGTCGAGGGCGACCTGTCCGTTCTCCAGGGAGACCGCGCCCCCGGCCTTGCCTGTCAGAGCCTTGTCGAGTGCGGTGTGTGCGGCGCGGTTGCCGTTCTCCCACACCGTCGCAAAAGCGCTGCTGGTGACCACCCGCTCCACTGTGCTGCCGACCAGCTGCTTCAGACCGATCTCGATCGGCCCGTCCAGATCACCGAGCAGCTCGACCACACGGGGTGGGACGCCCCTCTGCGAAGCGGCGTCCGTCAGCTCCTCGACCTGCGCGTCCACGTCGATCTGCGCCAGCACAGCGGCAGTGACCCGGTTGGTGACCGCCTTCTGCACATCCGGGTCGCCGGCCAGAGGCCCGACGGTGGCGACGTACCGGTCGGCGTCCCGCACGATGCTGTTCGCCCACACCGCGACGACCGCCAGGAGCGACAGCAGGGCGGCGAACAGAATCAGCAGCACCGATCCGGCGGAGCGGGAGAAGTGATGCCGCGCCGTCCGCGTCGGCGCGGAACTCTCGAGAGCCCCCACCCTGTGCCGCAGTTCTTCGAGTTCGCCGCGTTGCGGGGCCGGGAGTCGATCGTCGCCGCAGTCACTCATGGTGACCAGCAGATCGGTGTGCAGCGGAACGCGCGACCTGGGGGAACCAGGTGGGTGATCGGCGCACCGCTGTACGAACAGCCCGAATCCCTGGGCCGTCTTGGTCTGTCGCGGAAGGTCCTCCGGCAGCAGTCAGCAGTGTCCGGGCGCCGGATGGCTTCAGCGGGCCCGACGATACGAGTCAGGCCGCGCCACACGGTAGGCACGCCGCACGGAAAAGGGGACGCCAGAAGAGGCGCTGCGTATGCGTCTCCGAAAGAACCGTTCGGCCTGCGCAGCCCGGTCGCTCACGAGGGACACTGGAGAAGGGAAGCGAACGGAGGACGACCATGCGAACTCTTTCCCCCGCACGCCTGGCCAACACACTCACCGCACATGACCGGAAACGACTCATGGAGCACGGTCACGAGGCCAACTTCCTCGAGGGCACCCGGCTCTTCGAAGAAGGCAGCGTCGCCGACCGTTTCTGGATCGTGCGATCCGGCACGGTCACACTGGACATGCGTGTGCCCGGCAGGAAACCGGCCCTCATCGAACGGCTCGGCCCCGGCGAACTCGTCGGCTGGTCCTGGCTGCTTCGACCCTACACATGGCACAACAGTGCCGAGGCCGAGACGCCGGTACGCGCCTACGAGTTCAACGCGGTGACCGTCCGTATGGCCATGGACGCAGACCCGGCCTTCGGCTCGCTGATCGGCAACTGGGTGACCTCGGTGCTCGCCTACCGACTGCAGGGCACCCGGCTCCGGCTGCTCGACGAGTACGCGCAGCACGGCGGGGTCGACACTGTCTGAGGTTCGCGGAATGGATCACTGATCCGGGTGATGGAGGGGCATCTCCGCCCCTGGGAGAGGGCCGTGACCGATCCTGAACAGGTCAGGACTTGATCACGTAAAAGGGATAGGCATGACCGCTGCGGTGCAGGACATGATCACCATCAAGCTCGAGCGCACCTTCGACGCGATGGATGCCAACCGGGACGGCCACCTCGACTGGTCGGACTACCAGAAGCTCGCGGACCGCTACATCCAGGGTTACGGGCTTTCCAGGGACGACCGCCGAACCAGGGCGCTCCAGACCTTCTGCCAGATCTACTGGCTGGAGTTGCTGCGTCACGCGGGCGTGGACGGGGACCGGCTCACCAAGGACCAGTTCGTCACCGCCAACCGTCTCGCGGTCATCGACAGCAGCCGTCTCAACGTGACCGAGGGCGGTGGTCACGCGATCTTCGACGTCATCGACGAGAACGGCGACAACGAGATCACCAAGGACGAGTTCGCTCGTCTCATGCGTGACGTCTGGAAGCATGACTCACCGGAGGCGATGGACCTGTTCCGCAGGCTGGACGTCGACGGGGACGGCGCGATCTCGCGGCACGAGTTCATCCGTGTGATCCGTGAGTACTTCCTCTCCAACGACCCCGAGGCCCCCGGGAGCATCTTCTTCGGCAATGTCTGACCCGCTCGTCACCCGAAGTGCGCTGCGTTCCTCGAGTCGTGGACTGTGGTTCGACCGGTGCGGGTCACCTTCATGGCTACAGCTACGACGTCCTTGTCGAGCTTCCCAAGGTTCCGTCCTGCTGGGTTCCGGAAGACTTCCGGTGCGGAGCGCTCCGTCGAACCGATCTCCGCTCGTCGCCTGAGCGGCGGGCCTCTCGTATCCTCCGCCATTGCTCTCACCGGGCAATACGTTGAAGGGCCCCCCCCCGTGCGGGGGGGGCCGTGGGGGTTGTTGCGGGGGTGTGCATTGTTTACCAGGCGGGGGGGGCCCCCGCCCCCCCCCGCCCCGGGGGGGGGGGCCCCCTCTCCCCCCCCCCTTTCCACCCCCGGGACAAACTGGGCCCCGCCCCCCCCGGGGGGGGGGGGCCCCCTTCGGCGTTCTTCCTCTCGTCTGCAGTCTTCACCTGCCTCTTCGGAACCCCTCCGCACCCCTGCCGTCAGGCTCGTTCGGAGCCCGGCCGCACCGAGGGCGAGGAGGGCCTGGCGGAGGGCTCGGTCACCCGGGCCTCGAAACACTCCCGCTCGTGGTCGGCCGAGGCCGGACGGAAGCAGGCCCGGACGGTGCCGCCGACGGTGGCCTCAGTCATCGCGGTGTAGACGAAGGCCGCCGCGTCCTCCGCGTTTCCGATGCGCACGCTGTGGGTCGGGCCGTCTGCCGTGACCTCCACCCGGTCGCCGATCTCGGTGCCCCACGTTCGTACCCAGGTCGCCCCGCACTTCTCGCTGTGCCGCAGTTCGACATGGGCGCCGGTTGCGGTGCGGTGCGTGGCGAGGGTGTCGGGGCCGATGCCACAGATCAAGCGCATCGGATCCCGCCCTTCGCAGGCCGCCCCATGGCACAGCGGAGCGAAGGAGAAGGGGACGGAGGAGGGGGACGGTTCGGCCCTGGGCGCTTCGGACTCCGGCAGCAGGACGAGCAGCACGACAGCGACACCGCCGACGATCACGCTGTAGACCGACGCCAGCAGCACCAGGAGCCGGGAACGTCCAAGGCGTCGTCGAGGCCCATCGGTCGTGGCGGCCTCCACGGGCCGCGGCGGCGGACCTTCTGCCGAGGAGCCTGTCGAAGAGGAGGAAGCGGGCTGGGGGGTGGCCGCCGAGCGACCGCTCCAGCGCGACTCGGCCATCTCCCAGAGGGCCAGCGGCCGCCCCGGCGGTCGGTCCGCGAGACGGCACAGCTCCTGTACGGCCTGGCGTGGAGGCAGGGCCTTGCCGTTGAGGTACCGCTCCCAGGAGGACTTGCTGTACGCCGTGCGCTCCGCCAGCGCGGCCAGACTCAGCCCCGCACCGGCCCGAAGCTCCCGCAACGCCGCGACCAGCCGGGCGTGTTCCGGGGTCACGTCGGATCTGCCTCGCGCAGGGCCTTCCAGGTCGGCGGGTCGATGACTCCGTTCACGATCAGCCCGTTCCTCTTCTGCATGTGCTCGACCGCCCGTCGGGTCTTCGGGCCGAAAACACCGTCTATGTCCCCCGGAACGGTACCCGCCCGGCGCAGCAGGCACTGGGCCTCGGCCACTTCGAGGCCCACCTGAGTGTTGGAGAGAAGCACCTCCGCGGTCGGGCTCAGCCCCGCGTGCCAGCGGCCGTCGTCTCTCTCCAGGCGGCAGGTGTAGATGACCGGGACCAAGGTCTCCGACACGGTGGCCGGCGCGGTCGCGACGGTGGCGTCGCGCTGGTGGGCGAGCTGGGTACGGGCCTCGGTGAGCCGCACGGCCAGCAGGAGGGCCGCAGAGGTGGACAGGACGGTGACCACAGCCGCCGCGGTGAGCGCGGTGCGCAGGTGGCGCCCGTACGGCTGCCGCTCCCCGGAGACCTCCACCGAAGGCGCGGGCAGGCTCTCGGCGTCCGGAACAGCGGGCTGCCGCCCCTCCCGCCAGCGTTCGGCGGCGATCTCGTGAAGCGCCAGCAGGCGAACCGGATCCTCCCCGCAGGCCCGGCACAGCGCCGCCACGGCCTCCTGCGGCGGCAGGAACCTACCGTTCAGGTACCTCTGCCACGACTTCGCGCTGTATCCGGTCCGCGCGGCCAGTTGCCGCGAACCGAGTCCGCTGCGGTCCTTCAGCCCGCGCAGCCGGACGATCAGCTGACGGGCGGGCGGGGGCAGTTCCGCGGGGAGTTCCTTCCAGCGGGGCACGCTTTTCCCATCACGTTCCGGACCGCAGGCGCGGCTTCCATACCTAGGTCTCATTCTGCATCAGCTGTCACGGGCGACGCCGAGAGAGTGTCCGCGACGGCTCGGCGGGCCCCCGCCCGGCTGCTCAACCGGCCGTCGATCCGGCGGCGTACATCCCGCCCCGGAGACTTGCCGGCCGGCGTCTCCGCAGGCCGGAGCGCGGGACGTCCCGGAACGGGGCCACTTCCGCGGCAGCTGTGGCCGACCGCCGCGCCGCTCCCGCATGCTCGGTGCCGAACCTGCCGCATGCGGGTGACGCCATGGCGTCACCCGGCCGGCAGCGGCACCGAGCAGGCGGGCGACTCCCGCACCAGCAGGGCGGCCCAGGGGCCAACACAAGGAAAGAACCCGAACGTTTCCGGGCATACCGGACCCGAGGAAGGTTCTGCGTACCCAGCGACATCGAGAGGCTTTCCACGAATTCCCCATCGAGGTTCGTGAGGAACGTCTTCTTCGAAATGACACAACGAATGCGAAGGATTGAGTCGTGCAACGAGCAGCCATGCCGATCCGCGTGCGGATCGGAGCACTGGGGGCCCTGCCCCTCCTTGTCGCCGGCATGTCGGTCGGCCCGGTTCTGGCCACACCGGCCCACGCCGCGTACGGGCCTTGCAACACCACCTCATGGCGCGATGTTCCCACTCTCGGCGGGAAGAACGACTACAAGATTCCAGCTCGTTCGGGCAATGGAATCTCCTGCTACATGGGCTACCACGAGGGCTCTTCTTCAGCGGTCGAGGCCCTTCAGCAGGCCATCACCATTTGCTACCCCGGCACCTGGGCCGCCAGGAAGATCCACAACTCCGGTGGTATTGACGGCACCTACGGCAACGGCACCGTCGAGGCGGTGAGATGGCTGCAGATCAACAAGCTCAACCTCGCCGGCAGCGCGGACGGTGTCTACGGCCCCCAGACGCGAGCGAAGATGCGGTGGCCGCACTATTACGACCGCGGTGCGCTGCTGAACTCCTGCACCAACCCGTCCACGCTCTGACCCGGCCGGCCGAGCGATATCCGGCGACGTCTCCGGACTGCCCGAGGTCCACTGTCGATTCGGCGGATTCGCAGGCCGTGGGGGATACGACATCGCCGTCAGGGGCCTGGCAGGAGAGGGAATCCCCGCGCTCCACCACACGGGCCTCAGACCCAGGACCAAGAGGATGCTCAAGACTGCCCTGTTCGAGGCAGCCTTCATATCAGCGAGGAAACAGTGCACAAGCGACGGGTCATTTCTGCGGCCTCTCTGGCCGTCATGGGTTTCGCACTTTCGGCCTGCGGCGGTGACGAGGAAGGGACGGCAGCACAGGATTCACCCTCGACCTCGACCACGGCCACGGCTTCGGCTTCGGCTTCGGCTTCGGCTTCGGCTTCGCCGAGCAGCGAAACCCCGGCAGCCGACGACAGCAGCGACGGCGGTGCCGCTCCGGCCGAGGGCGACATCACCGCGCCGGGCACGGAACTCAAGCTCGGCGAGCGGGCTGTTGTGCCGTTCAGGTACACGAGCGACAAGAAGGGCACCATCGCCGTGACCGTCACGGCCATCGAGAAGGGCGCCGAGTCCGACATGGCCGCCTTCGGTGACAAGGCGAAGGGCATGACGCCCTACTTCATCAAGATGAAGGTGGAGAACGTAGGCGGCACCGACCTGTCCTACGCCTCGTTGAAGCTCGACGGTGTACTGGAGGGCGGCGTTGGCACGGGCGTCATTCTGATGGGCGATATTCCGGGCAAGTGCGAGCGGGAGACCGCGCCGCGCGAGTTCACCGCCAAGGGCGCGTCCTACGAGACCTGCCCCCTGGCCGCGACAAAGACCGCACCCGTCACGGGCGCCGAGTTCGACGAGGGCGACACGTACAGCGACAGCCCGGTCGTCTGGACCAGCTGAGGCAGGGTTCACGCCATGCGGTAGCCGAAGGGGGGCATCAGCGGCGCTCGCCGCTGCCTCGGCGAGTGAGCGATGCTCAAAGACGGGCCCGGTGTCCGGTAGATGAACGAGCGCCCGGTCCGATTCGCAGGCGTTCATCACCATTCACCGAGCCTCTGGCCGCTGGCTCCGCCACAGGCCCGGACGCCCGTGCGTGGCTCAGCGCGGAGGGCCGGTCTCCCCGCGAACCTGGATCAAGGCCTGCGTACCGCTCGTACGCCAAGCAGCGCCGGACCGTTCCAGAGCGTCCAGCGTCTTCTGCTCCAACCCCACCACCACGTCGGACTTCAGTGTGCGCAGCACCGCGACCGCCCCGGGGAAGTACGCCGTGCGGTCGGCGAACGGTGTCGTCGCGTGCCACGTCCGATCGCCCACCAGGCGGCGGTAGTTGAGGTCGCCCTTCAGGATCGTCACGGTGGCCGCCGCGAACTCCGCCCGCAGGTCCCCCGGCATCTCCTCGTACGGCAGCGGGGCGCAGAAGAACGGATGGGCCCGGACCTCCAGGCGCCCCGTCGCCATGGCGTCCCAGAGGCGGCTTCCGATGCGGCCCGCCTCACCGGGTGCCTTCACCAGGCGGCGCAGGCAGTCGGCCACGTCGGCCGTCATCGCGTCGGAGACGTAGTACGGGTAGGGCTTCACGTGGAGCACGATCCGCTCGGCATGGCGATCCCGGAGGAGGTGGTCGATGAGGATCAGGTCCGGGATCAGCTCCCGCCCCGCGTTGTCCGCCACCACGGCGACCGTGGCGCCGGCTCCGGCGGGCAGGAGCTGCCAGAGCAGAGGGCTGTCGTCCGCGGCCAGGTCGTCGGCAGCGGTACCGGGTGCCGCATCTCCCTTCGTGACGCGGAAGCCCAGGTCCGCTCGGTTGCCCCAGACCGAGGCGTGGAGCAGGGCCGTGGCCCGCTCGTCGGCCGGTACGTCGGCGAGCGCGTCCAGGGCGCGGAGCTCCTCGTCCACCGCCGTGCCGCGAAGCTCGGCCCGCTTGAAGGGGGCGAAGGGGTCGACGCCCCGCCACGGGCCCGTCCCGAAGTAGCCGGTGGCGCCGAGGAGCCTGCGGTAGAAGTAGCTCTCCGCCCACAGGAACGGGGCGTCGAACCAGGATCTTCCGAAGAACTCCCGTCCCCAGGCCGACCACTGCTCGTGGTCAGGCTCCGAGGGGGCGAGCGGCTCGATCACCCCGTTGTTGTTCGCGTCCAGCAGGGCATCAAGTGCCTCGTGCTGGTCGGGGCCGTATGGGAAGGCGTCCCGTACCTGCTGGATCAACGCCGGATGGCGCTCGGCCAGGACGCTCCAGGCGAACGAGCCGGGCTCGTTGCTCAGGGTGACCTGTGCGGACTGTTCGGGGGCCGGGCGTGGTCCGCTGCCGACGCCGTCATCCGTGCTGTGGGCCGTCTTCTCCGCCATGGTCCGGGCCTCTCGCTCGCCGCTCATGCGTCTTCGGCCTTCAGGGCCATCAAGCGGGTGGCCACCGACTCGGGCTCCGACGGTGCGGGGGTGAGGCCGAAGTGCTCCACCAGTTCGGTCCGCAGGAACGCGGCGATCTCCGCCTGGTCCGCGCCACGGCGGAGCCTCACGAGGAGAGGCGCGAGCATGCAGTCGTACTCGTCGGGCACCTCGTCGGCGACGCCGATCGGATCCCACTCGTTGAGGAGCTGCCGCAGGTTCTTCTCGGTCAGGCCGGTTCCGGTTCGCATGGGTGCAGGATGCCACCCGGGGCGAGCCGGGGCCGCTCGCCCGGTTCCGGCCGTACGGGGCCGTCGG
Source organism: Streptomyces durocortorensis (assembly GCF_016901035.1). Lineage (GTDB taxonomy): Bacteria > Actinomycetota > Actinomycetes > Streptomycetales > Streptomycetaceae > Streptomyces > Streptomyces durocortorensis. The sequence goes on from NZ_JAFEUF010000159.1 coordinate 12,617, forward strand.
TGGAGCTACCGCCCGGGCTCACCGCGCAGGCGGAGCGCGGAGACGAGGAAGAAGACGCCGCCCAGGAAGGCGTAACCGGCCAGGCTGGTCAGGGAGGCTCCGTCCTTGCCCGCCTGGGCGATGAACGAGGCGCCGGCGAGCGTGGAGATGCCGCCGCTGGCGATCATGGCCCACTGGCCGCCCAGGTGGCGTCGCGCGATGCCGACGACGAGTTGGACGATCCCTGCGGTGATCGCCCAGGCACCCCAGACCCGCAGGACGGCGGGGATGCCGGAGGTGGCCGCGACGGCGAGGCCGATGCCGGTGAGGGCGCTGAGCGCGATGTTCGCGTACAGGGCGCGTACGGGTTGCCCGTTCGTCCGGGCGGCCCGGATGTCGACGACCGCGCAGGCCACGTCGAACAGGGGATAGATCACCAGCAGCGTGGCGGTGAGCGCGCCCAGCGTGTCGGCGGTCGCGAACAGCAGGGCGGCCCACACCGCGGCGAACCCGAAGCGCAGGAAGTACAGCTTGCGCAGGGTGGTGGGGACGCTGGTGGTGGGAGGGGTACCGGAGCAGCACGTCGGCGGCGCGGGCCCGGCTGCTCGACACGGCGACGAGGATCTTCTACGCGGAGGGCATCCACTCCGTCGGCGTCGACCGGATCATCGCGGAGGCGCAGGTCACCCGCGCCACGCTGTACCGGCACTTCACCGGCAAGGAAGAGCTCGTCCTCGCCTACCTCGACCAGGCCGACCGGGGCATCCGGGCGGGCATCGAGGCCGCGCGGGCGGGCGAGGGATCGGCGGCCGACGCGGTCCGGGCGGTCGCCCGGTTCATCACCGGAGGCATTCAGAGCCCCGGCTTCCGCGGCTGCGCCTTCCTCAACGCGGCGGCGGAGTACCCCGACGCAGCCCACCCCATCCACCAGGCCGTCCTGGCCCATCGCCAGTGGTTCCTGGAGACCGTCACCTCGTTGCTGGCGCAGGTCGGCGACCAGCCCGCCGACGGAGCCGGCCGGCACCTCGTCATGCTCCGCGACGGCGCCATGGCCGCCGGCTGCCTCTCCGACCCGAAGCCGATCGCGGACACCTTCCTCCTGGGCGTCGAAGGCATCCTGCGAGCACGCGGCGCCTGAATTCCTCCGGGTTCCCCAGCAAGTCCCGCGCCGCGCACCGGGCGCGCGGCGCGGCCTCGTTGCCGGAGCCCCCGGCACGTTCGCGTCTCGTGTCCTCCCGCCCCTGCTCTCCCGGGGACGCCGTCGAAGGCCCCCGCAGCGAGCTGCGGAGGCCTTCGACGGTGTCGTCGTGCGGCTTCGCGGGCGCCTGGATCAGGCGGGGACCTCCGCCGGCCTCGCGTGGGCGAAGCCCCGGTGGTGCCAGACCAGTCCTCCCGCCGGGCGGCCCAGGCAGTCGGACGCCGTGACCCGGCCCACCAGGATCGAATGGTCGCCCGCCTCGATGACCTCGTAGCGGGTGCAGGTCAACCGCAGTGCGCAGTCGGCCAGTTGTGGCGCGTGGTGCGATGTCGGGCCGGAGGCCAGGGGGACGTTCTCGAAGCGCTGGTCGGTCGGGCCGGCGAAGCGCTTCGCCAGCGCCTCGTTCTCCGGGCCCAGCAGATGGAGCGCGAAGGCCTCCGCGGAGACCAGCACATCGTGGGTGCGGGAGTTCCGGTCCAGGCAGACCAGCAGCAGCGGCGGGTCCAGGGAGAGGGAGGAGACCGCGCTGGCTGTGAGCCCTCGCGCGGTGCCCGTGGCGTCGTAGCAGGTCACGACCGTGACCGGGGCCGCGAGGGAGGCCATGGCGGAACGGAACTCGTCGGCCGCTATGTCGCCGGACGCCGGTGGAGCGGGGACAGCGGATCCGGCCACCGGGGAGCCGGCTTCCGGCGTCGAGGCGTGCGGTGCGGAGGCGGGCCGGGCGGGGCGGATCCTCGCGGACGCGGTCAGCAGGGAGGTGGCGTTCATCGGGTCGCCCCTTCCAGTTCGCGGGCCGGTTCGGAGGCAGGGATCCTGGCCGTGGGGAGGGCCGGTGCGGACGGGACAGGGCCGCCCAGCCAGCGGCCCAGGGGCTCGCCCAGCGTGCCCCGCTCCAGGTCCCAGACGACATCCCCGCCGCGTACGACGGTGGTGAAGCGGCCGGTGAACATCCAGCCCTCGTACGCCGACCAGCCGCACAGCGATTCGACGTGGGAGGCCGAGAGCTGCCAGCGGGCGGCCGGGTCCAGGAGGGCCAGATCGGCGTCGGAGCCGACCGTCAGCCGGCCTTTCCCGACCAGGTCGAACAGGTCCGCGGGGCCCGCCCCCATGAGCCGGGTCAGGTGGACGGCGGCGTCGTCGGGGGCGATGCCGCGGGCGAGCATGCCGGTCCACACCGAGACGGCGAGCTCCTGGACGCCGGGGAGGCCCGGGGGCGCCTCGGCCGGAGGCCGGTTCTTCTCCTCGACGGTGTGCGGGGCGTGGTCACTGCCGATGGTGGACGCCTCGCCGCTGAGCACGGCCTGCCAGAGCCGGTCCCGGTCCCGGGGGGCGCGGATCGCCGGGGAGAGGCGGGTGCGGGGGCCGCGGAGGGCGGTGTCGTGGTCGGTGAACGCGAGGTGGTGCCCGGTGACCTCGAAGCTGATCGGCAGCCCCTCGGCCGCGGCGGCCACGAGCAGGTCGGTCTCCTCGGCGGACGACACGTGCAGGATGTGGGTCTTCGTGCCGTACGTACGGACCAGCTGAACGACCTTGGCGACCGCGACGATCGCCCCGGAGCGCGGCCGGTGGGGCTCGTAGGCATCGTACGACTCGGGGTCGCCGGCGCGGGAGTCGAGCAGGTCGAAGACGTGCTGGTCCTCGGCGTGCAGCACGAGGCGGACCCCGCCGCGCGCGGCGGCGGCGAACGCCGCCTCCAACTGGTGCGCCTCGCGGAACACCACGGGCGCCGTGTGGTGGCCCGCCATGAACGCCTTGGCGGAGGTCGCCACCTCCGGGGCGAGGTCGGCGAGCACCTCCGGGTGGTCGGGGTCCGCTCCCATGTGGAACCGGTGGTCCACGTAGGAGCGGCCCGCGATCAGCGCCGCCTTCTCCCGCAGGGTCGCCTCGTCGAGGGACGGGGGGCGGGTGTTGGGCATGTCCATCACCGTCGTGACGCCCCCGGCCAGCGCGGCCCGGCTGCCGTTCTCCCAGGTCTCCTTGTGCTCCAGACCAGGGGTGCGGAAGTGCACGTGGGAGTCGATGAGGCCCGGCAGGACGTACCGGCCGGCGGCGCTCAGGCGGGGGCCGGCGGGCAGCGGGGCGCCGGGGGCCACGATCGCCGCGACGCGGCCGTCGCGGACGACGACGCTGCCCTCGGTCACTCCGTCGGGAGTCACCAGGCGGCCGCCTTCCACCACCAGGTCGGCCGGGGAGGAGTCGGAGGATATGCGGGAGGGGGAGTTCATCGGTTCCACGGCAGGCTCACCAGTTCCTTGCAGAGGTCGTTGGTCGGTCCCATCAGGGCGACGGCCCGGGCGTCCCGCCCGAACCGGTTGATCGGATGCGTCTCCACGTAACCCGCCGATCCCAGGAAGCGGGCCACGTCCGCCACCACCCGCTCCGCCGCCGCGGAGGCGGCCAGCTTGGAGTGGAGCGTGGTCATCCCGGGGTCGGCGGCGGTGCGCCGGCCGGCCCGCTCCACCACCGCGCGGGCGGACTCCACCTCGGTGGCCAGGTCCACCAGGCGGTGCCGGACCGCTTGGTGGACGTAGAGCCCCCGGCGCTCGGCGTGCGCATGGGCGGTGTCGAGCGCGGCCTGTGCGAGGCCCACGGCGACGGCGCCGAGGGAGGCGCCGCTGTCGCGGACCCGGCCGATGATGGACGCCGCGACGCCCGTCGCGCCGAGCCGCGCGGAGTCCGGCACCACGCACGCGCGCACCGAGACGAATCCGGTGGCGGACCCTCGCATCCCGGTCAGCCGCATCGAGGTGTCGGGGATCAGTCCCGGGTGGTCGCCCGGGACCAGGAAGAACGTCTGCCCGGCCGCTCCGTACCCGGTGTCCCGGGAGGAGGCCGCTGCCGGGGCCTCGTCCGGCGTCTGGGCCAGGACGAGGTAGACGTCGGCGAGACCCGCGCTGGTGGTGAAGGACTTGGCACCGTCCAGGAGCCAGCCCCCGTCGGGCGTGCGGTCCGCCCGGGTGGCCAGATTCTTCTTGTCGGCGCCGGCCCCGCTCTCCGACCAGGCGGAGGCGGCCAGCCAGCGGCCGTCGGCCAGCCTGGGCAGCGCCTCGCGGTGCTGGGCGGGCGAACCGTTCTCGACGATGCGGCTGGTCACGGCGCAGTGCTGGAAGAGCATGATGGCCGCCGACGCGTTCACCGAGGCGACCTGTTCCACACAGGTGTTGAGGGCCACCGCGTCGGCGCCGGCGCCGCCGTAGCACTTCGGTACGACCAGGGCGAGCAGGCCGCTCGCGCGGAGCACCGCGACGGCTTCGCGATCCGGCTCCCCGCTGAGGTCGGCCGCCTCGGCGCAGGCCGCCAGCCGCTCCAGGACCGGGGGTGTGGGCAGGAGGGGGGCGG
>NZ_JAFEUF010000160.1:0-15299 GCF_016901035.1 Streptomyces durocortorensis
ACGACCGGCGGGTCTTTCACGGGGTCTCGGCCGTCGAGGTCGCCGGGGACCTGCCGGTGGGGGTCCGGGACATGATGCTCGTCGACTTCTTCCCGCGCGACGCCGAGGACGGCCCCGAGGACGGCCCCGACGACTGTCCCGGTCCGCGATGACCGGGCGCGAGCTGCTGGACAAGTGGGGCCTGCCGGACCTGGCGGGGAACGGCCGCTTCGTCTCCGCGAACGTCATGGACAGCCTGGGCAACGGGCTGGTCCTGGCCTTCACCGTCCTCTACTTCACCACCACGACCTCGCTGCCCCTCGGTGCCATCGGCGCCGCCCTCTCGCTCGGACAGCTCCTCGCCCTGCCCACGCCCGTCGTCGCCGGCACGCTGATCGACCGGTTCGGCTCCCGTACGGTCGTCATCGCCGCCAACCTCATGTCGGCCATCGGGTTCTGCGCCTTCCTGGCCGCGGACGCCGTATGGAAGATCGTGGCGGTCCAGTTCGTCGTCCAGGCCGGGTCGAGCATCTACTGGACCTCCAGCCGCAGCCTGGTCCTCCTCGCGGCCCGCCGCCGGGACCACGCCCGCTGGTTCGGCTTCATCAGCGCCCTGCGGAACATCGGCGGGGGCTTCGGCGCCGCCGTCGCGTCCCTGGCGATCGCCTGGGGGAGCGAATGGGTCCGGGCCCTGGTCCTGGCCAACGCGCTGAGCTTCGTGATCGCCGCCTGTCTGCTCGCGGGCTGGCGCCCCACGGCCCCGGCCCGCGCGCCTGGGCCCGGGCCCGACCGCCCGGCCGGCGGCGGGGGGTACGGCGCGGTGCTGCGGGACCTGCGCTACCTGCGGCTGGTCGTGGCGAACCTGGCGTACGTACTGGCAGCGAGCGTGCTGCCGGTCCTGCTCGCCCTCTACATCACCGAGGTCCTGCACGCCTCGGCCTGGCTGGTGGGGGCGTGCATGGTCGGCAACATGGTCCTCGTCGCGCTCGTCCAGACCCTGGTCGCCCGCATGATCGAGCGCCGCCGTCCGGCCCGCGTGCTGGCCCTGGCCGGAGTGGTCAACGCCGTGGCCTTCGCCGTCTTCGGCCTGGTCCTCGCCGTCCCCGGCTGGATGGTGGCCGGGGGCCTGCTGCTGGCGATGGCGGTGTTCACGGCGGCCGAGATGCTCAGCATGCCCTCCAGCAGCGAACTCAGCGCCTCCCTCGCGCCGGACCACATCCGCGGCCGCTATCTGGGCGTCTTCCAGCTCTCCTGGAGCCTCGGGAACGCCCTGGCCCCCGCCGTACTCACCACGCTCCTGGGATACGGGCCGGCCTGGCCCTGGGTGGTCCTGGGGGCGGTGAACCTGCTCGCGGTGCCGCTGGTGCTGAGCCTGGGCGACTCCGCACTGGGGGAGCCCGCACGGGACGACGCGGCTCCGGAGAACGAGGCCCCGCGGCGACACCCCCTGACCGACACGGCGGAACACTGCTGAGCGGCATACATCGCACAAGGCCGAGCGGCGCGTGTTGCACAAGGCTGAGCGGCGCACATCGCACAACGACGGGAAAAGATTCAGGTGTCAGCGTTCGCAAGTCTCACGACAGTTACCCGGATCGCGGGCCCCGCCCTGCCCGCGATCTCCTTCGCGGCACGCCTGCCCGCCGCGATCTGCCCCATCGCCACCCTCCTGATGCTGACGGAACTCAACAGCATCGGCACGGCCGGAATCGCCGCCGGAATGCTGTGGACGGGCCAGGCCGTGGGCGGACCGTTCCTCGGACGCTACGCCGACCGCCGCGGCCACCGCCCGGTCATCCTGGCGGCGTCCCTCGCCAACGCCACGGCCGTCGCGCTCTTCGTCGTATCGGCCCTGACCGCGATGCCGCTCGTCGTCCAGGCGGCGCTCGCCGCCGTGGCCGGCCTCACCGTGCCGCAGATCGGGCCGCTGTCCCGCACCCGCTGGATCGTCCTGACGGACCCCAAGGACGGCAAGGACGGCAAGAATCCGTCATCCACGAGGGACGCGAGGGAGTTGACCAGGCGGGCCCTCTCCTTCGACACGACGGTCGACGAACTCAGCTTCATGGCGGGCCCCGCACTCGCCGGGGTGACGGTCGTGCTGATCCACCCGGCGGCCGGACTCGTCCTGGCCGGGCTGGTCATGACGGTATTCGGCACGCTCTTCGCCCTCCACCCCACCGCGCCGCCGGGCACACCGCCCCGCACCTCGGCGCACGTACGGCTGCTGCACCCGGCTCTGCTGGCCCTCTTCGCCATGGCGCTGCTCCAGGGGATGATCTGGGGAAGCGCCAACGCGGGCACGAGCGCCCTGTCCGCCCACCTCGGCGACACCGGAACGGCCGGCCTGGTCTGGGGTGCCATGGCGGTGACCAGCGCGCTGACGGGCCTGGCCATCACGATGCGGCCCATCGCCCTGGAAGTGACGCTCCAACTCCGCCTGGCCATCGTCGCGCAGACCCTGCTGCTGCTTCCACTCCTCCTGGTCGACAGTTTCCTCGGCGCGACCGCCGCCATCGCCGCCATCGGGTTCGCCGTGGCCCCGCACCTGATCGCGGTGTTCACCCTCGCGGAACAGGTGGCCCCGATGGAGCGGATGGGCGAGGCGATGACGTTCCTCGGCAGCGGTCTCATCGTCGGCCAGGGCGTGGCCGCACTGGCGGCGGGACAACTGGCCCAACACCACGGCGGCCACCCCAGCGCGTTCCTGCTGACCTGCGCCTCGGGAGCCGTGGCGGTCCTGGTCGCGCTCACCCTGGTACGCCCGGGGACCATCAGCCCGTACCGCGCGGCGCACGTGCCGGAGGCGGAACCGCGCAGGGTGGCTGCCGACTGAAGCGGGACGGCGGGCGCGGTACGCGTGCACGGGCGGCGCGGCGGGCCGGCGGGCCGATCTCCGCGACGCCCACCCGACCCCACTCCACCCGACCCCACCCGACCGGAGGGAACCCGCCGTGATCCTCACCCTCGTGACCGACATCGGGGACGTTCCCGCCGCCCGGTGGGACACCCTGTCCGCACAGGCGGGTCTCTACCTCTCGCACCGCTGGCTCGCCGCCCAGCAGCAGGACCCCACCGCCCGGGTCCACTACGCCCTGGTCCACGACGACGGCCACCTGGTCGCCGCCGCACCGCTGTACGTGGTCGACACCGAACCCAACGACCTCTACCGCGTGCACGAACTCCTCCCCGGCCGCGCCCCGGCCCGTACCCTCCTGGCGGGAGCCCGCCGCGGCTACCTCAACGCCCCTCTGCTCCACCCGCTCCTCACCCCCGCCCGACGCCGCGAGGCACTGGACCGGCTGGTGACGGCCGCCGGAACCCTCGCCGCCGCCGAGAACGCCGTGCCCTGGTGGCTGTACGTCAGCGACGAGGCGGCCGCCGAACTGGCCGACGCCTGCGGCACCAAGCCCGTACAACTGAACCAGGACGCCCGCATCCCGCTGCCCGGCACCACGTTCGACGACTACCTCGCCGCCCTGCCCTCGAAGCGGCGCGTCACGATCCGCCGCGAACGCCGGGCCTTCGCCGAAGCCGGATACGAACGGCGCACCCTGCGGCTCTCCGAGTGCGCCGACACCGCCGGTGCCCTGGCCGCCCAACTCCAGGCACGCCACGGCCACCCGGCCGACCCCGCCGTCATGGCCGCGATCCTGCGCGACCAGGCCGAGGGCATGGCCGACAGCGGCACCGTCCACGCCGCGTTCACCGGCCGCCACATGGTCGCTTTCAGCCTCGCCTACCACCACGCGGGCACCGTCTGGCTCCGCTCGACCGGATACGACTACGCCCGCCTGCGCGGCGCCCACGAATACTTCAACCTCGTCTACTACCTCCCCATCGAGGACGCCTACGCACACGGCGCCACCGCCCTCCACCTCGGCATGGAGTCCCTCCGCGCCAAGGTTCTCCGGGGAGCGACGGCTTCGCCGCTGTGGGCGGTGGAAGGGGGGTGAGACGGTCGGCGCGGACACCAGGACGGGAACCCCCCACCTGCCGCGATGCCGCGATGCGAGCCGTCATACCGCGCTCATCGCGCTGGAGGAGAGAGAGCGCCTCGCGTGTTCCCCGGACGCGAGCCGGGCCGATCGCCGCGGCGCCGATCGCCTCGCGCCTGGTCCGCCGTCTGCCGATCCGTCTCGTCACCGTGCCGGCGCTCACCGTGGCCGCGCTGACCATGGGCGGCTACGGACTGCTCGGACTCGACACCCCGCTCCTCCGGATCGAGCTCCTGCTGTTGGTGCAGGGCCTCTCGATCGGCATGGTGCTCGGCCCCGTCACGGCCGCGCTGATCAGCAACCTGCCGCTGGAGCAGGCCGGGGCCGGGTCGGCCGTGACCAACACCGTGCGGCAGACCGGCAGTGTCATCGGCATCGCGGTCGGAGGCACCATCATGTCGATCGTGTACCGACGTGCCGTCGAACCCTCGCTGGAGGGCGCACCCGGTGCGGTGCGGGAGCAGGCGGCCGTCTCCGCCGAACAGGCACGCCATATCGCCGCCACCACCCACCAGCCCGCTCTCGCCCGGGCCGCCGACGACGCGTTCATCCACGCCATGCACGTCGGAGCGGGCTGGATCGCGGCCATCGCGCTCCTGGGAGCGGTGGTGCTGTTGATCACCCTGCCCTCCGCCACCGGGAAGACGACGGGTCCGGCACCGGAGCCGGACCGCGACGAGGCCCGCACCCCCGAGCCTCGCGCCGCCGCATGACGGGCGGTCGGCCCGATGGCGAATGGAAGGAGTGCCTGACGCCGAAGCCGAATGATCCTGCCGCACGCACGCGCGGTCGAAGCGGAGCGGGAGTACCTGTCCGGCGCCCTGTCGGCGCGGCGAACGGGCAGGATGCACACGGCCGTCGTGACGCTGCAGGCCGAACAGGACGAGATCGTCCACTCGGCCCACCGCGGGGTGACCGTGGTGCAGGGCGGGTCGGGCACGGGCAAGAAGGTAGTCGCCTTGCACCGGGTGGCCTACGTCCTGTGCGCGTTCCCGCGCGCCGCCGAGGAAGGCGTCCTGGCGGTGGGCCCGACGCCCGCTTCCTCGACTACATCTCCCAGGCTGCGAAGTAGCACGATGCGTGCGCTAAAGGTCAAGCATCGATGGTGGACGATCTCTCGGTGCCCTACAGGACGCCAAGACCCTTGAGGAGCCGGTGCTGTTGGGGCAGCCTACTGTCCGCCGATGCCGAGACGCCCGGCATCCGTAGCGCACACCCGCCCCACCTGCCCCTTCCCACCCCGCCCCGTGGCGCAGCCGCGTCCTGGAGGCGGGTGCGCGAGGATTGGGGGCATGGCCAACCGACTTGCGCAGACCACCTCCCCGTACCTCCTTCAGCATGCCGACAATCCCGTCGACTGGTGGCCCTGGTCGCCCGAGGCGTTCGAGGAGGCCAGGAAGCGCGACGTGCCCGTGCTGCTCGGCGTCGGGTATGCCAGTTGCCACTGGTGCCAGTGAACTCGCGAACCCAGTAGCTGGGGCGTGCTCACACTTCTTTGATGATCACGCGCTTCCCGCAGAGCTTCGACCAGTCGTCATGGTCGGAAGTCAGAACGGTCACGGGGGGCGGGACACGGAGCGCGAGCGCGGCGACGAGGGCGTCGATTGCGTACTCGTGCCCGTGCTGCCCACCTGTGTCCTGAAGCAGCTCCACCGCGGTCAGGGAGTCCTGCTGGCTGACCGGTTCCACCCGCAGCCGGGACAACACCCACTTCGAGCGCGCCAGATCAGTCTTCCCGTGTACTGCTTCGACCATGGTCAGCGCAGACACGGGGACGGAACTCCGGCCTGCCGAGATGCCTCGATGCAAGCCGCCATCCTGTGGTCGTCGAGCAGGGGCAGGAGCAGAGGCGGGGCTTCGAGCCCCACCCTCTGGAGTGACCTGCGTCACGTGCGGCCCCTTCATCGCCGCCTTGTCGCCGCAGTCCCGCCGAGCGGGTCGGCGTCCGGAGCTGCAACGTGTCTTGAGGGCAATTGCGCAGCGCAGCTGCGCACAAAGCTGATGCCAGGCCCACCGGGCAAGTTCCTGGCTCCGTTCATCGACAGTTGGCGGCTAATCTAAGGATCAAGTCGAACCCCGGGGCGTCGAGGCTGGCGAGTGGCGGGGCAAGGAGAGGTGCGCAGTATTACTGCGCATTTGCTCAGACGAGGAGAGAGGCATTCGTGAGCGAAGAAGGTGCAGACCCGGCGGCGGAGGTTGCCGACCGGTTGTGGCGGGCGTACGCGCCCTACCGACGCGGCCGGGGTACGACCGGCGACCTCGACGCGATGCTGGCGATCCTGATGCTCGCCGCCTTCGCGGAGGAGGAAGGCCAGGCCGAGGACGATTTCGTGAAGCGGTGGAAACGAGCCTCGGCGGAGGCCGTCGTCGGCTTCTCCCCGGCGACCGACCTGCGGGGAGCCCTGCGGGAGGCGGCCCGGCGTCCGGGTTTTCCGCTGCTCTGGTCGGCCGACCTCGACATCGACTTCGAGGGCGGGCCGGACGATGCCGCCTGGATGACGGCTTTCGTCGCGGCACTGGGCCGGAGCCCCGGCCTCGGAGAGGTCGCGGTGGCCGACGTCTGTGAGCTGTTGCTTCAACGGCACGCAGAAGAAGGGGCTTTGCCGGGAGGGGAGTTCTACACCCCGCGCGGCGTCGCTGATCTGCTCGTGGATCTGGCCGCCCCCCGTCCGGGAGACCGGATCATGGACCCGGCCTGTGGTGCCGGAAGCGTGCTCGCGGCTGCCGCTCGGCATCTGGCCGAGCAGGGGCCGGTCGGTGACAACTCGTTCGAGGCGTACGCGGTGGATCGGGGCAATGTGCGCCCGGCGATGCTGAACCTGGCCCTGCACGGGGTGAGCGTGCCGCAGGTGGAACCGGCCGATCCCGCGAAGCTGTTGCGGGACCGAAACCTAGGGCGTGTCGACCGGGTGCTGAGCAATCCGCCGTTCAGCCAGCGCATCGACGGGTGGGAGCAGCGGCAGTTCATCGCGCCACAGGAGTCGAATGCCGCCTTCGCATGGCTGCAGCTTGCCTGGTCCCAACTGAAGGAAGGCGGGATCGCTGCGGTCGTGATGCCTGCGCGGGCGGCATGGGCGGGAGGCGCGGAGGCGATGATCCGCCGGGAGATGGTGGCCCGGGGTGCGGTTCTCGCGGTGATCGCCCTGCCGGCGTACCTCTTCGCGGGAACCAACATCGCCGTGCACATCTGGGTACTCGGTCGAGGACGCCGGTCCCGTCCGGTGCACCGAAGCGACTCCGTGATCCTCGTCGATGCGCGCGGTGTGGGACGCGGGTTCTCGGAGCGGCCCCGCGTGCTGTCGAGCGAGGATGTCGGTCACATCGCGGAACGCTTCCGGCTCTGGTCCGAAACCTCGGAGGAGGTGGACGAGCCGGGTTTCTCCCGATCGATCGCCTACGCCGAACTCATCGAGAACGCTGGCAACCTGGATCCGCGGTTCTACCTGAGAACGGAGAGTGGGCCAGGTGGAGCCACGGACCTGAGCGCCGCGCTGGCCGATTTCGAGAGGCGCAACCGCGAGACATCGGAACTCGGGGCTGAACTGGCGCAGATCGCCGGCGCGCAGGACCAGCTGGCGCAGGACGGCGTCCGTTGCCAGAACCTGCCGCTGAAGGACGTGGTGAGCGGAGAGGTGACGGTCGCCGGTCGTCCTGTACGCCTGCTCGCGGGGCCTTCGGGAAGCCTGATCCGTGCCCAGGACTACGTGGAGGCCGACGGCGTTCCTGTGGTGATGCCGAAGGACATCGCGGACATCGGCTTCACCGTGGACGGCATCAAGCACATCTCCGAGCAGCATGCCGAACGACTTGACCGCTTCCGGCTGCACCGGGGTGACGTCGTGGTCGCCCGACGGGGTGACCTAGGGCGATGTGCCGTGGTCGGAGAGGAACAGCAGGGCTGGGTCTGCGGCACCGGCTGCTTCGTGATCAGCCCTCCCCACACCGTCGACTCCCGCTATTTGGCGGCGTTCCTGCGCAGCCCTGAAGCTCGGGAGTGGCTCGACACGCATGCGACGGGGAGCCTGGCGCTCCGAACCATCTCGCTCGATGTGCTCGGGACGCTACCCGTCGCCCTTCCCGATCTCGACACCCAGCGGTCCATCGGCGAAGCCATGGCGAGCTTCGACGCCCATGAGCGGCGGCTGCTGGACCAGTTGGCGACGACGCGGGACATCCGCAGCAGGGCGCTGAACAGCTTCCTGGTGAGATGAGGCGCCCGACCTTCGTCCAACACCTCCAAGACTTCTCCTTAATCGCTCGCAATCGAAGTCGAATCGAGTCGCTCGTGCTGCTTAAAATCGAAGCGAAGTCGAGGCGTCCCGCTGGGGGAGGCCGTCTACGTCAGGAGTGCACATGGCCACGCTGAGTATCCACTTCGACCCCGCCGTCATCGCCCGACTCGTGAGCGCGAGCGGTGACGACACCGTTCACGTCACCCTGTCCCTCGGTGAAGGAGCTGCCTCTGCGCAGGCCGCTCCGGTGATTCCCCAGGGACCCCTGGCCGGGCTGATGCGCGCCGGCCTACTCGAACCGGGGGCGGTGCTCACGTTCCGTCAGCGTCGTGCCAACAGGTTGGGCCGTGCCGTCGTCACTGCCGAAGGTCAGCTCGTCGTCGACGGGCACTCCTCCCCGTTCCCCTCGCCGTCGAAGGCGGCGGAGGCAGTGACCGGCAACGTCATCAACGGCTGGACTCTGTGGCGTACGCCCGAAGGTTCCACGCTGGATCAGCTGCGACAGGAGCTGGATGCCGAGTAACCGTCCACATGGCCCCGGCTGCGGGGCGTCGAACTCGTTCCTGAACCATGCCGTTTGCTTGCACCCGCCGCCGAGGCGTATCGCTCCGGCAGCGGGCTTCGAACCCGGGGGGCTCCTTGTACGTGACCTTTGACCTGATCACCGCTCTCGTCGTTGCCGGGGCCTTCACGGCCGGGGTGCTCGTCTACCAGCGGACAGCGCCGCCGGAGGGCGCGGCGACCGCTCTGTCGAGAGGCGAACGGCTGGCGGTCGCGCTTGGTGCGGCGGCGACCGTCATCGTGATCGGCGGCTATCTCGGGAGCGGGTTCCGAGGCATCGAGCACGCCGCGGACACACAGTCGGGAGGAGTCGTGAAGTCCGGGGTCGGCCGGTAGACGGCGCCGACGGCCGGAGGCGCCCCGGGTGGAAAGCTTGCCCGGGGCGCCTCCGCCCGTCGTTTCGTCGCTTTTCCCGCTGCATGCCGTGGGCAGAGTCGTCACATGACCCCGAGATCGACCGTGACGGAGAAGGGCGCGGTGGCCTTCACCGTGCCAGTGAACGTCTCGCCGTCCCGGTAAGCATTGGTGGCGGGGTCGAGGACGTAGGTGTAGACGATCGGGATCTCGGTGGCGGCCTGTTCGATGCGCCAGTAGAAGGGGATGCCGGCCTTGGCGTACTGGTCGACCTTCACGATCCGGTCCGTGGTCTCCGAGCCCGGCGACACGACCTCGACGACTAGGAGCACGTGCTCGGGGCGGGTGGGCGTGAGGTCGATGGTCTCCGTCCGGTAGACGATGACGTCGGGGCGGCGGTTGGTGAGGGGAACGTCCTGCAGGCGGACGTCGAAGTCCGTGTCCGCGTTCCAGTCGGGGCCCGCGGCGGTGTCCAGGGCGTTGGCCAGGATGCGGGCCAGCCGGTTGTGGCGCTTGGAGGCGCTCGGGCTCACGACGACCATCCCGTCCACGATCTCGATGCCGGCGCACTGCTCCTCGGACCAGGAGTCGTACTGCTCCGCGCTGATCTGCGTGTGCATCCACGCGGGCGCCACCATCTCGGCGGTCATGGTGTACCTCCTTCGAGAGGCCTCGGCAGGTCCGGCGCTGCTGCGCCAAGCCTACTGTTCCGAGGTGCCGGGCTGCCCGACTCGGAGGGGAAGGAGTCGCCCACCATGTCATGGCGCATAAGTGCAATTCGGCCAAGTGAGGTGGGCTCGTCAGTGTTTCAACGGTCGTGGCAGACGCTGTGAGAGGCTGGGGCGTATGAACCGGTTGGCTGGTGTGACCTCGCCTTATCTGCTTCAGCATGCCGACAATCCGGTCGACTGGTGGCCGTGGGGATCTGAGGCGTTCGAGGAAGCAAAACGGCGTGATGTACCCGTTCTGCTGTCGGTCGGCTATAGCGCGTGCCACTGGTGTCACGTCATGGCCCACGAATCGTTCGAGGACGAGACCGTGGCCGCCTACCTCAACGCGCACTTCGTGCCCGTGAAGGTCGACCGGGAGGAGCGGCCCGACGTCGACGCCGTGTACATGGAGGCCGTTCAGGCGGCCACCGGGCACGGTGGGTGGCCGATGACCGTCTTTCTCACCGCGGACGCCGAACCGTTCTACTTCGGGACCTACTTCCCGCCCGAGCCCCGGCACGGCTCGCCCTCCTTCCAGCAGGTTCTGGAGGGGGTCACGGTCGCCTGGACCGACCGGAGGGAAGAGGTCGCCGAGGTCGCCGGGCGCATCGTCGCCGATCTGGCGGGGCGGTCGCTGGTGCACGGTGGGGACGGGGTGCCGGGGGAGTCCGAGGTGGCGCAGGCGCTGCTCGGGCTGACCCGGGAGTACGACGAGCAGCACGGCGGGTTCGGGGGTGCGCCCAAGTTTCCGCCGGCCATGGCCGTGGAGTTCCTGCTGCGGCATTACGCGCGGACCGGGGCTGAAGGGGCCCTTCAGATGGCCGCTGATTCCTGTGCGGCGATGGCCCGCGGTGGGATCTACGACCAGCTCGGCGGCGGGTTCGCGCGGTACTCCGTGGACCGGGAGTGGATCGTCCCGCACTTCGAGAAGATGCTCTACGACAACGCCCTGCTCTGCCGGGTGTACGCCCATCTCTGGCGGGCCACCGGGTCGGACGAGGCCCGGCGGATCGCCCTGGAGACCGCCGACTTCATGGTGCGGGAGCTGCGGACCGCCGAGGGCGGGTTCGCCTCCGCCCTCGACGCCGACAGCGAGGACGCGGACGGCAAGCATGTCGAGGGTGCGTTCTACGTGTGGACGCCCGCGCAGTTGCGTGACGTGCTCGGGGAGGACGACGCCGCTTTCGCCGCAGCCTGTTTCGGCGTGACCGAGGACGGCACCTTCGAGGAGGGCGCCTCCGTGCTCCGGCTGCCGGGGGACGCCGGGCCCGTGGACGCCGCGCGGGTCGCCGACGTACGGGCCCGGCTGCTGGCCGCCCGTGAGGAGCGGCCGCGCCCGGGGCGGGACGACAAAGTCGTCGCTGCCTGGAACGGGCTTGCTATTGCCGCCCTTGCCGAGACCGGTGCCTACTTCGACCGGCCCGACCTCGTGGAGCGGGCCACCGAGGCCGCTGACCTGCTCGTGCGGGTGCATCTGGGTGAGGTGGCCCGGCTGACCCGTACGTCCAAGGACGGGCGCGCCGGGGACAACGCCGGGGTGCTGGAGGACTACGGCGATGTGGCGGAGGGCTTCCTCGCGCTGGCCGCGGTGACCGGGGAGGGGGCCTGGCTGGAGTTCGCCGGGTTCCTGCTGGACATCGTGCTGGAGCAGTTCACGGGGGAGGGCGGGCAGTTGTACGACACCGCCCATGACGCCGAGCAGCTCATCCGGCGGCCCCAGGATCCGACCGACAGCGCCACCCCGTCCGGGTGGACGGCCGCTGCGGGGGCGCTCCTCACCTACGCCGCGTACACCGGGTCCGAAGCCCACCGCACCGCCGCCGAGGGCGCGCTCGGTGTGGTGAAGGCCCTGGGGCCGCGCGTCCCCCGCTTCGTCGGCTGGGGGCTCGCGGTGGCCGAGGCGCTGCTCGACGGGCCTCGCGAGGTCGCCGTGGCCGGGCCGGTCGGCGGTGAGCTGCACCGGACGGCGCTGCTGGGGCGGGCCCCGGGTGCGGTGGTCGCGGCCGGCGAGGGGCCGGGGGCGGGGGCCGAGTTCCCGCTGCTGGTGGACCGGCCGCTGGTGGGCGGGGAGCCGACCGCGTACGTCTGCCGCCACTTCGTGTGCGACGCGCCGACCACGGACGTGGGGGAGTTGGCGGCCAAGCTGGGCGGGTGAGTGCCCGCACATGAAGGAGGGGTCGGTCGCCATGCGCGGCCGGCCCCTCCTGCGTAACGCCTCAACGATCACCCGTGCTGGTACGCGACCAGCGAGATGCCCACGTAGTGCGCGACGAACGCCGCCAGCGTCAGCGAGTGGAAGACCTCGTGGAAGCCGAACCAGCGCGGCGACGGGTTCGGCTTCTTGATGCCGTAGATCACGCCGCCCGCGCTGTAGAGCAGCCCGCCGACGATGACCAGCACCAGGACCGCGATGCCGCCCGTCCGCATGAAGTCCGGCAGGAAGAAGACCGCCGCCCAGCCCATCGCGATGTAGCACGGTGTGTAGAGCCAGCGTGGTGCGCCGACCCAGAAGACGCGGAAGGCGATGCCCGCCCCCGCTGCCGCCCAGACCGCCCACAGCAGGGGCCGGGCCGTCGACTCGGGGAGCAGGAGCAGCGTCAGCGGGGTGTAGGTGCCCGCGATGATCAGGAAGATGTTCGCGTGGTCCAGACGGCGGAGCACCGCCTCGCCGCGCGGCCCCCACGTGCCGCGGTGGTAGACCGCGCTCACGCCGAACAGCAGGCAGGCGCTGAGGATGTAGACGCCGCAGGCGATCCGGCCCAGCGTGCTGTCGGTCAGCGCGATCAGGGTGATGCCGGCGACGACGACCGCCGGGAACATTCCGGCGTGCAGCCAGCCGCGCATCCTCGGTTTGACGGGGGTGGGGTCGAGTACGACGGGGCCCGGGGTCGCGGCGTCAGCGGCAACGTCAGTCATGCCTCGCATGCTACCTACGCCACCGTAGGTAGTGGATATGGGGCGCAAATGAGTGGCGATGCTCACGTGTGAGGCCCCCTGGACAGATGGGCGGATCGGTCGGATGATCAAATGAGTGCAGTCGGCACCGGATGAGCGCCAGGGGAATTCGAAGGGTACGAAGCATCCGGGTCGCAGCCCCCACGGGGCCTACAGACAACTGACACCCTCAACGTAGGAGCGATCGTGGCGCGCGACATCGCGGCTCCCCTCACTGTCCCCACCACCCACCAGGAGCTCATCTCCTGGGTCGACGAGATCGCAGCCATCACCCAGCCGGACCGGGTGGTCTGGTGCGACGGCTCCGAGGCCGAGTACGAGCGCCTGTGCGGGGAGCTCGTCGCCAAGGGCACGTTCACCAAGCTGGACGAGATCAAGCGGCCGAACTCGTACTACGCCGCGTCCGACCCCACCGACGTCGCCCGCGTCGAGGACCGTACGTTCATCTGCTCCAAGGAGGAGAAGGACGCGGGCCCGACGAACCACTGGAAGGACCCCGCCGAGATGCGGGAGATCTTCACGGGGGAGAACGGTGTCTTCCGGGGGTCCATGCGCGGTCGCACCCTGTACGTCGTTCCCTTCTGCATGGGGCCCGTCGGCTCGCCGCTCTCCGCGATCGGCGTCGAGATCACCGACTCCGCGTACGTCGCCGTCGCCATGCGCACCATGACCCGCATGGGCCAGGCCGTCCTGGACGAGCTGGGCACCGACGGCTTCTTCGTCAAGGCCGTCCACACCCTCGGAGCGCCGCTGGAGGAGGGTCAGGAAGACGTTCCGTGGCCCTGCAACTCCACCAAGTACATCTCGCACTTCCCCGAGGACCGCGAGATCTGGTCGTACGGCTCCGGCTACGGCGGCAACGCCCTGCTCGGCAAGAAGTGTTACGCGCTGCGCATCGCCTCCGTCATGGCCCGCGACGAGGGCTGGCTGGCCGAGCACATGCTCATCCTGAAGCTCACGCCGCCGCGCGGTGAATCGAAGTACGTCGCGGCCGCGTTCCCCTCGGCCTGCGGCAAGACCAACCTCGCCATGCTGGAGCCGACCATCCCCGGCTGGACCGTGGAGACCATCGGCGACGACATCGCCTGGATGCGGTTCGGCGAGGACGGACGCCTCTACGCGATCAACCCCGAGGCCGGCTTCTTCGGCGTCGCCCCCGGCACCGGCGAGCACACCAACGCCAACGCCATGAAGACCATGTGGGGCAACTCCGTCTTCACCAACGTCGCGCTCACCGACGACGGCGACGTGTGGTGGGAGGGCATGACCGAGGAGGCGCCCGCGCACCTCACCGACTGGAAGGGCAACGACTGGACCCCCGAGTCCGGCACGCCCGCCGCCCACCCCAACGCCCGCTTCACCGTCCCCGCCGGGCAGTGCCCGATCATCGCGCCCGAGTGGGAGGACCCCAAGGGCGTGCCGATCTCGGCCATCCTCTTCGGTGGCCGCCGCGCCTCCGCCGTACCGCTGGTCACCGAGTCCTTCGACTGGCAGCACGGCGTCTTCCTCGGCGCCAACGTGGCCTCCGAGAAGACCGCCGCCGCCGAGGGCAAGGTCGGCGAGCTGCGCCGCGACCCGTTCGCCATGCTGCCGTTCTGCGGCTACAACATGGGCGACTACATGAACCACTGGGTCAAGGTCGGTGCGGACAAGGCCGATCAGTCGAAGCTGCCGAAGATCTACTACGTGAACTGGTTCCGCAAGAACGAGGCGGGCAAGTTCGTCTGGCCCGGCTTCGGTGAGAACAGCCGCGTGCTCAAGTGGATCGTGGAGCGCCTGGAGGGCAAGGGCGAGGGCGTCGAGACCCCGATCGGCATCCTCCCGGCCAAGGGTGCGCTCGACACCGAGGGCCTGGACCTCTCCGAGGCCGACCTCGACTTCCTCCTCACCGTCGACAAGAAGGTCTGGCGCGAGGAGGCCGCCCTGGTCCCCGAGCACCTCAACACCTTCGGCGACCACACGCCCAAGGAGCTGTGGGACGAGTACCACGCGCTCGTCGAGCGCCTGGGCTGATCCCGGCACTCCCACCGAACCCCGCGGCCGGGTCCATCGGACATCCGCCCTGACCTGTGGGGCCGAACGATCCGCCGCGGTGCGGGGCCTGTCGTCGCGCCGGCCGACGCCGACAGCCCCGGAGGGCTCGTCCCCGACCAAGGACATCCCTCCCGGCCCCCGGAACCCCCTCACGGTTCCGGGGGCCACCCCTTTTCATGGGGAACGTCCATGAATCGCCATCTCCTTGCGTGCAGGACCTTCACACTTGTCTGCTGAAACTTCACCAGGTGCTGCGGCTCATCCCGTGGCGCCGACGGACTTGTGGGGGAACGACGTTGAAGAGAACTCGGCACGGCAGACGTACGGCGGCGACCCTGACCGCACTGGCCCTGGGCGCGGGGGGGCGGGGCCCCCCCCCCCCCCCCGCCCCCCCCCCCCCCCCCCCCCGGGGGGCCGCCAAGGGGCCGGGCACCCACCGATGGATAAGAAGGCAGCGGGTGGGCGGCCGCCACCCA
>NZ_JAFEUF010000160.1:15308-17055 GCF_016901035.1 Streptomyces durocortorensis
GTGGTTGGGGGGGGTGGGGGGGGGGGGCGCCCCCCCCGCCGTGTCTCCCCCGCCGCCCGGGGGGCCCCCGGCGCGCGCCCGGGCGGCCCGCCCCGGGCCCGGGGGGGGGGGGGGCGGGCCCCCCCCCGCCGCGCGGGCCGCCGCCGCCACCGCGGCGGGCGGCGACAAGGTGGCGAAGCTGCCGATCAGTTCGTACTCGGAGCTGGTGGTCGACTCCGTCCACGAGCGCCTGTACATCAGTGACGACCGCCGCAGCCGCACGGGCGGCGAGGTGCAGGTCTACGACTTCGCCGGTACGAAGGTGGGCGTGCTGCCCACGGACAGCTCGCCGACCGGTATGGCCCTGAGCGCGGACGCCTCCACGCTCCACGTCTCCCAGTCCAACGGCATCCTCGCGTTCGACACCGCAACCGCGCAGCGCACCGCACTGGTCCGTGCCCACTACTCCGTGGAGTGCCCGCGTGACGTGGCCTTCGCCGGCGGGCGCCAGTGGTACGCCGAGACGGCGGCCACCGGCGACTGCGACAACAGGAACACCCGGCTCTTCGGGGTGGACGGCACCACCGCGGTCAGCACCGAATGGAACGACACGGGGCGGCTGAGGCTGACGGAGGGCCCCGGGGCGCCCGACCGGCTCGTCATGGGCCAGTCCCGCGGCAACGGTGTCGCCGACCCCTTCCTCACCGTCTTCGACACGAGCGGCAGCACCCTGGTGCGCGGGCCCCAGCGGCGGTTCGCCGGCGCGGAGGGCCAGGGCGCCCTGCACCTGAGGGACCTCGCGCTCTCCGCCGACGGGAAGCGGATCGCCGTCGCCGACGGGTCTGCCGGAACCCGGCTGCTGAACACCTCCGACCTGTCCGACGCGCCGGTCCCCTACCAGCCGTTGCCCGAGGGGGCGACGGCGACGGCGGTCGCCTTCGGGGGTGACGGGAAGTACGTCGCGCGGGGCGCCGCGGCCTCCGGGGGCACCGCCGACCTGCTGGTGCAGCCGGCGGACCCGGCCGACCGCACCACCCCGGTGGAGTTCGCCTTCGAGGGCGCTCTCCAGGGCGATCTGGTCGCCTCCCGCGGCCTGGGCTGGTCCCAGGACGGGACGCGGCTCTTCGCGGTCACGAGCAACGTCTACGGCAACGAGTTCTGGCTGCACGTCATCCAGCCCCCCGCCGTCCAGTACGACGCCCGCTTCACCGGCTCCCCGACCACCACGCCGAAGCAGCCCGTCGTCGGCGAACCGCTCGGCATCCGGGGCCGCCTGGAGCTGGACGGACCCGCGCCCGCCGGGCCGGCGAAGGTGTCGGCGGTGCGCCACGACGCCCGGGGCGACCGTGCGGTGCCCGCCGTCGAGGTCGAGGCGGACGGTACGTTCACCCTCCTGGACGTGCCGTCTTCCGTGGGGGAGGCCACTTACACCCTCTCCTTCACCGGAAGCCTCGTTCACCGGCCCGCCGAGGACATCACGGTCGGTGTCACGGTCGCCAAGGCTCCGACCGCCATCACGCTGAGCGCTCCGGCGGAGGCGACGAAGGGGGAGGGGCTGGAGATCACCGGCAGGCTGACGGCGCAGGGCCGCGGCCTCCCGGCCGGTGTCACCCTCGCCGTGCAGCGGACCGACAAGAAGGGCTCCGGCATCCTGACGTGGGGGGGGGGGGGGGGGGGGGGCCCCCCCCCGGGGCCCCCCCCCCCCCCCCCCCCCCCCCCCCCCCCCCCGCGCGCCCGGGCAGGGGCGGGCAGCCCCGCCCCCCCCACC
>NZ_JAFEUF010000161.1:0-5394 GCF_016901035.1 Streptomyces durocortorensis
GGCCGTGACACACGTTCTGTGTCACGGCCCGCGGCTCTTGGTGCTGCTGTGGTGCTGCTGTGCGGTGTTACGCGGTCAGGCAGACTTCCTGCTGTCCCGCGGGTGCACGGCGATGTTCATGGCTCCGGAGCGCAGAACCGCCAGCCTCTCGGCCAGCACCTCCTCCAGCTCCTCGCGGGTGCGCCGCTCCATGAGCATGTCCCAGTGCGTGCGCGCCGGCTTGCCCTTCTTCTCCTCGGGGCCATCCCCGTCCACCAGGAGTGCCTGGGCGCCGCACGCCTTGCACTCCCACTCCGGCGGAATCTCTGCCTCTACCGAGAACGGCATCTCGAATCGATGTCCGTTCTGGCATGCGTACTCCACCGCCTGGCGCGGGGCCAGATCGATGCCGCGGTCCGTCTCGTAGCTGGTAACCACAAGTCGCGTGCCGCGGAGAGCTCGCTCACTCATGAATCGTGCCTCCCGGGCTTGTCGCCCACAGGACAAAATGTCGCTGTCGTCGTCATCCGGTCAACGTCCGGTCGGCGGTAAAGATTCCCGTTGCGGGTCATGCGTCGCCCGTCGTGCCGCTGCTTTATCTGGGTTGAGTACCCGCCCATGCCCGGTTTGTCACCTCTGGTGGATGTTGTCACCCAACGGTTGAGCCGCTTCCACTGGCAGTAACGGTCCTCCGGGCAGGCCAAAGACGTATACTACCGGCCTTTTACTTCAGCGTCTAAATCCGTTCCGGTACGGGGTTGCCCGCGGCCTCCACCGCACGCCTCACCGGAACCCGCGCGAGCAGCACCGCGCCCAGGGCGAAGAACACGATCAGCGAGATGATCGCGTCCCGGTAGCTGCCGGTCACCTGGTACGCCAGACCGAACACCAGGGGCCCCAGCCAGCTCAGTCCGCGGTCGCTCATCTCGTACGCGGAGAAGTACTCCGCCTCCTTGCCGCGCGGCACCAGATGCGAGAACAGCGACCGCGACAGGGCCTGGCTGCCGCCCAGCACCAGGCCGATCGCCGCCGCCAGGACGAAGAAGAACACCGGCGCGTCGGCGGGCAGCAGATAGGCGGCGAGCAGGATCAGGGTCCAGATGACCAACGACCCGAGAATCGTGCGCTTCGCGCCGTACGTCCGGGCGAGCCGTCCCATGCCGAGCGCCCCCGCCACCGCCAGGATCTGCACCAGCAGCACCGCGACGATCAGCGTCGTCTGATCCAGGCCCAGCTCCTCGGAGCCGTACAGCGAGGCCTGCGAGATCACCGTCTGGATCCCGTCGTTGTAGACGAGATAGGCCAGCAGGAACGAGAGCGTCAGCGGGTGGCGCCGCATGTCGCGCAGGGTCGCCCGCAACTGCTTCCACCCGGAGCCCACCGCCCCCTCGCCGTCCGGCCGCACCCGGCGGTCGCGCAGCCGCCGCAGCGGTACGAGGGTGAACGCGCCCCACCACACACCGGCCGAGGCGAGACAGATCCGCACCGCGTCGGACTCGGCGAGCCCGAAGGACTCGTGGCCGGTGTACAGGATCAGGTTGAGGACCAGGACCAGCGCGCCCGAGGTGTAGCCGAAGGCCCAGCCGCGCGAGGAGACCGCGTCGCGCTCCTCCGGCTCGGAGATCTGCGGCAGATAGGCGTTGTACAGCACCATCGACACCGAGATCGAGGCGTTGGCCACGATCAGCAGGAACGCGCCCAGCAGATAGCGATGGCCGTCCAGGAAGAACATCCCGGTCGTGGCCGCCGCCCCCGTGTACGCGGCCGCCGCCAGCAGCGGCTTCTTGCGCCCCGAACGGTCCGCCGCCGCGCCCACGATCGGCATCAGGATCACGGCCACCACGATGGAGGCCGAGACGGAGTACGCGAACAGCGACCCCGCGCGCACGGGTATGCCCAGCGGGTGCACGAACCCGTCCGGGTCCGCCGCCGCCTTCGCGATCGACGTCAGATACGGGCCGAGGAAGACGGTCAGCACGCTGGTGGAGTAGACGGAGCACGCGAAGTCGTAGAAGTACCAGCCGTGCTGCTCCCGCTTGCGGGCGGCCGCGGCATCCCCGCCCGGCGGCCGTCCGGACGGATCGGCCGTTCCTGTGGTCCCGGTGCTCACGCCGCGTCCCCTCGCTCGTCCCCTGTGGACGCGGACGGGCCGGGCGTCAGGACCATGCCCCCCGCTCGCTCAGCACCGTACGCAGCGTCTCGATGTGATCGGTCATGATGCCATCCACCCCGAGGTCCAGGAGCGCCACCATCCGATCCGGCTCGTTCACCGTCCAGACGTGCACCTGGAGCCCGAGCGCGTGCGCCGTGCGGACGAAGCGGGCGTCCACCACCGGGACGGGGCCCTGCCGCTCGGGGACCTGGGCGCACACCGCGCCCGCGCGCAGCGGCACCGGGATCCCGTACGAACGCAGCCGTAGCGCGAGGACGCCCCGCACCCCGTACGACGTGGCCAGCCGGGGGCCCGCCAGGCGGTGCGCGCGGGTCACCCGGGCCTCCGAGAACGAGCCGACGCAGATCCGGTCCCAGGCGTCGGTCCGGCGGATCAGGGTGAGCAGCGGCTCCAGTGCCGACTCGGTCTTCAGGTCCACGTTCCAGCGGGCCCCGGGGAACTCCTCCAGCAGCTCCTCGAAGAGCGGGAGCGGTTCGCCGCCCCCGACCCGGGCCCGGCCCACCTCGCTCCAGGGCAGTTCGGCGATCCGGCCCCGGGCGTCGGTGACCCGGTCCAGCGTCGCGTCGTGGAAGGCGACCAGCCGGCCGTCCGCCGTGGTGTGCACATCGGTCTCGAAGTAGCGGTAGCCCGCGTCCCACGCCCGGCGGAAGGCGGTCACGGTGTTCTCCACGCCGTCCGCCGCCCCGCCGCGGTGGGCGAAGGGGATCGGCGTCGGGTGGTCCAGGTAGGGGTGGCTCGGATACGGGTGGCTCGGCTTCACTGCGGCAGTATGGCCTGCCCGGACGGCGGAGCGGCGACGGGCCCGGGACCGGCGGCCGTCGCGGGGGCGACGGATCCGGAACCGGCGGCCGTCGCAGGCGTGGACGGCTCGCCCGAGGCGACGGTGACCCCCGTGCCGGCGGGCGCGGGGAGCGCGAACATCCGCAGGAAGAGCTGGGCCAGCGGGCCGATGGCCAGCGCGTACAGCACCGTGCCCGCCCCCACCGAGCCGCCGAGCACGAAGCCGGTCGCCACGACCGCCACTTCGAGGGCCGTGCGGACCAGCCGGATCGAGCGGCCGGTGATGTGGTTCAGCCCGGTCATCAGCCCGTCCCGCGGCCCCGGGCCGAAGCGGGCCGCGATGTACAGCCCGGTCGCCACGCCGTTGAGGACGATGCCGAGCACCATCACCGGGATCCGGACGCCGAGTGCGTCGAGGTCGCCGACCACCGCGAGCGTCCCGTCCATCGCAAGACCGACTACGAAGACGTTGGAGACCGTGCCGAGCCCCGGCCGCTGGCGCAGCGGGATCCACAGCAGCAGCACCACCGCGCCGACGATGATCGACACGACCCCGATCGAGATCCCGGTCCGCTCCGCGAGCCCCTGGTGCAGCACACCCCACGGCTCGAGACCCAGTCCGGCCCGGACCAGAAGCGCGGAGCTCGCCCCGTAGAGCGCCAGGCCGACGTACAGCTGGACCAGCCGCCGGGTGAGATGAGTGCTGCTCCGGCCGGTGGTCCTGGCCACGTTGTGCCCCCTGATGTAGTGGTGGTGGACTGCTTCATGTCACTCTGTGGCAGGGGATCGGCCACCAACTATGGCCAATCCGAGGAAGGTGGACTGATTTCGATGGCGCAGTGGACATCGACGGTGGGAGCGGCCCAGCTCGCCCGGCAGCTCCGGTCGCAGCAGGCCCGGCCCACCGGACCGGGCGGCCGCAAGCCGCCCGCGTACCGCGCGCTCGCCGACGGCGTACGGCTGCTCGTCCTGGAAGGACGCGTTCCGGTCGCCGCCCGGCTCCCCGCCGAACGCGAACTGGCCCTCGCCCTGTCGGTGAGCCGCACGACCGTCGCGGCCGCCTACGAGGCGCTGCGCGCCGAAGGGTTCCTGGAGTCCCGGCGCGGCGCGGGCAGCTGGACCGCCGTTCCGGCCGGCAACCCGCTGCCCGCCCGCGGCCTCGAACCGCTGCCGCCGGAGTCCCTCGGCTCGATGATCGACCTGGGCTGCGCGGCCCTGCCCGCGCCCGAGCCCTGGCTGACCCGCGCGGTCCAGGGGGCGCTGGAGGAGCTGCCGCCGTACGCCCACACGCACGGCGACTACCCGGCCGGGCTGCCCGCCCTGCGCCGGATGATCGCCGACCGCTACTCCGCCCTCGGCATCCCGACCATGCCCGAACAGATCATGGTCACCACCGGTGCGATGGGCGCCATCGACGCGATCTGCCACCTCTTCGCAGGCCGCGGCGAACGCATCGCGGTCGAGTCCCCTTCGTACGCCAACATCCTCCAGCTGATGCGCGAGACGGGCGCCCGCCTCGTCCCGGTCGCGATGCAGGAGGGGCTCGGTGGCTGGGACATGAACCGCTGGCGCCAGGTGCTGCGGGACGCCGCGCCCCGGCTCGCCTATGTGGTCGCCGACTTCCACAACCCCACCGGCGCGCTCGCCGACGAGCAGCAGCGCCGCGACCTGGTGGAGGCGGCCCGGTCCGCCGGAACGGTCCTGGTCGTCGACGAGACCATGAACGAACTCCGCCTGGACGCCGACATCGACATGCCTCGACGGGTCTGCGCCTTCGACCCGGCCGGCAGCACGGTCCTGACCGTCGGCTCGGCCAGCAAGGCCTTCTGGGCGGGAATGCGGATCGGCTGGGTGCGCGCCGCCCCGGACGTCATCCGCAGCCTGGTCGCCGCCCGCGCGTACGCCGACATGGGCACCCCCGTCCTGGAACAGCTCGCCATCAACTGGCTCATGGGGACGGGCGGCTGGGAACAGGCCGTCGAGGTCCGGCGGAGCCAGGCCCGGGAGAACCGGGACGCCCTGGTGACGGCGGTGCGCCGGGAGCTGCCGGACTGGGAGTTCACCGTGCCGCGCGGCGGGCTGACGCTGTGGGTGCGCACCGGCGGCATCTCCGGATCCCGGCTGGCCGTGGCGGGTGAACGCGTCGGCGTCCGCGTGCCGTCGGGCCCCCGGTTCGGGGTCGACGGGGCCTTCGAAGGATACGTACGGCTGCCGTTCACGGTGAGCGGGCCGGTCGCCGACGAGGCGGCCGTACGCCTGGCGGCGGCGGTGGACCTGGTGCGCTCCGGGGCGGGCGCGGGGGCCGACGCTCCGCGCTCCTTCGTGGCCTGAGAGCCGGCATGACAAGACGGGGGGGGGGGGGGGGGGGGGGGGGGGGGGGGGGGGGGGGCGGCGCCCCCCCGCCCCCGCGGGGGGGGGCCCCGGGGGGCGCCCCCCCCCCCGGCCCCCCGGCCCGGGCCCGC